>JBKPOS010000025.1:0-5899 GCA_046733215.1 Gemmatimonadota bacterium
GTGATCACACGGAAGTTTTTTGTGATGCGGCTGTCGTTCAGCAAGCCGCGATACTGGCGGGTGTCGGCCCCTGCCGTGTGCATGCAAAGCAGAGGAATGCCCTGTCCGGCTTCCTCAATATACAGGCGATGCGGTTCTCCCAGCAGGTTGCAGCGCAGATAGCGGCCGGTAATTGCTTCGTACTGTGGGCTCATCGTTTGCCCTCCCGGCGCGGGGCGGCGATGACGTCCTTAAAATAGAGCAGATTGGCCATGAATGGGTGCAGGTCGCCTTCGACCTGCATGAGCTTCTGCTTTACCAGAGCGAAAATATCAGTGTAGCCGCGCGGCGGCAGCGGCTGCCAGAATTGTTCCCAGACACTCCCCGAGGCCCGCAAACAAAAACTGTAGTTGGGCGTGATGAATGGACCCGGCACTACATTGGTCACGCGGCCTTCCTGCACGCGCAGCAGAGTGTACTCGTCATCGACCACGATCATAAAGGTCGTGTCGACGAAACGGCCGCGGTGGACAAGCCTGGCATCGCCGTTCACCAGGTCGGCTATCCTGTCGAGCATGCGAAACTCCCTGCAGATGGTGCAGGGTGGAACGGCACATCGCCGGCTGCAAGAACCCGGTTCAACGCTTGCGGACTTCCCGGATCGAGGCTATTTCGAGGGTCCCTAGCTCCCTTCGTCTAGCGGCCCAGGACGTCGCCCTCTCACGGCGAAAACAGGGGTTCGAGTCCCCTAGGGAGCGCCACGTCTAGACGAATTCCACCCCCGTCTCGGTCACCGTCCGCCAGACGAGCCGGCACGGCCGGATCGAGTAGCCACCATCGAAGGTCATCTCGAAGCCTTTCGGCAGCTCAACTGTGTTTGCGATTTGAATGCGCGCGCCGCTATTGGTCACATTGCGCACGACACAATCGATGATCGCGGAGCGACCGAGAACAAGTTTTGCGCTCTTCAAAACACGCGAGCGCCCGGATTTACGGCGTTCAATCACAGTTACATCTCCCGTGAATTGCACTCAAATAAACGGCAAAATTGGCTAAACCCCTAAATTGATTGCCCGGTCGACGGGCAGCCGGGAAAGATTTCGTTAATCAGAAACTTTAAGGGCCTGTAGGCGCGGCCTCTTTGCGCACGCCCTTGTTATTTTTGTGCTTTTGGGCATCCTAAAATGGGTGCATATCGGTGCAGGCTGGAGTCATGCAACTTTTCACCACGGCCGAGGCTGCCGCCTATCTCCGACTAAAGGAGCGCAAGATCTACGAAATGGTGGCGGAGGGGACGGTCCCCTGCACGAAGGTCACCGGCCGCTGGTTGTTTCCGAAGGCCGAACTCGATCACTGGCTCGTCTCCAGCATCTCACGACCTGCGGGCACAGCGCGGCCTGACCCGGCACCCATCGTCAGTGGCAGCCATGATCCACTCTTCGAGTGGGCCTTGCGCGAAAGCGGCTCGGGCCTGGCGACGCTGGCGCTCGGCAGCGAGGCGGGTTTTTCCCGCTTCGCCGCCGGCGAAGCGATTGCCGCGGCGATTCATTTGCACGCGCTGGACGACCTCAACGCCGACGCCAACGTCGATGCCCTGCGAAGTCGCAATGACCTGCAGGATGCCGTGATGATTGCGTTTTGCCGTCGCGAACAGGGGTTCCTGGTCGCGGCGGGGAATCCGCTCAAGCTCGGCTCGATCGAGGATATCCGCAAGAAACGCGCACGCATCGCCGTGCGGCCGAAGGGCGCCGGCGCACAGCTGTTGCTCCTGGCATTATTGCACCGCGGCGACATTGCGCTGGACCAGCTTGCCTCCGTTGCGCCTGTCTGCCCGACCGGCCCTGACGTTGCGCAGGCAATTCGCGCTGGCCGCGCCGATACCGGAATTGCCACGCGCGGTGTCGCAAACGCGGCCGGGCTCGATTTCGTTCCGATTGTTTGGGAGCCCTTCGACGTGGTGATGCGCCAGCGTGACTATTTTCGCCCTCCGTTGCAGTCGCTGTTGAAATTTTTTCATTCGCCGGACTTTGCTATGCGTGGACGCGAACTTGGCGGCTACGACCTCAGCGTTGCAGGCACTGTACGGTTCGTAAACTGATGACCGATGCGCAAGTGTGGCCGACCGAATTGCGGCTGCGGAAAGACCGCAAGGCCCTGACCGTTACCTTTGACAGCGGAGAGCGCTTCGAATTGCCGGCCGAATACCTGCGGATAAAGAGCCCGAGCGCAGAGGTACAAGGCCATTCAGAAGAAGAGCGAAAGACCGTCCCCGGTAAGCGGAACGTCGAGATTCTTGAGGTTTTGCCGGTCGGCAACTACGCCGTACGGCTGGTCTTCGACGACATGCATTCGACCGGCATTTTCGGCTGGGACTACCTGCACGACCTTGGGCGCAATTACGCGTCGCACTGGCAGGACTATCTCGACGAACTTGCTGCCAAGAACATGACGCGAGATCCGTCGACGCGCCGCAACTAGCGGCCGCGCCACTCTTTCAGGGGGATTGAAGGTGAGGCGACGTCAGGCCGCGCTGGCGTAGGCCGGGTCTTCCGTCTCAGTCGAGTTTTTTGGCGCGCTGTAGACGACGGATCCGTGCATCAATGCCGTAACCCCCAGAAAAACCAGGCTGGCTTGGATGGCATTCCGGAAATCGGGAGCGAGACAAAGGAAGACTGCGCCTGCAAGCGCGAATGCGTAAGGCGCCGCGTGGACGAACGGGCTGCGAGCCGCCTTTCCGCACAATACGAAGGTCGAATAGGCCGCGGTCAACTCAAGCATGAGTCCCGCTGTCATCAAAATAGACTGACCGTGGGCAGTCAGAAATAGCGCGCCGGCAAGCACGGCGAACCAGATGCCGGCCGCAATATTGTCGCGCGCCGCCTCGCTGATCCGCATCATCGTGCCGGTGGAAATCCGCATATCGCTCATGGCAGTACTCCGGGCCAGTTGGACGCACTCCAATAAGCGAGGAGGTATTGCTCGATCGGCACTTTTGGCGGGGTAATCTATGTCAGATGAGTAAGCAGATTTTAACGCGCTGCAGAACCCCCCGTAATACGCTTGGAATCCAGGCTGATGCGGCTAAAATTGGTATGCGGGACGGACGGTTGTTTGGCCGCGATGCACAGCTCTTTGGAGGGGAATGAAATGAGGTCGGATGGCGGGTGCTTTCGATTTGCCGACAGGGTTGCATATCGGCGATGGCTGCGTCCGCTGCCGGCGTTAGCAGTTGTATTCCTGTTGCTTGCAGTTCCCAGTGGCGCTCGCGCGCAGGGACCGTCGCCTTCCCGATCGACGGCTCACGTTTACCTGATGAGAGGCGTGCTCAACGTCTTTTCTTTGGGGATGGACCAGATTGCGGCCAAGCTCGAACAGCGGGGCATTCAGGCTACGGTAACGAACTATCTCTTTTGGTCGTCGGTGGCGGACGACGCCGCGGCTGCATACAGAAGCGGTAAGGTGCGGACCATTATTCTGGTCGGACACTCCTCTGGCGCAACGGTTCTGCCGGACATGGTCGATCGCCTGACCAGGCTCGGCGCCCCGGTCAAGTTGGCCATCGGTTTGGATTCGGTGTTTCAGACGACACTCTCAGGCAAGGTCGGCCGCTATATTAATTTCTATATCGGCAATGGCGCGGGCACACGCGTTGCTCGGGGCAAAAACTTGCAGGGGCAGCTGTCGAATGTCGACGTAGAGAATATACCTGGCGGTGTTGGTCACATAACGATCGACAAGAACGAAATCATACAGCAAAAAGTGATAAGCGCGATCCTCTCCGCGCTTTAGATTGCTGTCCTAAAGTCGAGAATGCAGCTACCGGTGAGGGAGGAAGGGTATCAGCATCGGAACCCGGCGGCGGTAGGACTCGTATGCGCTCAGATCCAGTTCTGAGGTGAGAAATCTTTCTTCGGCGCGCGCCTTCACCGACAAGCCAATGGAAATGAGCACCGCGCCGAGAATGGCCGTCGCCGTCCCGACAGCGAGACCCGTTGCCAGTATCGCGGCGATGAGCCCGGTATAGATCGGATGGCGTACAAGCCCGTACGGGCCGGTATCGATGACCCGATGGCCCTCTTTTCGCGTAATCTCGTTCGACCAAAAACGTCCGAGATGAATTCGTGCCCACCACGTGAACAGGACTCCCGCCAGGACAACAATTGCAAGCACATACGTAACGCCATTGCCGGCGTTCCATAGCGGGCGTTCGCCCAGGATCTGCGCAATCCACGGCGTGAGCAGGAGTCCTCCAATGATGACGAAGAACCGGTGAACGCGTGCACGCCAGGTCACTGGCCGCTTGACCGTTCGAGCTGCCCAGAATGATCCCAGCGTCCAACTAATAAGCCAACCGATCCAGATGACAGCAATCAGCTGGGTCGGCCAGGTGGCAAGCCACCCGCTCCAGACCGATGCCAAAATTTGGTGGAGACTAAGCGGCATGTGTGTCGGCCAAATAGGTTATGGTTTCCCGCAGGGCGGATTCAATGGGGCGCGGCGCGTAGCCGAGCTCCCGCTGCGCCCTTTCCGTCGAGAGGGCTGTAGATCGCAATGCAATCCGGACTGCCTCTGCCGTGGCGGAAGGAGGCGTGCGCGTTATGTGGTCGGCCATAAACTCCAGTATAGCAGCAGTCACTTCGGCGAGGCGTCCGGGGACGGGAACGCGTAGGCTATCGCGGCCGCTGATCGCGGCGACATATTCGAGGAGCTTTTTGAGTGGAATGCTTTCGCCGCCGAGAATGTACCGATGGCCGACCTTTCCGCGTTCCATGGCAAGAATCAGGCCCGTTGCGACGTCACGCACGTCGACGAGATTCAGGACGAAATTGAGATAAAACTGAAAGCGCTTGCCGAGAAAATGCCGGAGCATCGCCGTCGGTGGTGTAAGGTTATGGTCGTGAGGTCCGATCGGCATTGTCGGGCTGCCGATCACAACCGGAAATCCAGACGCGGCGGCTTCCATCGCCAGTTTCTCGGCGAGCAATTTCGAGCGTGTATACGGGCCCGGCATATCGTCGGCGGTCAGCAAGGTGTCTTCCACATCGCCTCCTGCGGGCGACGAACGAAACAGGATGGATTCGGTCGAGCAATGGAGGAACCGCGTAACGCCACGCTCGCGTGCAGCTGAAATAACGACCTCGGTGCCGCGGCAATTGACAGCATGAAAGTCGTCTTTGTGCGCCACCCACATGCCAGGCAGGCCGGCAAGGTGATACACCTCGTCGACCCCATCGAGCGCCTGACCCACCATTTCACGGTCGAGCACCGAACCTTTGATGTACTGCGCATTTGTCACGGCGCGGCCCGGAGGGCGTAGATCGAGAACGCGCGTTTGCCGGCCGCTCGCGACGAGCGTTGCCACCAAGTGCTGGCCAATGAAGCCGCTACCGCCCGTGACAAGAACGCAGGTCATCGATCTTGCTGCACGCCGCCCTGGCTTTGTTGCGGATAAACCGAGCCTTTTTGAATTATCGCGGCGAGATCGCTCCTAAACCCGAATGAAATGAATAATTTTGCCATCACGAACACTGGGCCTAGGAGAAGGTGAGGGGGGTTGTCTATCAGCGCCGGCGCACGGCGCTCGAACACTTGATGCCCAACGATCTGCATCGTTATGCCAAACAAGATCAACAAAATTGAAATCGTCCAGACAATCGTGCCGCTTGCATGGCTTGCGATTGTCGCGCCAGTAAAAAGCAGGAGCGCTGCCGCGCCGGCGATCGCCAGGCCGATCGGAATGTCGAGCAGGATCCAATAGATTAGCACCGGGAGGGCCAGGAGAACTCCCAGATTGACCTGAAGGCCGAACACCGTGATAGGCCACAGACTGAGTGGAAGAATCGCGCCTAGAAACAAGGTCACGATGCCGACCACGTGCAGGGCGCAATTCGTGGGATCGCGATGGTATTCAACGTAGTCC
>JBKPOS010000026.1:0-10112 GCA_046733215.1 Gemmatimonadota bacterium
GGCGTTGAACAGCCGGGCGGCGCCAGGGTAGCGACGCAGAAACTGCCAGTTGAACGAACCGGGGTAATAGAACTGCTCGTCCCTGCCCTCCTGCGCAGCCGCTTTGCGACACAGGCCACCTGCGGCCAGAAGAGTTAGGACCACAGCCAAAGCGCGCCCGCCCGACCAACGTGTCTCGATCATGGGTCGGCTCCTGGAATCAGGCTCCGAACGGCAAATGCGTGTGAGAGTCCCACTGTCAGTCCGAGGTCAGGGCCGTTGGACGCGAGCCTGCGACTCAGGCCGAAGTCGAGCACAAGCGTCGGTTGCCACTGCCATCGAACCCCGGCAGAAAGATTGACCTCGATGGATGCGCCGCTTGTCTCCCGTTGGGTGAGCACTTCCCCGATGACCAGCAGGCTCTGGCGCAGAAGCGTGTGGTCGATGGCCCCGCTCACCTGCCAGCGGGGGAGCGCATCTACAGAGCTGATGTCGGTATCGGTGCCGATACGGACGCCGGCGTTGATGTGCGCTCGCGTCGCGCCCCAAGAGCGGGTGGCGATCCCCTCCAGCGCAAGGCCGAAGGCGTCCCCAGCGAGCCGCCCCAAAGGGATCGCCGTCTCGGCTCGCACCGCCAAAGCAGGCAAGCCGGCGCTTTCGGTATTGAAATTGTAGAGACCGAACACGCGCAGTCCTGCGAGCCCCCAATCGGTAGTGCCGGCATCGCTGACTGCAGCGAGCAAGCTCCTGATCCCGACCTGCGTGTTGCGCAAAAGGCCGTACTCGAGCTCGGGCGAGACTACGTGATTGTTCGCTCCGATATGATCGGCCTCGAACCGATACGGGGCTAACAGCTCGAAACCGAAGCGCTCGATCGAATACGCATCCTCGGTGGCGACCGGGCGCCCCTCGTCCAGATTTCGATAGTCGATTTGTCCGGACGCCGGTCGCGCCACGAATGAAAGAATGCCGGCCGCAATGGCGACCGGGGCCAGGCTCTTCATGATGCAATCCTCGCAGTCGATGCCGAACTGCCGCGGGTTGTCCGGCGGGGACTACGCGATCGCTTGGGGTGGCGGGGTTAAAGGTGGGTGTGTCCGCGAACCGACCACGATCGGCTGCAGGTCATCGATCAAACGGCGAGGCTCGGCCCAGACGACCCTGGGGCCCGAGCCCACTATGCCGGTGCTTGATCCCCCTGCACAGGAGACCGTCACCCCGCATTGCGGATTGGGACAATGGTCGCACGAGGAGGCCGATGCCGCGACCACGACGGCCGATTCAGCGTGGGAGCGTCCGTGCTCCGCGTGGCGACGGCAATGCGAGCGGGTGTCACCCAGGAGCTGCACAGCGAGGCCGACGCAGAACGCGGCCAGCAACACCAGAGCCCTGGCAACATGCCCCAAACGGGGAACCGGGCGAAGGGTAACAGGCATGTTCGAAACGTAGCGAGCCCGCGTGCTGGCCGGCTAGCTGTCCCAGGATGAAGCAGGGTCAGAATTAGTAGACTGAGACGGAAGACGTAGCGAGATCGCTCGCGAGCCGCCACTCGATAAATTGACCGACCTGTACGTGGATCAATTCAGTATTGATTGAGGTTGGCGATCCTATAGGATGCGCGGCCAGATTGATGTTGCGGGTTGGCCCCAGTAGCCACGGTGCGAGCATGAAGTTGGCGCTCGAAGCCGCAGTCACCGTTCCCACTCGCGTCGCCTGGCCATCGTGGTAAACAAAAACGATGGCGTCCATCAAATTGTCGTTTCTGACGGTCAGCGGTGTGGGCTCGTTGGGGTCGGGAGCGACTCCATTGTCCGCCGCACGGCGCGGGCCGCATCCGCTCACCAAAACGGTGAACAGCCAGAGCGCACAGCATCCGGAGCCAACCACGCCGAGCCGCATTGAAATCCCGACTCATCAATCGACTGTTCGCCAAGCGTACACCGCCGACTCGAATTCCGGCGGTGACAACAGTCACGGTTGCGGCAGCACCTGCACTATCTGAACGTTAGGCCTTCCGTTCTTCCCGGCGCAAGACCAAAACCGAGCTTATCAGCTCAGGCCTATCATCGGTTTGGAATTGCGCCGACGACGTCGAGCAGGTCGCGGAGCATGGCGCTGGCCGTGGGAATCGGATCTCGCTCGAGCGTTAGAGCCGTGGCACGGCCCGCGATGTCAGTGTAGTAAACCACACCCATCTCCTCAGCGTCCATCCGGGCCAACGGATGCGCGCGAGGAAGCGCCATCGGCCCAACCCGCAATCGAAAACGACCGTCGCGGGTTCCCGCCGGCTCCGCAAGGCAAAAAAGGACTACCCGCTCGCCCCTGGCCAATGCCGCGGCGAGGAGCTCCGGCGTCACGTTACCGATGCCTTCCACTTCGACGTCCCGGATGGTCGCCGGCTGCTTCAGGACGGCATTGGCCACGATGACGAGCTTGGCTGCGGCGTCCCATCCGTCGACATCGAGCGATGGATCGGTCTCAGCCAGCCCCCGTCGCTGTGCTTCCGTCAAGACCGCTCCGAACGTCCGTCCCGCTTCCATTTCCCGCAAGATGAACTGCGTGGTGCCGTTGAGCACGGCTTCGACCTTGAGCACTCTGGCGCCCGCCAGAACCCGACGACCAAGATCGACTGTCGGGAGTGCCCCCCCGACACACGCGCTGAACCGAAGCGCCGGGGCGCGCGGGTCAGTGAGGTCGCTCAGTCCGGCCAGCTCCCCGTATGCCAAGGCGAGGGGCCCCTTGTTGGCCAGCACCACGGCCGTTCTGCGGCGCAGTGCGGTGCGGCACACATCGAGGCCCGGCTGCGCGGTGCGGAGGTCGACCGGGGTGGACTCGAGCACGACCGTCGCTCGCCTGCTCTGGACCAGTTCGACAGCGGACATTCCCGGCCGGCCGATGGAAGGCAGACCGGCCACACCGCCGCGCCGCTTCGCTTCGAGTAGCAGAGCCGGGTCGAGGCCGTTTGGGTCGACAGCGGCACCGGTCGAGTCGGCCGCACCTACCACTTGGAAGACGATGTCGTAACGCTGCCGAAGGAGATCCGCCTGCGAGGCCAGTACCCCCAGCAGACTACGGCCCACGTTCCCGAGGCCGACCAGTATGAGAGAGTGAAGGTAAGGCAGTGGGGTCTAGATCATTCGCGGGTCTTGGAGCACACGTATTCCTGCTCAGGCATGAAGTTCTTTGGCGTCGCAAATGCCTTGAACCCCTCGTCCAGATACTTCTGAACGTCCTTCAGTCGCTTGGGATCGAGATCCGGCAAGGTCGCAAACGCCCGGTTGATTGTGTCGCGCGCTGCCAGCATTCGAGCCAGCATCGGCGCTATCCGTTCAGGCGTTCGGCACATGCCGCGATAAAGCCGCTGCCGAACGCTCTTGATCGGCATCCGTGGATCCGGCCTGGCGTAGCTTGCGTCCACCAGTCCTGAAAAGTCGAAGTCATAAGGGACCGGGTAGAGGACACTCTGTCCCGGGATCTGCACCAGCTCAATGTTGTGCCCCATGATGACCGACCAATCCGTGTTGCCGATCAGATACTGGAAGACACCCACCAGGTCCATCTGGGTCGAATCCATTTCGGAATAAGTGCCGAACGACTTGAAGAGTTGGCCGCCGTTGCGCTTGGCCACGTCCTTGTCGGCCTCCAGGAAGAACCCCCAGCGAGTCAGGTTCTTGGTCGAATCCCGAGAATCCGCATAGGTCACGTGGACAAGTCGGGCTCGATGACTCCAATCGGTAAGCCGGTTCAGCGCGCGATAGATGCCATATTCGACCAGGAGATTCTGCTCATACCGCTGGTTCTTGTCGCAGTGGGTGACCAGCTTGAGCGAACCGTTGCCGGCGAAAGGCGTTCCTTTGACCTGATCCTTGGGAAAGAAGACCCTGAGCGGCGGGAAACCGCAGGTGGAGCTGCGCAGTCGAAAATGCCCGCGCGTGGCCAGCTCGACCGTAATGGATTGCGGGCCGGAATCACCCGGGAACGTGAGGCTCGCGGCAAATCGCTTCTTATTGATCGTATCGCGGTTCGCGGAAACTTCCCGGAAGTCCGCATTCAGCGTCAGGACGAGCGGGGTATCCTCGCGAAACAGCCGTCGTACCTCGGCTTTCCCGTCACCGTTCTGAGCCAATGCAGTGGTGACGGCAAGACAGGAGACGAGCGGCGCAAGAGCCGGCCAGCCTCGGTTCATGAGCTTGTCTCGGGTGAGCCTCGAACATCTATGCTACTCTGCCGTCCATGGTTCCGCGAGGCTTCCGGAACGCTCTGGAGTCGCCTTTAAAAGGCCCCGGGCGGCTCGGCTCCAACGGAGACGGCAGGCTCGGCCGTCAGGCGCTGCGAAAGGCTCGCAACCTCGCCCAGCAACGAGGCCGATCCAGCATCCAGCCAGACCGATTTGAGCTCGGCATATGCCGTCTCGGCCTCCTCCCGAAGCCTTTGTGCCAGAGCAACCAGCCCCAGCCGCGGGTCGTCTTCACCGGGGGCCGCTTCCCGCGCCTCCGCCTCGGGGGCGGCCCACGCCAACAGCTCGCGGGAAACCCGCCGTGCTTGTTCCGCCGCCGCGATCTGTAATGCCCGCGCGAGGTAAGCGGCGAAAACGTGAGCATCGTGCAGGCGCCCGAGACCGTCTTGCAGCGCCTTCAGTCTGGCAATGATCGCCGGCGCACCCTCGATCTTGGATGCCAACGGCTCCAGCACGTAGCGGAGCCGCTTCCCGGCAATCCGCGCCTGATGAGCTTCGACTTGATCGGCGATGGAGCGCACGGCAGCCAGGCGATGGGCCAACTCCACCCCAAGGTCACCGATCAGCCGACCCAGAACGCCACCTCCGGTTGCCGAGTGCGGCACCGCGAGCGGCGGCACCACCAGCACCCGGACGCTGGACAAGCCGGCACGCAGCCTCAGCTCACTGCGCTCGAACTCGTCCTCGAGACGCGCCTCCAGCCTCCGGTCAGCTCGAACCTTCCTTGCCTCCATTCGGGTGAGCAGCCAGTCGGCGCCGGGTCGCTGATACTCCTTCAAGTTGGTTGCCCGGGCCCGCACCCAGGCGAGATGGACCTCCAGATCCCGGCTTCGTCCGGTTGCCCTCGCCAGTGCGCGAAGCCGGCGTCGTGAACGCTTACTGATCGCACCAGTGAGGTGCGGACGCCAGGCGCGCAGCGCGCTTCGCAAGCGTCGGAGAGCCACTCGGAAATCATGAAGGGCTTCCAGATCCTCCGGGCGACCGAGGCGCAGGCGTGCTATCGCGACATCCGAGAGGAGGCGGAGCGCAATCAGACGCGCGGCCTCGTCGGCGGGTCGCTCGAGCAGCGTGTCGGGCAGATCGATCAGGCGTGCAGGCACAGGCCGTGAAAGTTACTGTGGCGCGCGGAACACGATACCCCTAAGATCTATTGTATGCTGCGCCGCGTGCTCAAGAGCAAGCAGGCGGACCGGATGCTCTGGTTGACGCTTTTCTTTCTGACGCTCCTCGGCGTCGGCGTCGCGCTCAAGCTCAGCATCAATGCCGAGAAACGGGAACGCTGGGTTGGCGGCGAGCCTCCGGATTCAGAGCTCGAGGAGAATCCTCTGGCCGCAGGCGCCCCCAATGCCGACACGCTCACGCCGGTGCCACCGGGTTCGCACCGGGACTCCACGCCGGCTCCCTCACCAGCCACCTCGACCAAAATTGACCCGGTCGCCGCAAAGGCGCCGCCACCCGCGAGAGCGCTCGCGGTCGAGCAGTTCACGACCCCGATCGAACCCAAAGTCGCCGCTATGACGCCGGCCTGCCGCAACGTGATCGAGCAGCGCGGCCCCTGGCGCGACAGTCAGTCGGCGCAGCCCTGGCCTGAATGTCAGGATGCCGACAGCAACGCCATGGTCGTGCAACTTTGTACCTACGCACGCCTGTCGAGCGGAGAATGGGTCCTCTCCCAAAACTCCGCGCATGTCCCCCGCTGTCGCGCGGAGTTCCCGGACGTACGGTCCGGACGGCTGCGCCCGATCGGCACCCGGTGAGTTCAATCAACTCCCAGGGAGCTGAGTGACGTGGGGATCGAGTTCGCTGTTCTGGACTGGCCACTCACGTTGCTGATTGTTCTCGCCGGTGTCGGCGCCGGCTGGCTCGCTCGGGAGATGGTCCTCCGGTTCCGCCGTCCAAAAATGCCGGGAAGCCACGGCGTCCCCCTCGCAGACATGCTCGAATCCGCCCTCGGGGCGACACCGATCGGGATCGGGTTCGCCGATCGCGAGCTGCGTTTCGTTCGGGTCAACAAGGCATTCGCGCAATACAACGGCATCTCCCCGGAAGCGCACGTCGGCCGCCCCGTCAAGGAGCTGATTCCAGCGCGGGCGTGGCAGGTGGGAGAGCCGCTGCTCCGCCGAGTGCTGGAAACTGGCGAGCCGGTCCTCGGTGTGCACGTCCGACTCGGCGAGCCAGGAGGGCGCGAGTCAAATCGTGATTTTTACGGCAATGTCTTCCCCGTGCGCGGACCATGGGGGCGGGTGCTATGGGTAGGCGCAACCGTGCTCGATGTGACGGCGCGGGTCCGGAGCGAGGAGGAGCGCGAGCGGCTGCTTGCCGCGCTTCGCGAAAGCGAAGCCCGGTTCCGGGCGCTGTTCGACTCCGGTGTCATGGGCGTGTTAGTGGGCGACCGCGACCGCGTGTTTGAAGCCAACGAAGCCTTCCTCGATCTGGTCGGCTATTCTCGAACGGAAATGCTTGAAGGCCAGCTCCAGTGGAAGGCGATCAGTCCGCCCGAACATGCCGAGGCCGACGAGCGCGCGCTCCGCGAGCTGGCCGACACCGGAGTTGTTCGCCCCTTCGAGAAGGAATTATTCCGCAAGGATGGCACCCGCATTCCCGTCGTGGTCGGCGGTGCCGTGACCGGGCACGAACCACTCGAGTGGACCTCCTTCATTCTGGACGCGAGCGAGCGAAAGCGGGCCGAGGCGGAAATCCTGGCCAGCGAAACCCGATATCGCAGCCTGTTCGAGCGCATCCCTGCACCCATGTGGGTCTACGACTTCGAATCGCTTCGCTTTCTCGACGTCAATCAGTCTGCGATCGATCAGTACGGCTGGACCCGAGAAGAATTTCTCCGGATGACGATCCGCGATGTCCAGCCTCCAGAGGATCTCCCCGCCTTTGACGAGCGACTGCGCCGCAGAGCGCCCGGCCTCACCCTGGGTGGGAGGTTTCGTCATTGCCGTAAGGACGGCAGCCGGATCGAGGTGGAGGTCTCGAGCCAGGAAGTCCTTTATGGCGGGATGCGGTCCCGGCTGGTACTGGCAATCGATGTCACCGGCCGGGTGCGGATGCAGGAAGACGTCCAGCGGTTTGTGTCACTGGTGGACAACGCCGGTGATTTCATCGCAATGGTCGCCGCTGATTGGCGGGTTCTGTACCTGAACAAGGCGGGGCGGGACCTGATCGGTATCACCGAGGAGTCGCTGGCTGCCGGGATTTCTCTGATGAGCTTCTGGCACGAAGACTCCCGCGCAACTATCACGCGCGATGTCCTGCCGCGACTGTGGCAGGGTGAATCCTGGGACTTCGACGGCCAGCTCCGGCACATCGAAACCGGTGAGCCGATTGCGGTAGAGTGCAACGCCTTCGGAATCCAGGACGCGCATTCCGGACGCCTGCTCGCCGGCGCGTTCGTGCTGCGTGACCTGACCGAGCGGAAGCGCGTGGAAGAACATCTGCGGCAAGCGCAGCGTATGGAGGCAATCGGACGCCTGGCAGGTGGTGTCGCCCACGAAGTCAACAACATGATGACCGTGATCCTCGGATTCTGCACCTTCCTCACCAAGAGCCTCCAAGAGTCGGATGAGCGGCAGCAGGACGTCGCCCAGATCGCGCGGGCCGCGGAGCGATCGGCGGAGGTCAGCCGGCAGCTGCTGGCCTACAGCCGGCGACAGCTGCTGCAGCCGCGAGTGCTCGAGCTCAATAGCGTGCTGATGGATATGGAGTCGGTGCTCCGCCGGCTGATGGGCGAGGACCGCGAGGTCGTGCTGCGCCTCGGGGGCGACCTCAACTGGATCAAGACAGATCGCACCCAGCTGGAACAGGTGATCTTGAACCTGGCCCTCAACGCTCGCGATGCCATGCCGCAAGGAGGCCGCCTTGCGATGGAGACGAGCTGTGTAGTGCTCGATAGCGAATACGCCCATCGGCACCCTGCCACAATTGTGCGCCCAGGTCCCTACGTCAGGCTTATCGTGACCGACACCGGTCGAGGCATGGATCCGGAAACTCAGGCCCAGGTCTTCGACCCGTTTTTCACGACCAAACCCGTGGGCCATGGTACCGGGCTCGGGCTTTCGATGGCATATGGTATCGTGAAGCAGAGCGGCGGGTACATCTGGGTTTACAGCGAGCCGGGTGAAGGCACCGCTTTCAAGATCTACCTGCCACAGGTGGAACAAACCGGTGAGTCGGCGAGCTGGAAGCCCGCAGAGGCGCCGCCGCGAGGAGCCGGCGAAACCATTCTGGTTGTGGAAGACGAAGACCTGGTTCGCGGATTCGCCTGCCGCTATCTCCGAAACGAGGGGTACGTCACCCAGGAGAGTACCGACGGCGAGCGGGCGCTGGAGCTGCTCGCGGGAGAAGCCAACACGGTCGATCTGGTGCTTACGGACGCCGTAATGCCACGCATGAGCGGACGTGAGCTGGCCGACCACGTGGCTCGCCTCCGACCTGCACTCCCTGTGCTGTTCATGTCCGGGTACACCAACGACGAGATTACTCGCCGCGGCCTGTTGAACCCGGGCGTACCGTTCCTCCAGAAGCCGTTTTCGCCGGAAGCCCTAGCCAACAAGGTTCGCGAGGTCCTGGACGCCTCGCGGGGACGACGCACCGAAGCGGCGGTGGTCTCGTGATGCGGTGCCTGGTAGTGGATGACGAGGCAATCGTGAGGAGGTCGGTGGTCCGGATGCTCGAGGCACAGGGATTCACCTGCCTCGAAGCAGGTAGCGGTCGCGAGGGCTTGGAGCTGCTCGCCGGCAAGGGAGAATTGCCTTTGATTATCTCCGACCTGCGCATGCCCGAGCTGGACGGCATCGGCTTTCTCACGGAAGTACGTCGCCAGTTCCCCGACACCGCCGTCCTAATGCTGAGCGGCATGGCCGAGACCAACGTCGCCGTGGAGTGCCTCCATCTCGGCGCCGCGGATTTTCTGATCAAGCCCGTCTCGGTGAGCGAGATGCACGCGAGGGTAGCGCGTGCCCTCGAGAAGCGCTCGCTGGTCATGCAGAATCGGTATTACCAGGCCCATCTGGAGCGCCGAATCCAGGAGCAGGCGCAGCGCATCCGCGAGCTGTTTCTCGAAGGAGTTCAGATGCTGGCTCGTGCAATGGAGGCGAAGGATACCTACTTGCGCGGCCATTCGGTTCGGGTGAGCCGGTACGCGGTAGAAACCGGCCGGTTGCTTGGGATGGACCCGTCGGAGCTGGAGCAGATTCGAATCGGTGGGGAGCTGCACGACATCGGCAAGATCGGCACCCGTGAGTCTCTCCTCCAGAAACCGAGTTCGCTCACCGAAGACGAGCGCCATCACATCAGCGAGCACCCGGTGCTCGGCGAGCGTATGCTGGCACCACTGGCGCGCGAGTCGCCGGCCGTGCTCCGGATCGTGCGATCCCATCACGAACGCCTCGACGGGAGCGGATTTCCCGACGGACTCCGCGGGAACGACATTCCTATCGAGGCTCGCATCGTCGCGGTCGCCGACTCGTTCGATGCGATGACGTCGGAACGGCCCTATCGCGATCCGCGGCAACCCGACGACGCCATTGATGAGCTGCGGCGAGTAGCCGGGAGCCAGCTCGACCCCGAAGCGGTCGAGGCATTCGGCATTGCATTTCGTGATCTCGGAGCCCGGCGCGACAACGCGGAACGGGGCTAGAGGACGCCCCGTCGCTTGAGCTGATGGTAGCGTTCGACCACGGCCTCGGCAGCCGCGGCGGGAAGAACATCCAGGACCAGGATCCCGCGTCGCCGCATTTCCCCCAACGCGTCTTCTCGCGCCAGCAGTAGCTCCTCCGCCGCAGCTCGCTCGAACGCGCGGTGTTCGGTCAGCGGCCGTCCCACGGCCAGACGCTCGAGCGCCGGGTCGCGCAGCGTCACAGCGAGCGGCACATGCCGGCCCCGTAAG
>JBKPOS010000027.1:0-35848 GCA_046733215.1 Gemmatimonadota bacterium
GGCTTCGCCAATCGGCTGGCTGCGATCTACCGCGAGCTCGGCCTCGACCCATGATCCGCACTGTCGTGCAGTACGTGGACAGCAACGTCTTCGGCGGAAGCGAGCAGGTGCTCCTCCAACTGCTCGCGGGACTCGATCGAGCACGCTGGCGCCCGGTGTTGCTGCATCATCCCGAACCCGGGCTTGCCCGGCTCGTCGACGGCGCCCGCTCGGCTGGCGTGCAGGTTGATTCAGTCCCACGGGTAACCGACCGGAATTTCCCGATCCGACTTCCCCAGCTCATACGCGCGATTGCCACGCAGCGCCCCGCCGTTGTTCACGCACAACTCAACTGGCCCCTGGCGTGCAAGTTCGGACTGCTTGCATCGACGCTTAGCAGAGTCCCGGCCGTTGTAGCGACCGTGCACCTCGTCATCGATGAACTGCTCAACGGACGCGTGCGGTTGCAGGGGCGGGTATTCGGCGTTGGAGTGCACCGGTACCTCGCCGTGTCGGAACACGTCCGGGGCCGCCTGGCTGCCGGCATGGGGTGGCCGGAGAAGAAGCTCAGGGTCGTCCCGAACGGGATCGACCCTGGGCCCTTCTCGCAGTCCTACGATCCCGGCCTGCGGCAGTGGCTCACTCGCGGCTCTCGACGCCCGCTTGTGTTCACCGCAGCCCGTCTCAGTGCCGAAAAAGCGATCGACGTCCTCGTCTCCGCGGCCGCTCGCGTGCCGGAGGCTGTATTCGCAATCGCGGGAGACGGTCCCGAGCGCGCGGCTATCAGGATGCAGGTCGAAGCACTGGGAATCACGGAGCGAGTAAGGCTTCTCGGCCCGCGAAGCGACATACCCGCGCTCCTGGCTGCCTGTGATGTATTCGTCTTGCCGTCGCTGGTGGAGGGGCTTCCCATCTCCGTGCTGGAGGCAATGGCCGCTGCCAGGCCGGTGGTCGCAACCCGAATCGGCGGGACCGACGAGGTGGTTATGGACGGTAGGACCGGTCTGCTGGTTCCCCCGGGGGATCCTGAGCCCCTTGCCGCCGCCATTCGAAGCTTTCTGGCAGATCCCGAATGGGGCGAACAGGCCGGGAATGCTGGGCGGGAACAGCTTCTCGCGCGGTTTACGTCGAAGGTAATGATCGATGCCGTCAGCGCGAC
Organism: Gemmatimonadota bacterium; assembly: GCA_046733215.1. Taxonomy (GTDB): domain Bacteria; phylum Gemmatimonadota; class Gemmatimonadetes; order Gemmatimonadales; family GWC2-71-9; genus DASQPE01. The sequence goes on from JBKPOS010000027.1 coordinate 1,139, forward strand.
CTACGAGGAGCTGCTCGCGCGATGACCGAGCCGGGCACGGAGGCACCCATTCGCGAGGCAGATCGAGATCGGCAGTTGCGCCGGCGCGATTGGCGGTTTCTACGCCCGGGGACGAGCCTTCAACACATTCAGCCTCCCACGGGGTCAGCTCTCCAAGGCTTCGCCGGGCGCAATCCGCCCGGACAGGGAGTCTACGCCGAGTGGCGGTACCCGGTGCCCGGCGGTGGAGCAACAATCCGGAAGCGACTCAAATCATCGGGCTTCCAGGACGTGGACTTGTACTGGCCATGGCCCGGCCTCCGCCGACCCTGGTTCTGGCTGCCGCTCGGCAGCGAGGCGGCAGCCGCCTACGTCCACGCCACCCGATTGCCCGCCCGGAGCCTGCTTCGTCGGGTCTTGGACCACCCGCTCCGCGCTGTCTGGCGCTGGGCTGCGGCCCGCCAGCGGCTGTGGCCAATCTGTGCGGTGGCTCGCGTCTCCGACTCTTCTTCACCCACCCACGACCTCCTCGACCGCATCGCGCGTGAGTGGGCGGCGTGGGGCTTGGGTCAGCCTCCGGGCCGCTTGTCCTGGCTGCTTCTCACCCGCGGGGCGCGAAGCATCAACAAAGTGGTCGGGTTGGTTTTTGCTGAGCCCGACCCGAGTCCCCGCCTTGTCGTCAAGTTGCCGCGGGCCCCGGATGTCCATGACGCGCTTCGCCGTGAGGCGGCGGTTCTCAGGGCTGTTCATGGGCGTCTCCCGAATGGACTTCCCGGAGCACCCCGCGTGCTCTTCTGCGACGAACAAAGCGGCGGCCTGACTCTGTGTGAGACAGCCCTCGAGGGGCGGCCGCTCTTCTCTTTGCTCGCCAAGAGCACCTATCGAGATCTCGCCATGAAGGCGACGGAATGGCTCGCCGAGCTCGCCGGAATGCCTTCGGACGCCGGAGCCAGGGGAGGCGCCAACGAGGTTGGAGCTATTACACAGGAATTCGCGACTATGTTCGGTGCAGTGTTAAATCCAATGGAGTTGTGGACAACCGAACGGCTGCTCGCGCCACTGGCTGATCTCCCGACCGTGCCCGAACACCGCGACTTCTCGCCGTGGAACGTGCACATAGCCCGGGACGGCGCGCTCGCAGTATACGACTGGGAATCGGCAGAGCCCGCCGGGTTCCCTCTCAACGATCTGATCTACTTCCTTAGCTACCTCGCCTTCTTTTATGAGCGTGCCATTTCCAGCGGCCGCTGCACCGAGTCGTACCGACGGGCGCGCGACCCGAGCACTTTCACCGGCGGGGTCTATCGCGACTGCTTGGCCCACTATTGCGAACGGATCGGGCTCGACCCGCGACACGCAGCAGCACTCCACCTCCTCACGTGGATCATTCACAGCCGCTCGGAGTACCGCCGGCTCGTGGCCGATTCCGGTGGCCAGCCGGCGGCGGCGGCGTTGGCAAAGAGCCTGTTCCTGCAGTTATGGCGTGAGGAGTTGCGCCGATGAGGCGTCGGATCTCGAACTTCCTCATCGATCTCAAAGCCCGTCGCGCATTTGACATCATCGATCGCGTGGCGTACTGGCGTCGGCTAGTGCTCACAGCTCGCGGCAATCGAGCGTTTCGTGCCGCACAGCCGGGCTTTGCCGTGCCGCCGCTTTCGATTCTGTGGGACGCGCAGGCGACCACCGACCTTGCCGAATACAAGCGTTCAGGAGAGGAAGCGGCCCGGCTCTACTGGGACCTGATCGCGCCACACGTACGGGGGGCCTCCCCAACGCCGGCGCGTGTGTGTGAGTGGGGCTGTGGTCCGGGACGGATCATTCGGCACCTGCCGGTGTTGGCGGCCGGAAACGCAGTCGACTTTTACGGCAGCGATTACAACCGGGCGTCAATCGAGTGGTGTCGTACTCACCTGCCGGGTATCACCTTCCTGGTGAACGATCTCGCGCCGCCTCTACCGGTCGATGACGGTTTTTTTGACCTGATCTTCTGCCGCTCGGTGTTTACCCATCTGTCGGCCAGCCTGCACGATCGCTGGATCGGGGAGCTGCGCCGGGCAGTGCGCCCTGGTGGCGTCGTGATCCTCACGACTCACGGAGACGCCTATCGGGTCCGCCTCACGAAGCAAGAGCGCCCCCGCTACGACGCCGGGGAGCTGGTGGTGCGGACCCTCGGAGCCGAAGGGCGAAAGCTTTACGCGGCCTTCCACCCACCGACGTTCGTACGAACGTACTTGCTCAACGCACTCTCGATCGTCGAGCACCGCCCCGGCACTGGTACGCAGGACATCTGGGTCGCGCGCCGCGCGACCTAAGGAATGGATGCGGTGGCGCCCAAGCCCTCTTCCGTCGGTCAATCGGCGTCGAGCAGCTCGAGGTCGCAGGTAACCACCCCATCATAGCGCGGTGCTCGGCCCAGTCCATAATCCCTGGGCTGCGCAACGACCTCGATCTCGAACGCCGCGGGCACGTAGTCGAGAATCGTGTCCATGGCCCCGGCAACCCAAAGACCGAGCACGTACACACCCGGATTCAGATGCAGTTGGGGAATTCGCAGCATGAACCGGTGCTCACCTGCTTCGAGTCGGAGCGTCCGGCCGAGTGAAATCGTGTCTGCGTTCACGAGCTTGGTGCCGTGCACGTCGTACAGCGTGACCGCCAGGCTTGCGACCGTGCATGCGGTCGCTGCCTGGACGGCGACATTGACCGCGAGCGGGCCGTCGGGGTACGGCTGCCCGCCGGTCTCATCCAGGTCGCTCCGATACTGCACCGCGACGACCCGCGCCTGGCCATCCCCTGACCGTTCCGCCCCCGATACGTCGATCCACGCCCCCGGCGCCGAGGGCGCCTGGGCCCGAAGGAGATACTCCGCCACCACCGCGCGGGTCTCCCCGACCGCCGTCGCTTGTCCACGCTCGAGCAGCACCGAACGCGCACACAGCCTTTGTATGGCGTCCATGCTGTGGCTCACGAACAGCACAGTTCGGCCGCCGCCAATCGAAACGTCCCGCATCTTGCCGAGGCATTTCTTCTGGAATTCCGCATCCCCTACCGCCAGCACCTCGTCGACGATCAGTACTTCCGGCTCCAGATGCGCTGCGACGGCGAATGCGAGCCGGACCTGCATGCCGCTCGAATAGCGCTTCACCGGCGTGTCAAGGAAGGGCCCGATGTCGGCAAACGCGACGATCTCGTCGAACTTGCGGACGATCTCCGACTTCCGCATCCCGAGCACCGCGCCATTCATGTATACGTTCTCCCGGCCTGACAGCTCCGGGTGAAAACCGGTCCCGACCTCAAGCAGCGACCCCACGCGACCACGGATCTCGGCGTGCCCGGAGGTTGGCTCAGTGATGCGAGAGAGGATTTTGAGCAGAGTGCTCTTGCCTGCACCGTTCCGTCCGATGATACCGATCACTTCGCCGACAGCTACGTCGAACGACACATCCCGAAGCGCCCAGAACATCCGAACACCCGATCGATCACTCCGACCGGATTGCAGGCGCCGCCAGGCCGACTGCGCACCCTGGCTCAAGGTTTCCCGCAGCGAGCCGAAACGGCCAGGGCCCACCAGTGAATACTGCTTGCTCAACTGGTCAACCCGGATGGCAACGCTGCTCATGATCAAATGATGTCCGCGAAAGTCCGCTCAGTCCGGCGGAAGTAGCTAAGGCCGCCGAGAAGGAGCGCCAGCACCATCAGGTAGGAAACGGCGGCGGATCCGGGGACTTCCGGCCGCCCCAGCAGGGACCAGCGGAATCCATCCACGACCCCGACCATTGGATTGAGGCCGTACCACAAGCGCCACCGGGCCGGCACCAAGCCGCTCGAATACGCCACCGGTGTCACGAACAGCCAGAACTGAATCAGAAACGGGACCGCGTGGCGGACGTCCCGATAGCGCACGTTGAGTGCTGCAAGCCAAAGGCCCACCGCGAAGGCCGCGACCGCACCAAGCAGAACAAAGATCGGCAACGCCCACACATTGGCCGAGACCGGAACTCGGTACGCGATCATCAAACCGAAGAGCACCACGACTGCAATCACGAGATCGAGCAAGCCCGCGATCACCGATGCCAGCGGCAGGAGGGCTCGCGGGAAATACACCTTGGTGAGCATGCGCTCGTTGTCCACCAAGCTGTTGCTCGCCTGGGTCAGCGCGTTCGCAAAGTAGGTCCAGGGGACGAGTGCTGTGTACGCAAACACTGCATAGGGGAGACCGTCGGACGGAAGCCGCGCCAGCCTCCCGAAAATGAGAGTGAACGCGACCATGGCAAGTAACGGCTGAAGCACCGCCCACGCTGCGCCAAACGCGGTCTGCTTGTACCGGAGCTTGACCACCCGGAGCACGAGAAAGTACAAGAGCTCGTGATATTCGAGAAGAACACGGACGCCCAGTCCTCTCCATCGACGCGTCGGAGGCCCGATGTGAACGACGGGCGGCGAGCCCGCCTCGGAGCGGGACTCCGGCATCAGGCGTTGACTCACTCGCGCCGCTCGACCGCGCGAGCCGCGCCCTGCAGCCCCACCACGCTCAGCACCGAGATAGCTGCGACGGCCAGGCCAAGGCGGACTGAGAGGGGATCGAAGTAATGCACTACGACATGCTCGCCGGGAGGCACGTAGACCGCACGAAATGCGATGTTCGCGCGATACAAGGCTACCGGCCGCCCGTCAAGCTCCGCCTTCCACCCCGGATAGAAGGTGTCACCCGTGAAGAGATACCCGGGACGGTCCGTGTGCACCCGCCAGGCCGAGCGACGCGGGCGGTATTCGATCGCCGCCACCTCCGCTGTGCCCGCTGAATCGGTAGCGTCCTCGAGCGGGTTATTCTGTTCAGTCGACAGGAGCACTCGCGAGAAGACGCCCTCGGGATTCTGACGAATGAGGGCGGCAGCTTCCTCGTCGGTTCGAACGGCACGCGCCTGGTATACCATGAAGCTGCGCGGCTTCGGGTCGCGAAGCTGCCAGAGTCTCCCTCCCTGAGTCGGAATCACCCGCTCCACCAACTCCGCGGAGAGGGGCATCCGGTCCTCCCGCGCATACACGTATTTCAGATTGAGTACCCGGAGCAAGGGCGACTCGAATCCGTCGAAGGTGATCTTTCTCCACGCTACGTGCTCGGGGGCAAGTTTGGCGTAGGTCGCATACCAACGGGTCGGAAAGTCCATCCCGCGAATATCGTAAAGTCCAAACATCATGTGGGCATCGGCCGTGAGATCTCGACGCGTAGCCGAGAAGCGGAACATCGTCGTATCCCGGGCGAGCTCGGCGACAATCGGGGGCGCTGGGTAGAACTCAGTCCGCGAGATGGTCGGGTTGTAGTTCCAGCTAAAGGCTAGCAGGTCGGTCGCACTGAGGGCGACGAGTGCACCTTGGAGTTGCCACGACCACCGCCGGCGGCGAGCCAACCAACCGATCACCAAGGCACCTGCGGCGATCGCCGCCGGCGCGTACATGATGGGATTGCGCAAGCGGAAGGCATCGATCGTGTTCTCTGCCATGCGCCGCCCTTCCCGTTCGAAAGACGCGGGCGGGCGAGGTTCGCCAGCGTTACTCGCATTGTTAAACTCGGCCAGCTGCCGATCCAGCGCTGCCAGCCGGCCGCGGCTTGCCGGCAGCACCAGTTTGCCGATCAGCATCAGCCCGACCCCGCCAACAATTACCGCGATGCACAGGCCTCGCCATAGTCTGCTGGCGCGATCACTCCCCTGCCCTTCGCTGAAGAGTGCTTGCGCGCCGAAGCCTGCCAGGATGCACACGCTGAACGAGCCCAGCAGCCGCAGCATATGCGCCTTGGCCAGCTCTATAAGAGGGAGCTGATTGATCCAGTCGAACACCGGCAGGTGCATGGCCCGGCCCATGGCGACCAGTCCCACGATCGCCCACGCGCGCACCACCGGCGACGTCTTCCACGAGCGCGCCAGCGCGACGATCGCGAGCAGGAATGTCAGCACCCCGACGTAGAGGATGTCGGAATGGTAGTTGTGCCCCCAGGGCAGAAAATTGAAATACGGCGGATCCCACGTCGGCTTGTTGTAGATGTTGGGGAACACAAATAGGGGTAATAGCAGCAACTGCTTCCAGAAGCCCGAGTCGAAAAACACGAACGCTCCGTTAGCCGCGGCGCGGTTTCCCGCTTCCTCGCTCAACGAAAGCCACTCGAGGAACGGAAAGAGCTGAATTGCTCCGATTCCCACTCCCAACCCCACACCTGCCGCGAAAGCGAGGAGCGGGCGAAGCCGTGCGCCCACACTGCTCACCTCGGCCCACACGACCTGACGCCAGCGAATCAACAGGTAGATCGTGCAGCCGAACAGCATGTCCAGCGATGTCTCCAAGTGCCCACCCGTGAACTGTACGCCGAGGATAAGCGCCAGGAGCGCGATGGCACGAAAGACGGCCGCCTGTGTCCGAGCGTCGATCGCCACTTCCACTGCCAGGGCAATCCCCGGGAGCCAGATAGCCACGCCGGTGTGAGGGTGCCCGATGCCGACGATCAGGAACCCGCTCAGCATGAAGCCCAAAGCCGCGATCAGACTGGGGAACGAGGCCAGACGCAACCGACGGGCCAGCAGGAAGGTCAGCATGCCGGCCGTCCAGAGCCGGAGAATCGCACTCCAGACGAAGGTGCGTTCGAAAGGCACCGCCAGGAGAAGCAGGTTGATGGGGTAGAACACTGCGGACTGCTGGGTGGCCACGAACGGTGTACCAGCCAGGCTGTAGGGATTCCAGAGAGGCAGTTCACCCGCTCTCAGCGACTGTCGCGTGAACCGTCGCCAGGGGGCAAACTGGTAGACCTGATCGAAAAGAAGGGGGTTTCTCGGCTGGGAAAAGCCGGGCGGTGCCGTCTCTCCGAAGAATGCGGTATTAAAGATGATGTCTGTCGGTGCGAGGACGCGGTCCTGGAATAACGCGCGCCAGAAGAGGAGCGCCAGCACGGCGGCCAGCACCAACCCGGCACCCAGGACAACCCGCCCATTGCACGAAAGCCTCACTCGACACACCTCTCCAATGCTTAGCGCCAGCGTGGCTGATAGGCGGCCGGCTGACTCCGACGCCGAAGCCACTGCAGTCCCCCCACTGCCATGCCGGTCGAATACGCCAGACGGGAGAGCAGCACGGCCGGCGCCATGAGCAGCGGTTCGAGACGTCCGGCCTGCAGCCAGCAACCCAGGATGAATGCCGTGTGCGCGAACGCGAGGGGGAAGCTGGCGGCGATCAGAATGCGAGGGTGCCGATACATCCAGGCAAGCCGGGCGGCTCCACTCTGCGATTTGCTTTCGATCGCCGTATACGCCCACCGGTAATTACGCCGCATCAGATTGGCGAACCCGGGCCGGTTGTAATGATAGGCAACCGCCTTGGGCTCGAAGTACATCTGATGACCGGCGCGCTGAAGCTCGGCCTGCCATTGACGCTCTTCGTTGGTGTAGGAGAGCGGCTGCCGCTCGGTGAAGCCTGCAGTGCCCAGGAACGCATCACGCCGCACACTGAGATTGGGAGGCGGATGGTGGGGCACAGGGCCGGCCGGTCTCCGGGAATGAACCAGATACCAGCCGCAGTAGTAGTCGCAGCGCGCGGTGGCGGGGAGGCCGGCCGGCAGATCGAGCGCTCCGCCGACCACGGTCGCCCCACGCTCGTGCGCGGCCAGGAGCGCTCCCAGCCAGCCCTCGCCGGGAATGCAGTCCGCATCGAGAAAGATCAATGGGTCGCCAGTTGCCATCGCTGCGCCCCGATTTCGCGCCGCGGCTGGGTTGCCGCCGGAGCCCTCCACCTCCAGCACCGTCGCGCCTGCCCGACGGGCGGCCTCCGGAGTTCCATCGGTAGACCCGTCGTCTACCACGATTACTTCGAGTTCCCTGTCGGCGGTGCGTTGAGCGAGGACGGCGCTGATGACCCGGGGGATGAATGCAGCTTCGTTGTGAGCCGGAATGACGACTGAGATGCGACGGGGCTCGCCCATCTTACTCCGTCGCGGCGGCGCTATGACACCCAACTTCCTTGTAGATCCCGTTGACCGTCGTGACGAATCGCTTCCAGCCAAGCTCCGTCTCTGAGTAGGCACGCGCAGCATTGCCCAACTGCTCTGCGCGCGCCGGGTCTCCCAACAAACCCGCAATCCCGCCGGCCAGCCCGCTTGCAGTTGGCTCGGTAAGCACAGCGCAGCGCTCGTTCAGCACAGCTCGGTGCGCAGGTAGGTCGGTTGCTACGATCGGTCGTCCGGCGGCGAGATAATCGAACACCTTGAGTGGCAGGTTATCACCGTAGCAACGCGGCGAAACCAGCAGGTCGGCCATGGCGAGGAACGCTGAAATTTCTTCTCTCGGCTTCCGACCCAATAGTCGAACCCGATCAGTCAGGCCCAGCCGCACGGCTTCGCGCCGCACTTCCTCTGCAGGCTCACCCTCGCCCCCCACCAGAACGAAGACTGCGCGGGGCACCTTTGCCAAAACCTGTTGGGCCGCTGGAAGCAGTATGGACAGACCTTGGTACGGCTCGAACGTTCCGGCATAAAGCACCACCGGAGCGTCCGCCGGTATGTTGAGTCGGCTCCGAAGCGAGTCGGGGCCTCCCTCCACGGGCGCCCGCGCCGAGCTTGGAAAGTGCCACTCGCGAGCCAACTTTCCCGGCGAGGTCCGAAAGACCTTTTGCAGGAGGCCTGCACTGCTCACCACCGCATCCGCGCGCCTGAGCAGCCAGGATTCGCAACGTTGGAGCAGTGCCTGTACTATCCGCCCGCGAAGCAGCCGGTACTTCACCAGCTGCTGCGGCAGGCTCGACTGCATGTCGTAGATCACCGGAATGTCGAACCACGACCCCAGGATCACTGCCGGAAAGGCGGCTTCCTCCACGGCGTGAATGCAATAGTATCGCTCCCGACGGAGCCGAAGCCAAAGCGCTGGTACCAGGGTGACATCGAGCAGGATCTTTCTCAGCGACAACCCGATCGGAACCTGACGAATCCGAAACGGATTTGGAGACCGCAGGATGCGGAGGCCATTAATCTCGACCGACTGACCGATTGGGTAGGCCAGCAAGTCAATTCCATAACCAAGCTCGCTCAATGCTCCGATGACGTTGCGCACCGCTATCGGGGTGCCACGGTCTTCGTAAAATGGCTCGGGTGCTACGAGCAGGACTCTGGTTTCGGAGTGCGATGACGCCCGTCGACTGGCGCCTGCAGGACGGGTCACCGCGGGGGCCGGATAGACCCCAGGGCCAGTGTGCCGCACGCCGCTCCGCTCGGAGGGTGTAACGCTGTGCGTAGCCATATCACGGGCCGCAGAGAGGCTGATCCGACTCGCCCCAGGTTCTCCGGACGCAGGCTGCGACAGGAGTACGGCGAAGCTCCACAATATCTTGCGGTCGATTCATGCCCGACTGCATCCTCCCAGGCCCGATGGGGGTCCAGTACGCCTGTGTAGCAGCAACTCGCTCCGCGACTTACGCCCGCCGCGAGCCCCGCTGCCCTAAGTGACGATCGGGGGCATCGAGTCCGCAATTCCCCACGAGAACAACCCCTAGCGCAGAGCGCATGCCATTGCACTACTAAGGTCGTCCTCCGGGCCCAATCGGGCTAGAGGGAACGGCACAACCAGGAAGAGCCCGCCCGGGCAGAATAAACCGGATCGGCCTAGCAAAGAGCGGGTGGGCTGTGGGAGAATCGGCTATGCTCGGGCGCGAGCAAAGATCAGCGGCTGGTGGCGGAATTTGGAGGAGAGGTACTGCCTGCCAAGCTGGTGCCTTTCAAGCTCCCGAGGCAGGACTCGAACCTGCGACCCGCTGATTAACAGTCAGCTGCTCTACCAACTGAGCTACTCGGGAAAGCGGCCCACCCAAGTGGGCGAGCCGCTGTCAAAGTAGCCGACCGATAGCACAGCCTCAAGGCAGATACGCCCTTCACTGAGCCCGTGTCGAATCGGCCCCGACCGCTCTGGGCCACCCTCCACCCAGCGCCTTGTATAGCTGAACCGCGGCGACCATCTGCTGGCGTTGCGCGCTGGCCAGCGATAGCTCGGCAGCGAATAGATTCCGTTGCGCGTCCAGGACATCGAGGTAGTTCGAGATCCCATTCTGATAGCGTTCATCGGCCAGCCGGTACGCTGCCCGAAGCGCACCTGTCTGGCGTTCCTGGGCAGTCGTCACATCGCGCGTGGCGCGGACACCCACCAGAGCGTCGTTCACATCCTGGAGCGCGAGCAGTATGGTCTGCTCGTAGCGATAGCGAGCCTGTTCGGTTCGCGCACGCGCCACGTCCACCTGTTTGCCCACCTGCCCGCCGGTAAACAGCGGCATCGACACTCCGCCGAACAGTTGATAGATCTCGGTATTGCTATTGAAGAGATCGTTCACGTCCTGGCTCTGCGTGCCGTACTGCCCCGTCAACGTGAACTTGGGCATCAATTCGCCCTTCGCCGCTCCAATGCGAGCCATGGCCGCGTGCAGGTCCTGCTCGGCCTGCCGTACGTCCGGCCGCCGGTCGAGCAGCGACGCCGGAAGCCCCGCCGGTATCGAAAGCGGAGCCAGGGTTTCGGTGAGCGCTCGCCCGCGAGGAACGGAACCTGGGTTCCGGCCCACCAGCACACTGATCTGATCCTCCTTCTGCACGATTTGCCGCTCGAAATCAGCCACCCGGGCAGCTGGGCTCGCCACCTCCGATTCGAACTGCCGCACGTCGAGCTCAGAGATCAGGCCCTGCTCGAAACGTCGGCGAGCCAGCCGGAGCGTCTCCTCGTTGGAAGCGAGCGTTCGCTTGGAGATCTCCAAATCCACGTCCAGCTCGCGGAGTTCGAGGTACGCCGTCGCGACATCACTCACCAGCGTCAGAACCACCGCTCGCTGGTTCTCTTCCCGCGAGAGCATGTCCGACTTCGCCGCCTCGGTGGCTCGGCGAATCCGCCCCCAGAAGTCGAGCTCCCATTGAAGGTCGGCCGTGGCGCTCAGAACGTCGAACTTGGTAGCGACTGCAAAGGATCCGAATACCCCCTTTTGGGTCCCCCCGAACGCGTTCAGATCGATCCTGGGAAACAGGGCTCCTCTGGTCGCGCCGTACTGCGCCCGGAACTCGGAGATCGTCGCCAGCGCGACTCGCACATCGCGATTCTGCGCAATGGCCGTCTCGACCAGCTTGCGCAGCTCGGGATCCTGGAGCAGGTCGAACCAATCCAGGTTGGCAATCGAATCAATCGCGATGGTTGGCTCGGTAACAGTGGACTCCCGGCTGGCTCGCAATGAGTCGTAGAACGGCCTCATCGAGTCGGCCGTGGCTGAAGGGGGCCGATATGTGGTGGGTGTGCCAACATCCGGCCGATGATACGAGGGGCCGACGGCGCACGCGCCGGCCAGCCCGGCGGCCAGCGCCGCAAGGAGAGCACGCCGCAAGGTCAAAGCTCCTGGTCGCGTGTGGGAGATGAGCCGGCGCCGGCCGGTGCCGGTTCCGGAGCGGGCTGCGAGAACAGTCGCCGCTCGCTCAGCCCGCGGATCACCTCGAAGAACAGAGGGATGAAAAAGACACCGATGGTTGTGGCGAACAGCATCCCGAAAAAGACGCCTGTCCCGATCGAATGCCGACTTGCGGCGCCGGCCCCGGACGCCACCACCAGCGGTGCGACGCCGAGGATGAAAGCGAAGGAGGTCATCAGAATCGGCCGGAGTCGCTCCCGGCCCGCCTGAATAGCCGCGTCACGGATCGAAAGCCCCTGCGCCCGAAGCTCATTGGCGAATTCGACGATCAGAATGGCGTTCTTGGCGGCGAGGCCGACCACGACGACCAGGCCAATCTGGAAGTAGATGTCGTTCGGCATGCCCCGAAGCCACACTCCCAGCAGCGCGCCGAAAATGCCGAAAGGCACTCCCAGCATCACGGCGAATGGGATCGACCAGCTCTCGTATTGCGCCGCCAGCACCAGGAAGACCATTACGATGCCGAGTATGAAGACGATTCTGCCCTGCCCGGTCGAGGCCCGCTCCTGGAAGGATTGTCCGCTGAGTGCATATCCCACTCCTTGCGGAATGAACTGGCTCACCATGAGGCGATCGATGGCGTTGAGCATTTGTCCGGAGCTGAAGCCGGGCTTGGGCGCTCCGGTAACCAGCGCGGAGGTAAAGCCGTTGAAACGGGTCACCAGACTTGGACCACCCTGGAACCGGGTGCGGACCAGCGTAGAAACGGGGATCATTGCGGTGTCTGCGCCCTTTACATAAAAACGCCCGATATCCTCCGGCTTTTCCCGGAACTGAGCCTGCGCCTCGGCCTGAACTCGGTACGTCTTGCCGTACAGGTTGAAGTCATTGATGTACAGTGTCGAGAGAAGCGCCTGCAGGGTCTGGAAGAGGTCAGTGAGCGAAACCCCGAGAGCCTTGGTCTTGGCCCGATCCACGTCCACGAAGATCTGAGGAACGTTCACCCGGATCTGCGGTTGGACCCCACCTATTTCCGGCAGACCATTCGCCTGCTGGGAGAAGTCGCCCACCAGCCGGGCAAAACGCCGGATGTCGTTAACCCCGCGATCCTGCAGATTCATCTCCAGACCGGCGGTCGAGCCGAGGCCCGGGATCTCCGGCAAGTTGAAGGCGAATGCCTGAGCGTCCTTCATTGAGAAAAGGAACCCATTGGTCTTCTGAAGAACGGCGTCGAGCTGGTTGGCAGCTCCCTTCCGCTCATCCCATGGCTGTAGCAGCACAAAAATGGTTGCCGAGTTGGTCTGGTTGGCGCCCAACAGGAAATTCAGGCCGATCAACGACACCACGTTCTTAACCGCTGGCTGCTGCCCCAGGAACCGCTCGAGACGACCGACCACCTCGTCCGTCCGCTGTCGCGAGGCCCCGTCGGGAAGCTGCACGATGGCGGCAAAGTATCCCTTGTCCTCAGTCGGGATAAATGCGGTCGGCACTCGCCGGAATACGACGAACATCAGCACAATCATCACCGCGAAGCAGGCCAGGAATGTGGCCGGGCGGGCGAGCACCCCTCCTACGCCGCCGATATACCGCTGGGTAAGTCGCTCGAAACCGCGGTTGAACCAGTTGAAAAAGCGGGGCCGGCGTCCAGCATGCTCCGGCTTGAGCAGTAAGGCGCAGAGCGCCGGCGTGAGCGTGAGGGCCACGATACCCGACAAGACGACCGACACCACGATCGTAATGGCGAACTGCTTGTACATCAGGCCGGTGATCCCACCCAAAAAGGCCACTGGGATGAACACCGAGCAAAGCACCAGCACGATTGCGATCAGGGCCCCGGCGACTTGCCGGATGGCGCGGTCGGCGGCAACCGCGGTGGGAACGTGCTCCTCCTCCATGATCCGGTCTACGTTCTCGATCACGACGATTGCGTCGTCCACCACGATGCCAATCGCGAGCACCAGCCCGAACAGCGTGAGCAGATTGATGGAGAAGCCGAGGAGCTCGAGCCCGAAGAACGTCCCGATAATCGAGACCGGCACAGCGAGGACCGGAATCAGCGTGGCCCGCCAGCTCTGGAGAAATATGAAAACCACCAGGGTGACCAGCAGCATCGCCTCGAAGAGCGTTGTGACGACTTCCTTGATCGACTCGGTGATGAAGGGAGTCGTATCGAAGACGATGCTCCAGCGCACTCCCTGTGGGAACGTCCGCGCCAGCTCGTTCATCCGGGCGACCATCGCCTTCTTCACGTCCAGCGCATTGGCACCCGGGCGCAGGTAGACCAGCAGGTTCGCGATTGATTTGCCGTTGACCCGCCCAACGAGGTCGTAGTTGCGCGCGCCGAGGGTCACCTTACCGATGTCGCCAATACGCACGAGCGATCCGTCCGGCCGTGCCCGAACGATGATGTCGGCGAATTCCTTAGGGTCCTTGAGCCGGCCTACGGTCGTCACCGGGATAGTGAGCTGGGTGCCCGCCGGTGCCGGCTCGCGTCCGATCCGCCCGGCGGGATTGGTCGTGTTCTGTTCCCGCACCGCATTCGCAACGTCCGTGACGGTGAGGCCGAGCTGGGTCATTCGGTCCGGGTCCAGGCTCAACAACATCGAGAATTCGAGCTGGCCGAAGGTCGTGGCATCACCCACGCCGGGAACGCGCTTGATCTCGTCCTCGACATAGATCTTCGAGTAGTTGCTGAGATATTCCGCGTTGTAGCGAGGATCGTCCGATTGGAGGGCGGTGACCAGTAGGATGTCGGTCTGGGCTTTCTTTACGACGATTCCCTGGCGGACCACCTCCTGCGGCAACTGCGGCTCCGCCAGAGCGACCTGATTCTGCACGTCGACGGCGGCCAGGTCGACGTTGCGCGAGATGTCGAAGTACACCGACAGGCTCAGTGTCCCATCACTCGAGCTCGAGGACTTGAAGTAGAGCAGGCCGTCGAGCCCCGAGAGCTGCTGCTCGATGGGCGCGGCGACTGCCTGCGCCACATCCTCAGCCGTAGCGCCCGGGTACACCGCGGTCACCTGCACCACCGGCGGGGTAAGCGGTGGATATCGATTCACCGGCAACGTCGCGAGCGAAAAGAGCCCGAGCAGAACGACCACGATGGAGACGACGGCCGAGAATACCGGACGTCGGATAAAGAAGTAGCGAACTTCAGGCTGGTCGCCTGCCTTGGCGGGTGCGTCGCTCACTTCGACTCCCGAATCGGCGGCGGTGCCGCCGGCGGTGCCACGACGGCGGTATCACCCCGTGCCCGAAGCGTCGTGTCGGTTTCGGGCTTGTAGGCTAACGCCCGGACCGGCTGGCCCGCGGCCACCTTTTGGGTGCCATCTACGATGACCCGGTCCCCTCCCTTGAGACCGCTTTCGATGAGCCATTCAGCTCCGGACCAGTCACTGGCAACCACATCCTGCGCTGCGACTTTGCCTCCCTCGCCCAGCAGGTAGACGAACGGCCCGTTGAGGCCTTGTTGGACGGCCCTCTGGGGCACCAGAATCGCTCCCGTGCGCTTGGCGCCGAGCACGTGCGCCCGAACAAACTGGCCTGGCAGCAGGCTATGCTGCGGGTTCGGGAACTCGGCCCGAAGCTGGAGCGCCCCGGTCGACGGCTGCAGCGCGATGTCGATGAAGTTGAGCTTCCCCTTGTAGCCGAAGACGCTTCCGTCGGAGAAGGTCGCCTGCACGTCGAGGACGCCAGGCGGAATGATCAGGCGCTTGGTAGCGATGTCACGTCGCCAGGTGAGCACCTGTTGATCCGACGGACTGAACAGAACGTAGATCGGGTCCACCTGCTCGACCGTGGTGAGAAGGTCGTTCGGCCCCGATACCAGCGCACCTAAGACCATTAGGGCTCGGCCCACCCGCCCATCGATCTGCGCCCGGACAAACGTGTCGTCGTAGTTCTTCTTGGCGGCTCTCACTGCCGCCTCTGCGTCCTGCAAAGCTGCCTGCGCTTGCTCCACAGCCGTCCGGGCGTCGTCAACGTCTTTCTGCGCCACGGCCCGGTCGGCAAGCAAGGGATCGAGCCGGGCAAGGTTCCGCTGCGCGTTCGCCAGGGTTGCCCGATTCTGAGTTACTCGGGCCTGTGCGCTTTGGTAATTCGCCTCATAGGTTCGCGGGTCGATCCGAAAGAGCACCGTGCCCTTCTTCACATCAGTGCCTTCGACATAAGGCCGGTCAACGATGACCCCGGCCACCTGCGCCCTCACCTCCACGCTCTTCGAGGCGGCGGCCTGCGCCACCCACTCGAACTTCGCCGGCACAGTCTGAGGTTTGACGCTCAGCACGGTGACTTCGGGGGGAGGCGGACCCGCCGCTGCTGGTTTACGGCAGGCGGCAACCGCGATCAACAGGCAGGCGTACCGGAGCGACCTCGCGAAACTCCTTATCCCCGACGGGCGTAGGCCGAGTGGATATGGCACCGCGTCACAACCTTTCTCTAGCGGGCGCATGAACGGAGGGCGGGTGTCGAGGTGAGGAGTCGTAGACCGCCAACGGCAATTAGTGCGGGACTGCCGGCTCGGGGGAGATGGGTTCGATCGCAAGTTTCACCACATGCGCGCCACAACGCCCCAGCAACTCCCCGCTCAACTGGTCCGGCGAGCCCCGCTTCTTCAGATGCACGGTGTAATCGAGATACCGGTTTTCCTCGCCTTCGGAGGCGCCCACGAACTCCCACCGCTTGGCGAGCTCACTCAGGGCAGGCTCCAGGGCCCGACGGGCCAGACCGGGATTGGCGACGAAAATACGGAGCTTGAGATCCCGGGGACCCGGCGCTCCGTTCATCTGCTCCGGTGTAGCCGTGCTAACCACCTCGGCCTGGCTGCCTGCTTCGTCACCGCAGAACTTGCAGAGCGTTTCCGTGTGATCGGCGCCGCCGATGTCGTACTTCCACAAGACCAGCTCGACCACCGAGAACAACAACGACAGGACGAGAGCAATTTCGAGCTGATGTACCCCCGTGCTGAACCCGATTCCGAGCGAGCCGAAGATATAGACCGCGTCCCGCGACTCCTTGAGCGTGTTCCGGAACCGAACCGCGGCCACGATCCCAGCGAGACTGAAGGCCAGCGCCAGACTGTTTTGCACTACAATCAGCACGGCTGCCACCGTGATCGGCAAAACGATGACGGTCTGGACCAAGGAGGCATCGTACTTGTGGCGGGTTCGAGTGCGCACGTACACCAGCGCCATGGGAAGGACCAGCACCAGAGCGCTGATCATCTGGAGAGCCGCATCCGCCCATCCCGGGAATGGTCCGCTCCCTTCGCTCACTGCGGTCGGCAGCTCCGCTACTAATCGGTTCAGACCGAGCAGGGCAGCGCCGGCAATCACATAGTAGACCGCCAGCCGCACCAAAGTCGTCCGGCCGATTCGGCGAGGTTCAGCTGCCGCAACTGCGCTGACCGCCTGAGGCACCGAGTTTTTCCCCTTGATCGGCGTCGGGTCCAAAGCTAATCGCGGGCTAGCCATCGGCCGAGTCAACCGCTCGACTTGGCCGGCGCCCTAACGGAGCCGTCGGCCGTAACGAGCGAACGTATGCTCCCGGCGTGAGGCCCAGGAAGTACTTGAAGTGGCGGGTCAGATGGCTTTGGTCGGCGAAACCTGCAGCATGGGCGGCTTCGGCGATCGGCATTCCAGCGGCAAGAAAGCGGCACGCGCGGGAGATCCGAACCCGGAGCAGATAAGCGTGCGGAGGGAGTCCCATCTGACTACGGAACAACCGCACGAGATGTGACTTGCTGAGATGAACCAGATCAGCCAACGAATCGAGCGAAACCGGACCGGCTGAGGACTCCAGATACGCCACGACACGGGCGACGGCCGGATGCTCCGGCACTCCGTCGCGCATTCGACGTGGAGCTGAGCTCAGCATCATGGGAGCGCTTGACGTCATCTGCTGCTACCGAAACTGGTAAGGCCTAAGCTCGTGACCCTGACCGTGAACCGTTTTGGCAACCGGAAGGTTCATGGCGGGACCCGGTGGGCCTGCGTCGCGTCCGTGGTCCCCGGCTGCCGTGCGCAAGATTAAACCTGACGCGGGCTTCCGAAAGGCTACCTTGACCACATTGGCGAGCAAACACTCACATGAGTGCAAACGTGAGCGAGTACTCGCTGACAATTTGACGCCTAGAAACGACGCAATTGGCCCTAGTCCCTGCAGCCGTTGGCACGTTAAGTCATTGTTGAAAAAGATGTTACACAGTTTGACCCTACCGGAATCCAGGGCCCCACGGTAGGTTCTCCCAATGTCGATGCACCCCCTCGTCGGCCATTGGGATGCTCGCCGCCGACTCTCGCGAGCGTTCCGGGCTGACCGGTTACCTCAGGTTCTGGTCCTCACCGGGCCGGCGGGGGTGGGTAAGCAGCGCCTGGGTCTTTGGCTCGCGGCGCTGGTGCTTTGCGCCGGCCGGAACGAGGAACCCTGTGGAAAGTGCGCGAGCTGTCGGGCCGTGGCCGGGATCGTTCATCCGGATCTGCATTGGTTCGTGCCGGTCGCGCGGCCCAAGGCTACTGACCGAGAGAAGCAGGTCGAAGAAGCGGCGGAAGCGTTAGGACAACTCCTGGAAGAACGACGCGCCGGGAGTCTGTACCAGCCTCCGGACCCGATGTCGAGCCACGGGCTCGCCAGTGTCCGGTTACTGCAACGACGTGCGTCTCTGACTGCGGTTCAGGGCGGGAAAAAGGTGTTCATCCTGGGCGACGCCGATCGACTGGTCGTTCAGGAGGCGAGCCAGGAAGCGGCTAACGCGCTGCTCAAGCTGCTTGAGGAGCCGCCGACGGATTCTCTGTTCGTTCTTACGACGGCGGATCCCTATCGGCTGCTGCCGACCATCCGGTCCCGCGCCGTGCTGTTGCGGGTAGGTCGGCTGAGCGATGCCGAGGTAGCAGAGGTGTTCCGCTCGGCGGGGCACTCTGAGACGGAAGTCGACTCGATGCACGAACGCATCGCGATCGCCGAAGGATCGGTGGGAGCTGCGATCGCTTTGGATGATGTCGCGGGGGATGCGTACCAGGCGGCGTTCGAGATGATCGCTGCCGCGCTGGCCGGACATGCAGCCGTGCCCGCACGCATGGAGCGGGCGCTGCGGCAGACACCCTGGGCGGCGCGTGGAGAGTTTACCGCGATGCTCGATGCGCTGGCCGAGACGTTGAGCGAAGCCGCGCGCGCGGCGGTGGGAGAGACGCCGCGGCGTCCGCTGCCGGAGGCGCTGCGCAATCAGCGAGACGCGGCTGCGCTGATTCGAGCCATGGAGCGCGTGGCGGGGGCACGTGAGGCCGCCGCCGGCAACGTGAACCCGCAGATCCTGCTCGCGACGTTGGGCGAGGAGCTGGCGGAGGTGCTGTGAAGCTCTCGCACCTGGATGAGCGGGGTGCGGCCCGCATGGTGGACGTGGGAGGCAAGCCCGTGACGGAGCGCACCGCGGAAGCGGCCGGAGCGGTCAGAATGTCACAGGAGGCATTCGAGCTGGTCGCCGGCAATGCGATCGAGAAAGGCGACGTACTGAGCGTCGCAAAGATCGCGGGGACCATGGCCGCAAAGCGAACGGGCGAGCTGATTCCGCTTTGCCACCCGCTCGGGCTCGATCAGGTCGTGGTCGACGTGGTGCTGGATCCGTCGCTTCCCGGTGTCCGGGTGCAGGCAGCCGCCAAGCTGAGTGGTCGCACCGGGGTGGAGATGGAAGCACTCACAGCAGTGGCAGTCGCGTGTCTCACGGTGTACGACATGGTGAAAGCAGCAGATCGAGGAATGGTTATCGAGGACGTTCGACTGATGAGCAAGACCGGGGGAACCCGGGGCGATTGGCACCGGCCCGAGGAGAAGTGAGCCCGGCCGGTTACCCATACAGGAGGACAGCGATGAGGCCACCAACCCGTAGAAAGACCATGAAGCAGGAGCGCACCGAGCGCATGTTCTGGCGCGGCGCCCTGGTCGTGGCCGGAGCGCTGGCAATTGGCGCTCTGGGCGGGTGGACCAAACGGGTTCGCGCGGCGGATCACAAGTCTGCGATGGATCCGAGTCGGCTGGCACGGCAGTTTGGCTCGCTCAACGACGAGGTAGCCGCCGCCCGCGGCGAGACCGACCTCGTGCTGGTTCAGTTGGACCGGGCCAACAAGGTGATGGACTACTCGACGAAGTATCAGATCCCGGCGGACCTCGCGGCCGCCATTTACGATATCGCCCTGAGTGAGGGCATCGATCCCGGGCTGGGCTTTCGCCTGGTGAAGGTCGAAAGCGAGTTCAAGCGTGATGCCCGGAGCCCGACGGGGGCTTTGGGTTATACCCAGCTCCAGCCGGCCACGGCGCGTTTTTACGAGGCCGGTATTACTGAATCAAGGCTGCTCGAGCGGGAAGTGAACCTGCGGATTGGGTTCCGGTTTCTGAAGGAGCTGCTGGGGCAATTTCACAACGATATGCACCTCGCGTTACTCGCATACAATCGCGGGCCAAGCAAGGTGACAGAGATCCTCTCGCAAGGCGGCGACCCGAAGAACGGGTACTCCGATGCGGTGCTGCGGGGTTATCGACCGCCGCGCACAGAGGCGGGCGACGGCGGTGTAACGACCTGGCGCTAGGCTGGGATCTTGAGTCGCACGCCGCGCCGCAGCGTGGCGTCGTCAGACAATCCGTTTGCTGCTCTCAGGGCCTGGATCGAGACGCCATAACGTCTTGCCAGGCCCGAAAGCGTATCCCCCTGGCGCACGACGTGGCTACGGCCCCCGGTCGTCCCGATTGAGGCGACCGATTTGCCACTGTGCTGCGCCGTCGACCTCGTGGCAACCCGGAACTGGACCTCTGGTGCCGAGACACGCAGCCGTTGTCCAGCCCGGATTCGGGTGCTCTTTCCCAGACGGTTCCAGGCCTGCAGCTGACGCTTGCTGACGCCGTATCGCGCGGCGATCGACCCCAGGTTCTCCCCTCGACGCACTCGATGGAAATCCGCGTCGGTCGTCTCAGTTGCGAGCTGCCGCGTGACTTCGGCCGGGAGCGGGCCGAGTGTCGGGATGACCAGATTCTGGCCCGCCCGGATCGTGTTGCCGCGGACTCTGGGGTTGGCAGCGACGATATCGGCTTTGCCAACACCGTAGCGCTTGGCCACCGATCCCAGCGTTTCGCCGTTCCGCACCACATGCTCGCGATAACTGACCCGCTTGCCGGTCGGCAAATCGGTATAGGCCAACGTTGTCCTCTCGCCGGTTCCGGAAGGCAAACGCACGACACTCTCCCTTCCCGGCGGCGTCGCGAGCCTCAAGTATTGCGGGTTCAGCTCGCGGAGCGCAGCGATAGTGGTGTCCGCCAAACGGGCGACCACATCCAGCCCCGTCTGATCGGGCACCACGATCGAGTCGTATGGCGTGACTGCCTCGGGTGAGAGCGCCGTAAAGCCGTACTTGGTGGGCTCCTTCGCAATCATCGCTGCGGCGATCAGCTTGGGAACGTAATCCTTGGTCTCGCGGCGGAGCAGCTTGGTATCGTAGAGGCGGAAAAACGTCGCATCCGACGGAATCGTATCGGTCTCGTCGTCGGGCAGTCGATTGAGACCGCGGGACACCCGACCCGCCCCGGCGTTATAGGCGGCCGCCGCCAGATAGTAGGACCCGAACATCGTCGTCAGATCCTTGAGATGGCGGGCGGCGGCATCGGTAGCCTTGATGGGATCGCGCCGCTCGTCCACCCAGCGGTCCACCCGCAGACCGTAGAGGCGGCCGGTGCCCTTCATGAACTGCCACATCCCTACCGCGCGAGCGCGACTCGTTGCCGTGTTGGAAAAGCCGCTCTCGATCAGCGCGAGGTAGATCAGGTCCCCAGGCAGCCCCTCGGCCTGGAGCCGCTGCCGGATCATCGCTTCGTAGCGCGGCATCCGGGAGAGCCAGACTCCAAACCGTTCGCGACCGGTAGTGCGGTAAAAGTCGAGGTAGTACTGAACCCGATCGTGATTGTTGAATCGCGCGACGTCGATGTCGAAGGTGACCGGCTCGTTGGTGAGCGCCTTGCTTGCGTCGGCCGCGGCTGGGGCTTCCTCGGCCGGGACGTCTTCGCCCGCTGCGCTATCGGGGGTCTCGGTATGAAGGTCAGCGAGGCGCTCCAGGATGGCTTCGTCGGCAGCCGAGTCTGCCGCGATGCGGAGTTCTTCGACCAGCTCTCGGTCGAGGATCGAATCGGCGAGCGGCGCGGGAATGATCTCGGACTCCGGCATGGCCCGGCTGACAGCCGGGGGCGGCGGAGCCTGAGTGGGAGCAGGAGCAGCTTCCGGTGAAGGAGTGGGATGGCCGGCGCAGGCGGCGATCAGGAGCAATGACAGCAGCGACGACCGGTCCATGAGCTCACTCCCTGGGGCGCGGTCTGGGCCGGCGCCGGTTTGCGGCTTTAAAAAATCCTACGGAAGAACGGACCGCACGTCCATTACCGCAGGTGTTATTCGGGGTTTGTTCGCCAGCGGATTGGGCTCCCTGGAGGGGCAATCCGCGGATTCAGGTGCGATTTGACAGGGTACGAACTTCCCTCAACGCATGAACAGCCGGTTGCCCAGCA
Source organism: Gemmatimonadota bacterium (assembly GCA_046733215.1). Taxonomy (GTDB): domain Bacteria; phylum Gemmatimonadota; class Gemmatimonadetes; order Gemmatimonadales; family GWC2-71-9; genus DASQPE01. The sequence continues at coordinate 23,057 of JBKPOS010000027.1, forward strand.
ACCGATTGGTGGCATTCAATACTGCAAGGGCTGCACCTCTAGCCGGATCCGACTCGGTGAGATACGAGCCGACCACGCGTTGCGCTCCCTGGTCGCCATGAGTCGCAAGGGAAACAATGACGACGGTTGCATCGAACGCCCTCACCGCCTTCACGCCCAGCAACTCGAAAGTCATCCCGCCGGCGACGGCCTGGCTGAGTGCGTTGACGCAGGCTTGCGCGGCGCAACGAAGCTCGCCGGCCTGGGACGCAAGACCCTCGCATTGGCCCGCGAACTGTTCAGAATCACGCCAGGTCAGGCCGACCCGGGCCCGGCACCGCCCATTTGAGAGGCGGTCGAGTACGAACTCCGCAAAACGGAGTCGCTCGTGAGGAAGCACCGGCGCGGACGCAGCGTCCGACGCCTGTCCCGAAGTGTCGTAGGAGCCATCTGTAGGGGTCGTACCGCCTCCAGGATGGGCGATTTGCCGAGGCTGTAAAGCAAGGCCGTGGCGCGTGGTAAAGGTGGCAAAGCCTATGCCAGCGGCCTGTTTTTTAGCTGCCTCGAAACGCTCAGCTGTCGCTCGATTGGACCGTAGGCCGGACGCGCGACGGCCACCCTTTCAGGTGGCCGTCGATGAGTCTTGAAGTGCCTGCTCAGTCTTCGACGACGATCAGGAACTTGGACGGCGCCCAGAACTCCTCGGGAGATTCGATCTGGAGCGAGCCGTGCACCTTGCCGTCCTTCGTCACCGAATTGGCGGCGAGGTACTCAGGGCTCTGCCGCGAAACGATCTTGTAATTCTTGTTCTCGTGCGGCAGCGCAATCGTCAGGTCGTGCGTCTTGTCGATCCGGGTGAAGGAAGCCGGGTCGAGATTCCGGGCCGGCACCAGGTGAGTGCCGCCGAAGAAGAGGAACTTCGAGCCCTCTTTGGTCAGCAGGCCCTTATCCATCAACTCCTTCTTCGTTCCCACAGCGTAGTAGACCGTGTTCTTGTAGGTGGTCAGCTGGGAAACCGTGTCGGTCAATGCGGCTTTTGCCACGGTGAGCTGCTGGTTCTCGGCGCTGACCGTATCCACCTTGCTGTTGAGTGATGCGATCTCGAGCTTTTGCTGCTCGATCGTGGCGGTGTACTCCTGTTCCTGCCGTTCGGCAGCCGCCTTGAGATCGGCAATGGTCTGCTTGGCCGACTCGAGCTGAGCCAGGAGGCGCGAATTCCGGGAGCTCGACTTCTTGAGGCGCGCGGTGGCCGCGTCGAGTCGCTGCTCACTCTCGTTCAGCCGGCTGATCACTTCCTTGATCTTGCCCAGCACTGCGGTCCGATCCTGCGAGGCACCCGATGCTGCCTTCTCGCTGGCCGGGACCGGCGCGACGCCGACGCTCTTGACCTGGGCCAGCTCTGCGTTCAGATCGTTGACGAACTTGGTGGTCTCGAGAACTTCGTTGAGCAGGCTGTCCTTCTCCGCAGCCGTCTGCTTCGCCTCAGCCAGCGCCGCGTTCAGCTTCTCCCGGTCGGCGCAACCCGTGGAACCCGCAGCGAGAGCGACCGGCAGAAGAAGCCAAGCGAACCTCCGCATACAACCCCCTTCAGAACGGTGGATAGATCCGCGATTCCCTGGGCTGGCCCCTGGGGCAACCCCGACCGGGCCGCACGCCCAGCGGGGAGTGCGGCCCGGTTCCTTTCCCAATGATGGTAGACGTTGGAGAAGTCTATCAAAGCGGCCGGGTAAAGACCAGTGAGTAAGTCCAATTCGTTGGGGACACGTAAGATCCAGCCGCATTGACCGAGGCGGGAGCGGCCGAGTCCTCGGTCGGCCGGCGCCGCGCGAGAACCTGCACCCAATCTGCGCTCAACCTCGCCCGATGTTCGGCCGGGCGTATCTTGACGGAGCAGTGAGGGCGGTGGGAATCGAACCCACGACCTAGGGATTAAAAGTCCCTTGCTCTACCAATTGAGCTACGCCCTCGCCGACTGCGACCTCCGCTCCCCTTCATCCACCCTACACTCTGCGTCTGACGCGCCATGCACTACCCGCTGCACTATAACCCGCCTGGTTTTCCTCAACCACAGAGCCCACCGCGCTCGGTCTCACCTAGGGAATGAACGCCCCATACTGACAGAGTCAACATCGGCGTGAGTACGGCGCTGGATGGCAGCGTGCCGTAGCAGCGTGCTGCCGTCGCTAGTCCCCCGTCGACATGGGCAGGTCGAGTCTTGGAGCAGTGCACACCAGACACTGGTAGAAGGATGCCCCAGAGCTGATGCCGCAGAAGCGCACCTGCACCCGTGAAAAGAAGTGCTCGACCACACCGCGAATCTCCCGGGCAGTATTCACGTGCTCGTGCCGCATCAAGCGCTCGTAACTCAGCCCGTACCGGAGCCGGAACTCCACGCCGGTCGTCATTTGCCAGCCGAGCTTCCAGAGCCAAGCTCCCTCGCTCGGGATCGCGGCCCGGAGGCACCCTGACGGGGTGAGGAGCCGGGCGCACCGCGCGACCATGGCGGGTAAGTCGCAGACGTGCTCGAATGTCGCAATCGAGATGATGCGCTCGTATCGAGCATCGATCGGCACCTCGGCGATGTCGCGATACACGCGCCGGACTCTCGCCCGATGGGGACTCTCATCATAGAAGTGGACGCTAGGCTCCACGATGTCATATGGGTTGGTTTCGGGCTCGAATGGCAGATGATTGAGCGTGCCCGCGCCGATTTCGAGGGTTGGGCCACCGCGTCCGGCGGGACCGATATCATCCGCGATCCGATGATGCATCCAGCGTTCGAGGCGTTGGGCAAGCGCAGACGCGGGGGAGCCCCCCGCACGGTTCTCCTGGTAGTGCCGGTCGTAGATCGCTTGATATTGAGGAGGCAACGGGTCTCGCACCTTAGGAAACAACGCGAGGACATCGGACATGTAGCGCCTCCGGGAGCCATCAGTCGTTTATATACGCTCGCACCCCCGAGTCGCTGTCGTGCGAGTCGATTTGCGAGCTAATAAGAAGTAGTCCGACTCTGTGTCTCCCAAAATGGCCACGATCGCGGCCGAATTCGGCCGAGCCATTCGGCGCCCCAGGCGAAGAGACCGGCAACTAGATCAACGCAGTGCATGAGCCAAGCGCGGGCCGCCCGACCTACCGCGACGACATTCGCGTGCTGCCGCTGAATGCCAAAAGATGTGCGCAGAACCACGACGAGAGAAATCCCAAGCTAATGCGCGCGAGCGACGCCGCTAGGCCGGGTTTGCGAATTGAAGTAGCGCGTTTGCGACATGGGCGTCTTTGAGGCCGACTTCACCACCCTGTGCCCAAACTGCCGATGGGGAGGGGGTATGCAAGACTGCAGGCCACGGACCCAAGTAGCAGCGCCGTGGCCTGTTTTGGTGTAGAGTTGTATGCTGACACGCTGGGGTGACGATCAAAAGTCCCTTGCTTTACGAATTGAGCTACGCCCCTCGTGATCGGCCCCTTCCGGAAACTCAAGACAATGCGGCTCAAGTTCATGCGGTTCGGCTTACTGGTTTGCTCTCTGGCGCTGTTTGCTCCCCGGGCATCCGATGCGCAGACCAAGAAGGATGCTGACCGCTGGCAGGTCACATACGACAGCGGTCAGGTTCTTTGGGACGTTCGTCTCGTCAAGCTGGCGGGGGATTCGCTCCAGGTTCGGCGGGGCGACTCGCTCGCCGCCGTCCCGGTCGGAAAGATCACCGAGCTGCGTCTCATCAAGAAGTCGGAGATGGAGGTGGGCGCGCCAGGCGGCGGAGCCATGGCCGCGCTGATGGGAAGCGACGATGAAGTGTATGACCTTACTCCCCTGGAGTTCTCCGACCGACTGCGGGTGGTGCAGAAGATCTTTCTCTACCACCCGCCCGACTCGGCGGCGGCACAGCCATAGGACGTGAACGAAACGGTTCTCGTGGCCGGCACCGATGCCGGCGTCGGTACAACCTGGGTTGCCTGCGCCCTCGCGCGAACCCTGCGGCAGGCCGGCCGATCCGTAATCGCAGTGAAGGCCGTGGAAACCGGCTGCGGTGACCGACCCTCCGAGACGGAAGACGGCGCCCGCCTGGCTGCCGCTACCGGCCAGCGCGAGCCGATGCGGGCGTTGCGGCGCTTCCGAGCCACGACGACACCGGCGGCAGCCGCCGAACTCGAAGGCGCAACGATCGATCTCGACGAGCTGGGAGGCGAAATCGAAGCGCTCGCAAAGGATGGCGTTCTCACCTTACTGGAGGGCTCGGGTGGACTCCTCGCCCCGTTCGGTTGGGATTGGAACGTGGTCGACCTGGCACAGGTCTTCGAGGCGACGGCATTGGTTGTCGCAAGCGATCGACTCGGCGCCGTCAATCACACTCTCTTGAACCTGAGCGCCCTCGATCTGGCAGGGTTGCGGGTTGCCGGTATCGTGCTCAACGCCCCGCCCCATTCCGATGCGACCACGGGTTCTAATGCCTCCGCAATCGCGCGGATATCCGGCATCGATCGCGTGCGGGAAGTGCCTCGACTGGAGAATCCCGAGAACGCGACCTCCTGGTTGCAGGAGGTTGCGGGATGGCTCTGAACCGGTTCGCCATCGCAGCACTTTCCCTCGCCGGCCCGCTCGCCGCTCAGGCACCGAAGACGATCACGTTCCCGTCGACCGACAGCCTTCCCATTACGGCTGACCTCTACGGCCCCCTGCCGCCGACGGCTCCGTTCATCGTCCTGTTTCATCAGGCTGGCGCAAGCCGAGGGGAGTACCGTGAGATCGCCCCCAAGCTGGTGGCCATGGGCTTCAACTGCATGGCCATCGATCAGCGCTCGGGGGAGTCTTCGAAGGGTGTTCGCAACGAGACTGCCAAGGCCGCGGATCAGCGTCACCTGGTGGTGTCCATGCTGTCCTCCCGTCAGGATCTCGAGAGCGCCTTACGCTACGCGCGCGGCCATTACGCCCGCGGCCCCCTGCTCGCCTGGGGCAGCTCGTATTCGGCTGCACTCGTGTTGGTCGTTGCCGGGCAGGATCGCGGGATTGCGGACGGCGTACTCGCGTTTTCACCGGGAGAGTACTTCCCGGTGGCACCGGGCAATCCAACGTTGGTTACCGACGCGGCCCGAACTATCAAAGTTCCGGTCTTCATCACGTCGGCCCGCTCCGAGACTGCCGACTGGCGGGCGATTTATGCGGCGGTGAGCTCCTCACTTCGTCGAGCCTACGTTCCCGAAAGCGATGGGCGCCACGGCTCGAGCGCACTCTGGAAGGAGACGCCGGGTCAGGAAGGTTACTGGCAGGCCGTTCGGGGATTTCTCAACCGTCAGTTTCCTCGTAGCAAATAAGGTCGCCACCCGCCTCAATAGACAATCCACACTGCGAGCACGCCGCCCGCCACGCCGAGGATTTGTCCCGCCACGACGTCACTGGGGTAGTGTACCCGCAGGCAGACCCGTGACGCTCCGACTACCAATGCAACCAGCAGGACGGGGACACCTGCAGCGCCGCCGCGAACAAGACAAGGGACGGCGAGCGCCATTGCTGCCGCGGAATGGCCGGAAGGAAACGAGAAGGCATCCGGGATGACGCCAAGCGCGAGCATACCGTCACACGAAAGATGGGGGCGCCGGCGCACGACCGTCCGCTTGAGCAGTTGAACGCAGGCGTGAGAAGTGGCGTTCGCGAGGAGTAGGGCGAGACCGAAGCTGCGCGAGCTGCTCCAGGAGAGTAGAAGCAACGGTACCGATGTTGTGAGGATCGCGCCGCCCGCCAGTGTGGCGACGCGAAGCCATCGTACCATCCAGGCCGGCGCAGCCTGCCTCGAGATGCGCGCCAGCCAGACCTGGTCCAGTATGCTGAGCCGCTCCACGATGGGCCGCATCGCTGCCCCGGAATCCGACACCGTAGCGTAGAGAAGCCGGGTCACGGAAGCGGGACGGCGGCGTCACGATCATTTCACGCGACTATTACTGCCCAGAGCGACCTGCGGTACCTTCGGCAGGAAGTCCTGCCTGGCGGAAGGCGGCGTCCACCCAGCGACGGACCCACGGCCGGTCGTCGGCGCGGTGACGCGCGAGGGCCCGGGAGGCCTCGGAGCTGCCGTGAGTCGCGAACCAGGCGAGCGCGATGGCCACGAGCGGCTGATCGCCCAGCCGTTCCTCCAGCGTGGGAACCAGCGAGGCATCCTCAGTGTGCAGTGCCGCGGCCAGTGCCGCCGTCTGAATCATCGAGCGGTAAGATGGCATCCCGAGTGCCTGCACGATCGCGGCATGCGCCTGTGCGGAATCGAGCTGAGCAATCGTGGTCACCGCTGAAGCGCGGACCGCATAGCTCGAGTCGGAGGAGAATGCGGCGCGGGCCAGGGCGAGGGCTTCCGGGCTGCGAATCGAGCCAAGCGTGCGGACCGCGGCCTCGCGGACCACAGCCGACGTATCGCCGAGAGCGGTCTTGAGACCGGGCAAGGCTAGCTCCGCCCGAAAACGGCCAAGGCCCTGCGCGGCCAGGCTGCGAACGGTCACGTCGCTCCCAGCCTTTGCTGCGTCGGCGAGAGCGATACCGGCGTGCGCCTCTGCCGTCCTCGCCGCCAGTTGCTCGATCGCCCAGGCCCGGTTCCAAACGTTCGGAGCCTTCGCGACCTGAGTGGCAAGCCAGCTGGTGGGTTGGTCAAACCGAAGCGACTTGAGCATTCGGTTTTCGTCGTCGAACACCACCATGGTCGGCGGCCCGGGGAGATCAGCCACAATCAGCGTCTCGGCTCGCTGACGAATCTGAAAGGCCCGAACCACGTCACCTGCTGAGGTGCCGACCCGAACCGTAACCTGACCCCGAAACGCTGCGGGAACGCTGTAGCGCAGGCCGGTGGAGTCGGCATGCAGGGTGTCCTGCTGAGTCTGCTGCACGGTCAGGGTGAGACGGCGGGCGGTGCTGTCGTAGGCCGCGCCAATGGAAAACTGCGGGTGACCGGCCCGATAGACCCACTGGTCGAAGAACCAGGACAGGTTGTCGCCGGTCGCCTCTAGAAATGCCCGCTGCAGATCGGCGCTGGTGGCGCTGGCAAACGCATGCCGCGTGAGATAACGCTGCACGCCAGCCCAAAAACGGCGATCGCCAAGCTCCAGTCGAAGCATGCGGAGCACCAGCGAGCCCTTGGGATAGATGTTGTTCGATCCCAGCGCTGCCAGCGGCATCCGACGCCGGGCGTCGTCGTCCACATACTCCGAGTAATCGGTGAGGTAGGCTTCCTCAGAGGCGTCCTCGCTCACGGCGACTCGCCAGTACTGCCCCACCATGAACTGGGCGAATCCTTCGTTCAGCCAGTAGCTGGCCCAGTTAGCCGTGGTCACATAGTTGCCGAACCAGTTGTGCGCCGCCTCGTGCGGAATGAGGATCTTGGTGTACCAGGGTGCGTCGAGCAGTGCGAGTCGATCGGGAATCCAATCGGCCAGTGTCGTCGCGCTTACGTTCTCCATGCCACCGAAGTAGTCCGCGACCGTCACCTGGGCATATTTGGCCCAGGGAAACGGAACGCCGAGCAGCTGCTCGTAAACCCCGAGCACTCGTGGGGTCATCGAGAACACCACCCGTGCGCGGGCGCTGTCGGCCGGGGCCACGTAATAGGCAAGCGGGACTTTGCGCCACTTATCGCTCAGTATGACCAGCGGCGCCGCCACCAGTGAGACCAGATAACTGGAAGCCGGTTGCTCCTGCGCCCATTCCACGGTGTGGGTGTTGTCGGGCCCCTTCCGGTCTTTTACGTGTCGCCCGTTCGACACTACCGTGAGATCGCGCGGAACAGTCGCAACCACTTCCCAGGTCAGCTTGTCTTCCGCACCGCCGTACGTGGGGAACCAGTTGGGATTCCCGTCGGTCCCGCCGCCGCTGTACACCTGTCGTCCCCAGCGGCCCGATTCCGCATCGAAGAAGTAGAGTCCCTGCCCCTGCGCAACCTTCCCGTGATACTGAATCACGAACCTGAGCGTGTCGTCGAATTCGGCCGGGCGGGACAGGTGGATGACCAGCGAGTCATGCGTACGATCGAACTTGAGGGTGGTCTTGTCCTGAGTCACCGAGCGGATCTCGAGACGGCGGCCGGCGTCGAGCACGATATCCGCAAGCGCAGGCTTCCGGGCCACGATTACGGTGCTGACTTTGCCATCGAACGAAAGCGAATCCCAGGAGAACCCGCCTACTTCGATGCGCTGGTGTACCAGATCGAAGTCGTGCGACCGGGTGTATTCGTCGGTGAGAAACCGATCGGCATTGGTCTGGGCCTGGAGCGGAAGCGCCGCGCAGCAGCTCACCGCCAAGAGTCCCAGCAGCCGAGTCGTTTGGGAGCCGCGGATCACGACAGATCGAGCTGGAGCTGAGCGATGGGGAAGAAGCTACGTCGATGATGGCGGGTGGGCCCGAGCAGGCGGAGGCCTTCCTGGTGACCGTCGGTGGCGTAGCCGACGTTGGTGTCCCAGCCATAGCCCGGGTACCGCATGGCGAGGCGCCGCATCAATGCATCGCGCACAGTCTTGGCCACGACGCTCGCCGCCGCGACCGAGTGGCACAGTGCATCGCCGTCGACCAGCGCCCGGTGCTCCATGCCGATCTCGGGAAGCGGCAGGCCATCGATCAGGATCAAGAAAGCCGGGGGTGCCAGAGGTCGTTCACTGTCCGGGAGCGGCTGGGGTTGGCGGGACATGGCCAGCCGCTCCTGGGCAGTGAACGACCGAAGGCACCGAGCAACCGCCCGTCGCATCGCGATCGCGGATGCCACTCGGATATTGAACCGGTCGATTTCGCGCGCGGATGCCGCGCCGACGCCGATGGCAAACGCCTTACTGCGGATGATCACGGCGAGCATTTCGCGCCGTTTTGGAAGGAGCGTCTTGCTGTCGCGGAGACCGCGTACCTTGCGACAGCCTTCCGGAAACGCGACGGCCGCGGCCACCACTGGTCCCGCCAGTGGGCCGCGGCCGACTTCATCCACGCCGACGAGGAGCCGCCCCTCGCGCCACGCGGCCCGCTCGCGGGTCAGCGTCGGCACCCGAAGGGCCGGCATCGCTCAGCCCTCGCGCTTCTCCCGAATCCTGGCGGCCTTACCCGAGAGCCGCCTGAGATAGTAGAGCTTGGCCCGGCGGACCCGGCCTCGGCGAACCACATCGATCGAGGCAATGGTGGGGCTGTGGAGCGGGAAGATCCGCTCGACGCCCACCCCCGCCGACACCTTGCGAACCGTGAAGTTCTCGCTGATGCCGCCGCCTCGCTTGGCGACCACCAGACCCTCGAACGCCTGCAGCCGCTCCTTCTCGCCTTCCTTCACACGCACCATGACTCGGACGGTGTCCCCCGGCTCGAACGCGGGGATGTCCGAGCGCAAGCCCTCACGGGCGACGTCTGCCAACCGCTCCATCTGCGAACCCTCCGCGCCGTCCGGCGCCTGGTGGGGTACCTACTGCCGTCCTTCAAGATACTGCGACCACAGATCGGGACGCCGTTCCCGCGTTAGCGTCTCGGCCTGTTCCTGGCGCCAGGCCAAGATCTCGGCGTGATTCCCGGACCGCAGGACTTCCGGCACACTGAGCCCCCTGTATTCCGGCGGCCGAGTAAAACTCGGCGGGCTCAGCAATCCTTCGTAATGCGAATCGGTGCTGGCCGACTCGTGATCGCTCAGCGCACCGGGCAGCAGCCGGACTACTGCATCCAGCACGCACAGGGCGGCCGGTTCACCGCCCGAAAGGACGAAGTCACCGACCGATAGCTCTTCGGTGGCCAGGCCCTCCGCCACCCGCTGGTCCACGTCCTTGTAGTGCCCGCAAAGCAGGGTAAGCCGCCGCCCGAGCGAAAATCGCACCGCATCATCGTGACGGAACGGACGTCCGCGCGCCGACAACAGCACAATCGGTCCCAGGGGACCCTGCTCCCTCAGCCAGTCGACCGCCTCGAAGAACGGCTCCGGCTTGAGCACCATCCCGGCGCCGCCGCCGTACGCGTAATCGTCCACCGTGCGGTGACGATCGTGCGTGAAGTCGCGCAGCTGAACCACCTTGAACGCGACCAGCCCAGCGTCGCCAGCCCGCCGGGGGATGCTCGTGGCGACGAACGGCTCGATCACCTCGGGAAACAGGGTCACGACGTCGATCGTCAGCATCGAATCACCCGCTCGCCGGCGTCCCTCCTACAAATCGAGCAGCCCGTCCGGCAACGTGACCGTGAGCCGCCGAGCTTCGCGATCCACTCCCCGCACGAACTCTTTTCGATACGGCAGCAGAAACTCGCGGCGCGGTCCCTGCACTTCGAGCGTCAGCCCCGCAGGCAGCTCATAGAGCGCCGAGACCAGGCCGACCGCCGTTCCGTCTTCCAACTGCACCGCGAACCCTTCGAGTTCGTGGAGATAAACCTCGTCGTCAACCGGCGGCGCCAGCTGGTCTGCCGGCAGAGCGAGAAAGTTTCCCCGCCAGGGCTCCAACGCTTCGCGGTTTTCCAGTCCGCAAAACTTGAGCAGCCATTCCCGATGATATGCCCTGCTCCGCTCGATCACCAGCGGCCCGCCGGTAACCGTTCCTGCGAGATCAACTACCCAGAGCGAGCGGCCCGGTGCGAACGCCGTGCTCGGATCATTTGTGAGCGGAAAGACTACCAGATCTCCCTTGAGACCATGCGGCTTTCGCAGCCGCGCCACTGCGACGTGGCGCGGCGCCTCCGCGGTCACGTCGTCGGGCTGGCGACGACTCCGGCCTGCTTGAGCAGCGCCTGGACCGTGTCCGAGGCCGTGGCGCCTTTCGCCAGCCACTGACGCGCCTTCTCGGCATCGAGTCGAACTTTGTCCGCAGCGGTCGCCCCCTTCGGATCATAGGTGCCGAGCACCTCGATGAACCGCCCGTCACGGGGCGACTCTTTGTCGGCGACCACGATGCGGTACAACGGGAGCTTCTTGCGACCGATTCGGCGCAGGCGAATGCGTGTAGCCATGTCTTCAGATTCCGAGTAACGGGTTCAGTTGGGGAAGCGCGGCCCGAACGGCAGTCGGGGCAACGATCCCCCCGTCTTCCCCGCGATCTTCATCATCTTCTGCATCTGCTTGAACTGCGCCAACAGCTGATTCACTTCCTGCACCGTACGGCCTGAGCCCTTGGCGATCCGGAGGCGCCGCTGGCCGGTCAGAATTTCCGGATCGGAGCGCTCCTTCGGCGTCATCGAGAGCACGATCGCCTCGACGTGCTTCAGCTTCTTCTCGTCCAGCTTGGCCGCCTGCAGCATGGCCGGATTGATGCCCGGCAACATTCCCAGCACGTTCTTGAGCGGCCCCATCTTCTGCATCTGCTTCATCGCCCCGAGGAAGTCCTCGAGATCGAGGCCCTTCTTCGATTTCACCTTTTTGGCGAGCCGCTCGGCCTCTTTCTCGTCGATCGTGGTCTGGGCTTTCTCCACCAGCGACAGAATGTCGCCCTGCTGGAGAATGCGTCCCGCCATCCGATCGGGATAGAACGGCTCCAGCGCATCCACCCGCTCGCCGACGCCGACGTACTTGATCGGCGCTTTGGTGACTCCGTAGATCGACAGCGCCGCGCCGCCGCGAGCGTCGCCATCCATCTTGGTCAGGATCACGCCGGTGATGCCGAGCGCGTCGTGGAACCCCTTCGCGATGCGCACCGCATCCTGACCGGTCATACCGTCGGCCACGAGCAGGATCTCCTGCGGCCTGACAGCGGCCTTGAGCTGCTTGAGCTCGTTCATCATCTCATCGTCGATCTGCAGGCGGCCGGCAGTGTCCACGATGACGGTGCGCGCGCGTGACTTGCTCGCTGCCTCGATACCGTGCTTGACCAGCTTCACGACGTCTTTGGCGTCGGGCTCCGTGTGGACCCCGACGTCTACCTGCTTGGCGAGCGTCGCCAGCTGCTCCTGTGCCGCCGGGCGGTAGACATCGGCGGCGACCAGAAACGGGGCCTTCTGCTCCCCTTTGAGCCGCTTGGCCAGCTTGCCTGCCGTCGTGGTCTTGCCCGAGCCCTGGAGACCGACCATCAAGATCACAGTGGGCGGCACCGATGAGAACGTGAGTGGCGCCTGTCTTTCTCCCAGGAGCGCCACCAGCTCGTCGTACACGATCTTCACCAGCTGGTGCCCAGGCCGCACGTCCTTCATTGCCGAGACACCGACAGCTTTGCCTTGGACCCGCTCGAGAAACTCGCGGGTTAGCTCGAAGCTGACGTCCGCTTCGAGCAGGACGGTCCGGATCTCCCGCAAGCCCTCCTTGACCGCATCCTCGGTAAGGACGCCGCGTCCCGTGAGCTTGCTGAGCGCGGTGTTGAGCTTGTCGGAAAGCTGGTCGAACATAAGCGCAGAAGGGTAGCGGCGTGAACGAGTTAGGGCAAGCGGAGCGTGGCCTCCGGGATGTTGCCCCAACCATCCCATTGCTCTGGGGCCCAAACGTATCGCGTCGCCGGTCGATCGTCGATGACGAGTCGCTCGAGGCGGCCTCGCCAACCCCGGAGTTGACGCGCACCGAGCCTGGCACCGGTGCCTGTATGGAACGTGGCAGCAGCGACCGAATCATCCCAGACGATGTACCAGACGAGGGCGAGGCCGGCCGGCGTATCGTATACCCGGTAGCGATCACCACCCCACCCAAGCACGCCAATCGCTCCGAGCGTCTTGGCACCAGCAAGCTGGGCCTCGAGCAGATGCACGTCGAGTTCACCCAGCACATCTTCGATTCTGATCGGTCCAGCCGAATCGGCGAACGCCAGCTCGATCGGCTGATCCCCCGCCGCGTATCGCTCGGGATGCAGGATCTGCTCGCTCGACTGCGGCATGAGTCGCCCGAAGGGCAGTGTATCGGACCAGCGATAGCCTTGCCAGGC
>JBKPOS010000028.1:0-34731 GCA_046733215.1 Gemmatimonadota bacterium
CCGATGACGAGCTGGCTGCCTTGATTCGCAGGCACTGGACGGCACGTATCGATCGCGGCGCGGAGGAGCGAAGCGAGGCGCCGGACCGGCATGCCCTGTACCAGCTGGCTGGTCTTCGCGCCGATCCGCATCGCGAGATGCACACGCGCGGTGGCTAGGTGACGGTGAAAGGGAGAAGAGGGGAAGGGGAGAAAGCGGTAGTGCGTCCGGGTTCCAACACTCCCCGGCGCCTTTCCCCCTTTCTCCCCTTCTCCCTTTCCCCCGCTGTGTAGCCGTGCACGTCGTCTTGATCGAGCCACGCATTCCTCCCAACACCGGCAGCATCGCCCGGCTCTGCGCAGCGACAGATACACCGCTCCATCTCATCGAGCCGCTCGGATTCTCGCTGAGCGAACGCGAGGTGAAGCGCGCCGGCCTCGACTATTGGGACAAGGTAGATCTATGGGTTCACCCCGGCTGGGGTGACTTTCGCGACGCCATCTCTCGGGATCGTTGCCTTTATTTCTCCGCCAACGCCACCCGCGATTACCGTCGCGCACCCTACCGCTGGAATAGCTGCCTGGTCTTCGGCAACGAGACGGACGGAATGCCGGTCCGGATTCTCGAGAAGCATCCCCGGCGCTGTTTCCGCATTCCCATGCCCGGCGACGTTCGCAGCCTCAACCTGGCCAACGCGGTGAGCATCGTGCTGTACGAAGGACTGCGTCAGCTCGGCGTTCCAACTCCCGAGCCCACCGCAGAGTCCTGAGCCAGCGTCGTGTGCCGCGGTGTCGTACGAGATCTCTTCGCGGTATACTTTTCTGCCCTCGATCCACTGAGGCGTGTTATCGGAACCCTGTCGGCATTTGCCGCCGGCTAAACGCAAACCTGTGAGATCAGATGCTCAGCAAGATTGCCGTCGTCGGAGCGGGCAACGTCGGTGCAACCGCGGCGCAACGCATGGCCGAGAAGTCGCTGGCCCGCACGGTCGTCATGATCGACGTGATCGAGGGGGTGCCCCAGGGCAAGGCACTCGATCAGTGGCAGTCCGGTCCTATCGAAGGCTTCGACAGTCGGGTAATTGGCGGTCAGACGTACGACGCGGCGGCCGGGTCGGAAATCTTCGTGGTGACAGCCGGAATTGCGCGGAAGCCGGGGATGAGCCGCGACGATCTGGTCAAGACCAACGCGGGCATCGTCCAGTCGGTTGGCGAGCAGATCAAGCGAGTTGCCCCTAATGCCATCGTGATCGTGGTGTCGAATCCGCTCGACGTGATGTGTTACGTTGCCAAAAAGGCGACCGGCTTCCCGCGGGAGCGGGTGCTGGGCATGGCCGGTGTCCTGGACACGGCGCGATACCGGATGTTCCTGGCCGAGGCACTGGATGTGTCGGTCGAGGACATCCAGGCCATGGTGCTCGGCGGCCACGGCGATACCATGGTTCCGCTGATTTCGTACACCACTGTCTCGGGTATTCCGGTTAGCCAGCTGCTCGGCGGTGACAAGCTGGATGCGATCGTCGATCGCACTCGAAACGGGGGCGCCGAGATCGTCGCGCACCTGAAGACCGGCTCCGCGTATTACGCGCCCAGTGCTGCGGCGGTGCAAATGGTCGAGGCGATTGCGCTGGACAAGAAGCGGGTCCTGCCCTGCGCTGCGTGGCTGCAAGGCGAATACGGTATGCGCGACGTCTACTGTGGGGTTCCCTGCAAATTGGGTCGCCAGGGCCTGCAACAGATCATCGAAGTCAAGTTGACCGACGACGAACGACGTCAGCTCGAGGCGTCGGCGGAAGCGGTCCGCGCGATCCAGGCAACGGTATGACGTCGACGGTTCAGCGAATCGCTGCCTCCCGCCGCCGAGCTATCCGGGCGTTCTGGAACAGCTCGGTCGGCAAGAAAGTCGTCATGGCCGCCACCGGTGCGATCGGGATCGGCTATGTGATCCTGCACATGGTCGGGAATCTCCAGGTGTTTCAAGGCCCCGACCGACTCAACGCTTATGGCGCGCTGCTGCATGGTCCGCTGAACGAGCTGCTGTGGGTGGCCCGCGTCATCCTGATAACCGCGGTAGTTCTCCACGTCGTTGCCGCCTGGCAGCTCACTCAGCGCGACCGGGCCGCGAGGCCGGTCGCCTATCGCACGCGGGAGCCTCAGGTCTCGACGCTCGCATCCCGCACCATGCGCTGGGGCGGCGTGCTGCTGCTCGTGTTCATCGTGGTGCACGTGGTTCACTTCACCACCGGAACGATACGGCCCACCGGCGAATTCGTCATCGGCGACGTCTACTACAACGTCATCGGCAGCTTCCGGATTTGGTGGGTGACTCTTTTTTACGTCGTTGCCATGGTCGCGCTGGGGTTTCATCTGTATCACGGGAACTGGAGCTTCGTACGCACGCTGGGCTCTGCCGCCCCGACCCGCGATCTGCGCCACCGACCCGTCGCCATCGCGGTGGCCGTGATCGTCGCTGCGGGATTCTGCCTGGTGCCGTTGGCGGTGTTTTTTGGATTGGTGAAGTGAGAAACAGCGTGACCAAGGGCGAAAGCGTGAATGGTGAACGGTGAACGGTAAACGGGGAATTCCAGCCAGGCCGCTTCTCCGCCCGCGATGCCTGCTCATGGACCCCCGTTCACCGTTTACCGTTCACTGTTCACGCTTTTAGACCTGGAGTCGTAATGGACCTGAATTCCCGCATCCCTTCCGGTCCCATCCAACAGAAATGGGACCGGCATCGGTTCGAGGTCAAGCTGGTGAACCCGGCTAACAAACGGAAATATTCCGTCATCGTGGTCGGCAGCGGGCTCGCGGGCGCGAGCGCTGCCGCCACGCTCAGCGAGCTTGGCTACCACGTAAAGTGCTTCTGCTTCCAGGATTCTCCTCGCCGCGCGCACAGCATCGCGGCCCAGGGCGGGATCAACGCGGCCAAGAACTATCAGAACGACGGCGACAGCATCTGGCGGCTGTTCTACGATACGGTGAAGGGCGGGGACTTCCGAGCGCGCGAGGCCAACGTGTATCGCCTGGCGCAGATCAGCGTGAACATCATTGACCAGTGCGTCGCCCAGGGCGTGCCGTTCGCGCGTGAATACGGCGGTCTTCTGGCCAACCGGTCGTTCGGCGGCGCGCAGGTCTCCCGGACCTTCTACGCTCGCGGGCAGACCGGGCAACAGCTCTTGCTGGGTGCCTATCAGGCCCTGGAGAAGGAGATCGCCCGCGGCGGCGTAGCGATGTTTCCCCGAACCGAGATGCTGGATCTGATCGTGATCAACGGCCGAGCGCGGGGAATCGTGGCACGGGACATGGTCACGGGCAAGGTCGAGTCGCATCTGGCCGACGCCGTGGTTCTCGGGACCGGCGGTTACGGCAACGTCTTCTATCTCTCCACCAATGCAAAGGGCTCGAACGCCACCGCCATCTGGCGCGCGCACAAGCGGGGCGCACTGTTCGGCAACCCGTGCTACACCCAGATCCATCCGACCTGCATTCCGGTAAGCGAGGAGTATCAGTCCAAGCTCACCCTGATGAGCGAATCGCTCCGGAACGACGGCCGGGTCTGGGTGCCCAAGCAGCAAGGAGACAAGCGATCGCCGGATCAGATTCCCGAGGCCGAGCGTGATTACTATCTCGAGCGCAAGTATCCCAGCTTCGGCAATCTGGCGCCCAGAGACATCGCATCGCGCGCTGCCAAGGAAGTCTGCGACGAGGGACGCGGCGTGGGTCCGAACGGCCTCGGCGTCTTTCTCGACTTCGCCGATGCGATCAAGCGGCTCGGGGAAGACCGGATCCGGGAGCGGTACGGCAATCTTTTCGAGATGTACCAGCGGATCACGGACGAGAACCCGTACCGGGTGCCGATGCGCATTTTCCCCGCGGTACACTATACGATGGGCGGACTGTGGGTCGATTACGATTTGATGAGCACGATTCCCGGCCTGTTCGTAATCGGCGAGGCAAACTTTTCGGACCACGGCGCCAATCGATTGGGTGCGAGCGCACTCATGCAGGGCCTGGCCGATGGGTACTTCATTGTGCCGTACACCATCGGTGATTACCTGGCGGGCGCCAAGCTCGAGAAGGCCGACAGCAACCACGGCGATGTGCTCAGCACCGAGGGCGTAGTCAACGAACGCGTGCTCCGCCTTCTGTCCATCAAAGGCAGCCGCACCGTCGACTCGTTTCACCGAGAGCTGGGGAAGCTCATGTGGGACAAGTGCGGAATGGCCCGAAGCGCCGAGGGTTTGCGTGAGGCCATTCAGCGCATCCCGGCGCTCCGGGAAGAGTTCTGGCAGAACGTGAACGTGCCCGGCAGCGATGCCGAGCTGAACCAGGCGTTGGAGAAGGCCGGCCGGGTCGCCGACTTTCTCGAGCTAGGCGAGCTGATATGTCGCGATGCATTGCACCGGGAAGAGTCGTGCGGCGGGCACTTCCGAGTGGAGCATCAGACTGAAGATGGCGAGGCCAAGCGTGACGACGACAACTTTGCCTATGTAGCGGCCTGGGAGTGGCGGGGGGATAACGCGGAGCCCTGTCTCAGCCGGGAGCCGCTCACGTTTGAGAATGTGCAGCTGGCTACTAGGAGTTACAAATAGCTATCAGCTATCAGTTATCAGCTATCAGTCGGCTCAGGCTTTTTTCCAGGCACCTGATGCCCGTACGCATAGTCTGATAGCTGACAGCTGAGAGCTCTCAACCCATGAATCTCACCCTTCGAATCTGGCGCCAATCCGGACCGTCGGCGCCCGGGCGCTTCGTCGACTATCAGGCGCCCGGCATCAGCCGGGACGCCTCGTTTCTCGAGATGCTCGACGTGGTCAACGAGCGGCTGATCGAGAACGGCGAGGTGCCCATTGCGTTCGACCACGACTGCCGCGAGGGCATCTGCGGCGCCTGTGGCCTGATGATCAACGGCGTCGCCCACGGTCCCGATCCCGGCACCGCCACCTGCCAGCTTCACATGCGCCATTTCCAGGATGGCGACCTCATTACGGTCGAGCCATGGCGGGCGCGGGCGTTTCCGGTCATCAAGGACCTGGTGGTGGACCGAAGCGCGTTCGATCGCATCATCCAGGCCGGCGGCTTCGTGAGCGCGAACACGGGGAGCGCACCCGACGGCAATGCGATTCCGATTCCGAAGGACTCGGTCGAGCAGGCGATGGACGCGGCACAGTGCATCGGCTGCGGTGCGTGCGTAGCCGCCTGCCCCAACGGATCCGCCTCCTTGTTCACCGCGGCGAAGATCACTCATCTGGGACTGCTCCCGCAGGGTCAGCCGGAACGCGACCGCCGGGCGCTCGGCATGGTGCTCCAGATGGATGCCGAGGGGTTCGGTGGGTGCACGCTGTTCGGTGAGTGCCAGGATGCCTGTCCCAAGCAAATCGGCATCGAGACGATCTCCCGCATGAACCGCGACTATCTGCGCGCCATGGTGACACTGCGCCCCGCCTCGGCCTAGCAGCTATCAGCTATCAGCTATCAGTCGGCCCAGGCGTCCTTCCAGGCGCTTGATGCCCGTCCGCCTAGTCTGATAGCTGATAGCTGGTAACCGTCACAGCACCCGCCCCTCGTTCGTCTCCTCAACGTGCCCGCCGGTCGGTCGGACCGCCTGTTTCCCGCCATTCTTGTCGGACTGCTGCTCGCGCCGGGCATCGCGTGCGCACAGGCCCTGAGCGGCGACGTCGGCGCCCAGGCCATCGTTGGCGCCTTCCACGCGGACCCGGTCCCCGGCGGCGACCCGCTCACCGAGTTGAAGCTGGTCGAGCCGCTCTTGATGCTCCGGGCAGCGCTACCCGCCTGGCGGCTCGGCTTCATCGGAACGCTGGACTTCGAAGGGTGGACTATGCCCAACGGCGAGCTGGCGCCCGGAGACTGGGGGGAAGGTTTCGTCGACCGGCGGCATCCCCACACGTACGTGCACGAGCTGCTGCTTGTCGGCGATCTGGCGCAGCACGCCGAGTACCGGTTTTCTCTAACCGGCGGGAAGGGGTTCGCCCCGTTCGGCACCGATGACCCCATGAGCCGGCCCTTCGTGCGGTACCCAGTGAATCACCACCTCGCACAGATCCTCGAGCGTTGGGTCGGCATTGCCGCACTCAGCATCGGTCCTGTGACGCTCGAGGGAGGCCTGTTCGACGGCGACGAACCCGAGCATCCAGGCCAGTGGCCTCGCTTCGGCGGGCGCTTTGGTGATTCCTGGTCGGCCAGGCTCACGGTCCGGCCGGTGAAGAGCCTCGAGCTCCAGGGATCACACGCATCCGTAGCGAGTCCCGAACATCGACCGGGCGCCGGTCTCACCCAGCGAAAGTGGGATGTGTCGGGGCGGTTCTCGGGCCAACTCGGCGGTCATCCGGCGTACGCTCTTGTCGAGTGGGCCAACACGACGGAGGCCGACGGATTCTTCGAGTTCTCGAGCATCTTGGGCGAAGGGTCGTGGACCCCCGGCCGTCACCGATTCGCCTACCGATTCGAACGGACCAGCCGGCAGGAGGAGGAGCGACTGATCGATCCATTTCGCTCCGAGCGGCCTCATCTCGACAACCAGATCTTCGGGACAACGCGCTGGACCGTTCACACGATCGGGTATGCCTTCGCGATACCGCTCTCCACACTACGCCTCGACCTCTCGCCCTTGGTGGAAGTCTCAGCCGGCAGGGTGGACAAGCTCGAGGGACTGTTCGATCCAGAGGCGTTCTACGGCGAGACCAGTTTTTGGTCCCTGACCATCGGGGCTCGTATCGCGTTTGGCATGCCCATGCATCGCATGGGTCGCTACGGCGCCGCGCTTCCCGAGCCCATGTCGCACAACCACGGGGAGGTCATGTGAGGATCCGACGACCTATCGTGCGATCAGTAGTTTCGCGACGCGTGAGCAGCGCTGGCTTCTCACTGACAATGCTGATCGCTTCGTGCGGGGGCGACGGCACTAGTCCCTCCAACTTGTCGATAGCGGCGCGCTCCGGTGAGAACCAGCGCGGCCCCCTGAGCGCACCTCTGCCGACACCACTGACGGTCCTCGTGACCGACGGTAGCGGCAATCCTGTTTCCGGTCAGGTGGTGGATTGGACGACCACAGGGGGTTCACTCGATCCTGCGAGCGGGCCGACCGACGACAACGGCGTCGCTACCGCCGCCTGGCGACTTGGCCCGGGGACGGGCGCACAGGAGGCGCGGGCAGCCCTTGCCGCGAACGGGTCGACATCAGCCACATTCTCGGCGACGGCGGGTCCCGCCGCTCCCGCCCCTCCACTCGTCGCGACCGTCGAGGTGCCCCCCAACTACGGTGCTCACGATACCTATGTCCGCGACGGCATCACTTTTCTCTGCGCGTGGAACACAGGCCTCATCATCCTCGATGTCGGCGGTGGCGGGCACGGCGGCAGTCCCACCCACCCGGTCGAGCTTGGGCGCCTGATCACGAGCGACGACGGGGTCCCGGGTGGACCCCAGGTGCACAACGCCTGGTGGTTCCACAATCCGGTGACCGCCGAGAATCGGTATGTCTTCGTGGGTCAGGAGGGGCCGGCCTCGGTGGGCGTGAGCTCCCAGGGCGACATCCATGTGGTGGACGTGAGCGATCTGACGGCACCGCACGAAGTGGCCTTCTTTCGCCTCGGTGCCATCGGCGGCGCCTCGACCGGGACGCACAATTTCTGGATGGATGAGCCCGCCCAGATTCTCTATGCGGCATACTACAACGGTGGCGTGATCGCACTCGATGTATCCGGCACGCTTTCAGGAGACCTGGGTTCGCGGCTCATCGCCAACGCGCAGCCGGGCGGTCCTGGAAACACGTACGTGTGGGGGGTGCAGCTCCACAATGGAGATCTGTACGCCTCGGATATGCTGAGCGGGCTCTGGCAATTGCGGCTCGATCGAGGAGCGAGCCGGTTCTCGGTTGTCGGGGGAGGAAACAACGTGCCCGATCGGTTCGGCGCCGATCTGTGGTTGACCAACGGTTACGCTTATACCGGCACCTGGGGCAGCGTTCCCCGAGGAACGAACACCGGAAACCAGATCAAGGTGTGGCAGATCTCGAGCTCAGGCGCGCCTGAAACTGCGAACGTCGTCAGCATCTCCGGTGCCGGAAACGTAGGCGACAACGAAGTATCGGCAGATGGCAAGTACTTATTGGCAACCACTGAGCGCGGCCGGGACGAGGCCAAGGGCCTCTACCTGTATCGATTGGCGGATCCGGCGAATCCGACCCTGGCGGCGTTCGCGAACGTTCCCGGGTCGAGCAATCAGGGAGGTGGCCTTCACACCGGTACCTTCGCGGTGATCGGAGGGCGCCGCTACGTCTTTGCGGCCCGGAACCCAGGTCCGCCGGGCGCACCCCCGCCGGCGCTGGTGATCTTCGATGTTACCGAGGTGACGCCGTGAGATACCCCGGAACGGCACCAGCAGCGCCGGTGTGAAAGACGCGGCGCAGCAGCTCGCAGGCCTGAGCAATGGCGGCGCGCGGCGCAGGCGTGTTGGCGAGAGGATTCAATACCATGAAATCGTGTATGGTCCCGAGGTAGCTAGTCGCCGTTACTTCCACGCCCGCCATCGAAAGCTTCTGAGCGTAGGCTTCACCCTCGTCTCGCAGCACATCGTTCTCCGCCGTGATTACCAGCGCCGGCGGTAGACCATCCAGCTGATCCAGCGAAGCCCTGAGCGGCGAGGCAGTTGGACGGACCCGCGCCGCCTCGTCGGGCAGGTAGCGGCTCCAGAACCATTTCATTGTGTCGCTGCTCGGCCAGCCACCCAGACCGAACTGCTGATATGTCGCAGTCTCGAAGTTTGCGTCCGTGACCGGATAGAACAGGAGCTGGAGAGAAATGCGCGGCGTGTGACGCTCCTTCGCGAGCAATGTCACGCCGGCAGCCAGATTTCCGCCTGCATCATCGCCACCCACGGAGATCTTGCCCGGGTCGAGACCATGCTGCTGCCCCTGTTCGGCCACCCATCGCGTCGCCGTGTACGCCTGCTCGAGCGCGACGGGGTACTGGGCTTCGGGAGCCCGGGTGAAGTCGACAAAAACCACCGCGACCCCTGCGCCGTTCGCGAGGTCGCAGACCAGACGGTTGTGGGTATCACGGTCACCCAGCATCCACCCGCCGCCATGGAGGTAGACCAGCGCGGGCAGTGGGTCGGAGTGGTGCTCAGGGCGAACGATGCGGAGAGAGATCGAGCCGGTAGGTCCACCGGTGATGGTGAGATCTTCGATGTCCGCCGACAGGTTGACGACGTCGACCGCCTGCGTCAGCGCCCAGAACCGACGGGCTTCTCCCGGCGTCAATTCGTGGAGCTTCGGCCCGGTCGCGCCACGGAGCGCATCCAAAAACCGCTGCGTCTTCCGTTCCACGAACATCGGGTCCTCCTATGGTGATCTCGGCGGCGGTGTCCCCGACCAGACGTTGTTGGTACGGTCGATGTCGGGCAATTGCTCGTCCGGATCGATCCGCACTTGAGTAACGTCCCCGGGCACGGCCACGACATATGTGTTTCCCAGGTACCACACTTCCACCGGCAGCCGAATGCGGGACGTCTTGCCGCCCGCCAAGGTGACAGCCAGCTCGACCGGCATCGGCATGGCCCCGACGTTTCGAAGATGGATCCGCGATACCACGCCTGCCGTGTCGGACAGCACCACGGAGTCCACGGCCTGGTCGATGGTCGCGGTGGTGTAAAACCAGCTTCGCCAGAACCAGCTCAGATCCTCACCGGCCACATCTTCGATGGTGCGGAAGAAATCAGCCGGGGTCGGGTGTTTGTAGGCCCACCGTCGAATGTACTCCCGAAATGCCAGGTCGAAGCGGGTCGGTCCCAGGACGTAGTCGCGTAGCATCCGGAGGCCGAGGCCCGGCTTGTTGTACCCCACCTGGTGCAGCGCGGGGTAGGGCACCTGGTCCGGGCGCGTCATGATCGGTAGCTCATGTCCGGATCGGGCGTACTCGAAGTATCCGTTGGCCGTGGCACGTTGGGTCGGCGCATCGGGATACTGCTGCTTCCAGTTGTAGTAGTTCATGAAGGTGTTGAAGCCTTCATCCATCCAGGCGTACAGCCGCTCGTTGCTCCCCACCAGCATGGGAAACCAGGTATGCCCGAATTCGTGATCGGTTACCCCGTACAGTCCCTGCGCACTTTCGCGGTTGTGGCAGAAGACGATCATGGGATACTCCATCCCTCCCTCTACGCCGTTCACGTTGACGGCGGAGGGATAGGGATACGGCCACCACTGCTTGGAATACCGTTCGATGGCGAGCTTGCCGTACTCTGACGCCCGGTTCCACAAGGAATCCGCCGCCGGCGGGTAGAAGCTCATGACCAGGACCTTCCCCTGGTTCGCCGAGACCGCATCCCAGATGAAGTTGGGAGATGCCGCCCAGGCAAAGTCGCGAACGCTATCCGCGGTGAATCGCCAGATGCGGGTACCCGCCGCCGAGCCCGACTTAGCGATTTCGTCCTTGCCGCGAATGACCACTGTTCGCTCGCTCGTGCGTGCGTCGGCAAGTCGTTGACGCTGCGTGGCCGTCAACACTTGTTCGGGGTTGCGCAGCGTCCCGGTTGCCGCCACCAGCATGTCGGCGGGGACGGTGAGGCTCACATCGAAGCTGCCGTACTCCAGGTAGAACTCCCCATCTCCCAGATACTGCTCGGTATTCCAGCCGCGCACGTCGTCGTAGACCGCGAGTCGCGGATACCATTGCGCAACTTCGTAAATCGTCGCCTTGTCGACGGTCTCCACGCCCATGCGGTTCCGGAGCGGCCCGAACCGGAAGCTCCACGACAGACCGAGGCGCTGCCGCCCGCGGGGCGGGAGCGGATCGTCCAGATCCACGCGCATCATCGTTCCGTTCAGGATGTATCGGAGCGGCTCGGCCGACTTGGCCTTACGCCCCTTTGCGGGGGTCACCGCCGGCACGCCGACCCAGGTCAGGCGAACACCGCCGTCCGCACCGCTGAACTCAGGAAAGACCGCCCGCCCGCGACTGCTGTCCGTAAACAGGTTCTGGTCCAGCTGCAGCCAGACGTAACGCAGCGTATCGGGCGAATTGTTGAAGTAGGTAATCTCCTCATCGCCGATCACTGCGTTGTCGGCGGGGTCGAGGGTTGCCTTGATCACGTAATCCGCCCGTTGCTGCCAGTAATCCCGACCCGGCGCACCGCTGCCGGTTCGGATGGTGCCGCCCGTCGGCAGCTCGAGCCGCCGGAACATCGACTGATCCCCAACTGCTCTGCCGGCGGCATCTTGTGCAATCGCGCAGGGGATTCGAACGAGAGTGAGCAGGGCGAAGATGCAGCAGGGAAATGCACGCACGAAGCGATCCCCCGTGAGGATAGACGGGTGGGTGACTACCCGGGCGGCTAGAGTCGGGGCAGGGTTACCCCCTGCTGCCCCTGATACTTGCCGGCCTTGTCCTTGTAGCTGACCTCGCACACGTCGTCGGCGTCGGCTTCGAAGAAGAGGACCTGACAGATCCCTTCGTTGGCGTAGATCTTGGCAGGGAGCGGCGTCGTGTTGCTGATTTCCAGCGTGACGTATCCTTCCCACTCCGGCTCGAACGGGGTCACGTTGGTGATGATGCCGCAACGCGCGTAGGTGGACTTGCCGAGACAGATGGTAAGCACGTTGCGTGGTATCCGGAAATACTCGACCGACCGCGCCAGCGCGAAGCTGTTTGGTGGAACGATGCAGACGTCGCCCTGAAACTCAACGAAGCTCTTCGAATCGAAATTCTTCGGGTCCACGACCGCCGACAGCACATTGGTAAAAATCCGGAACTCGGGTGCGACTCGCATGTCGTAGCCATAGGAAGACAGGCCGAAAGAGATGCACTTTCGACCTTCTTTGTCGACCCGACCGACCTGCGAGTCGACAAACGGCTCGATCATACGCTCCTGCTGCGCCATGCGCCGGATCCAGCGATCGGACTTGATGGACAATGATGCCTCAGGCTTTGGACGGGCGGGAATATAAAAAGGGCGCGCCAGGGTTGAAGTGCCTTCCGGGCACGGTTAGCTTTTCTCGCGTAGAACGTGAAATTTTTCACGAGGGGAGCGAACGGCATGCTCCAGCCCTACATCCCGATTCTCATTCTGATCGCGTTCGTCATCGCGAACGCGATCTTGATGCTCGGGTTGTCGCACGTTCTCTCTACCTACCGCCGCACTCCCACGAAGATCGCCCCCTACGAATCCGGCATGCCAATTCTGGGCGATGCCCGGGAGCGGTTCTCGGTCAAGTTTTATCTCGTGGCCATGCTGTTCATCATCTTCGACATCGAAGTCGTTTTCATGGTCCCCTGGGCCGTGGCCTTCTTCCAGGCCCGCGAGAAAGTGCTTCCGTTGAGCCCGGGCCTGGTCATCCTCGACATGGTGGTCTTCATGCTGATACTTGCGGTGGGTTACGTATACGCGTGGAAGCGAGGAGCTTTGCAGTGGGACTGAAGGATAAGGAAGCTCGGGCCGAGACGCAGCAGCTCGCGACGGTTTCGTCGGTTTCTCCGAACTGGGTCACAACGCGACTAGATTTTCTGGTCAACTGGGCCCGCAAGAATTCGCTGTGGCCCATGCCGTTCGGGACGGCCTGCTGCGCCATCGAGTACATGGCCACGGCAGCCAGCCGGTTCGACATCGCGCGGTTCGGCATGGAGCGGCAGAGCTTCTCGCCCCGCCAGGCCGACGTCTTGATATGTGCCGGTCGGTTGCCCTTCAAGCTGGCTCCGGTCATTCGCCGGATCTGGGACCAGATGCCGCAGCCCAAGTGGTCCATCTCCATGGGGGCGTGTGCCTCCTCCGGCGGGATCTTCGATAATTACGCGATGGTTCAGGGGATCGACACCATCATCCCGGTCGACGTGTACGTGCCCGGATGCCCCCCACGTCCCGAGGGGCTGATGTACGGCATCCGCCTTCTGCAAAAGAAAATCGAAGGAGAAAGCATCACCGACGACGATCTTCGCGAGGAGCACCTAGTCAGTCCCTCCGGCCTCTTCCTTCCTGCTGCGCGGGTCGATGAGCTGTCGGAGCCCTTCGGCAACTCCGTGCATCAGACCCGAAACGCATGAGCCAATTGTCTTCCAGCGTGGCCGCCCTGCGCACCGCGTTCGGCGATGCGGTGGAGCGCGCGTTAGTGTCCTGTGGCGACTCGATCGTCTACGTGCGGCCCGAGCGGGCGCATGATGTGCTCCAGTGGCTCAAGACTGAGCGGGGACAGACGTTCGACTATCTCACCGACATCACGGCGGTCGAGTACCGAGATCCGGAGCTGCCGCTCGAGGTGGTGTGGCAGCTGCGCTCGCTCGAGCGGAAAGCTGACTTGAGGGTCAAAGTCGCGCTGGACCAGCAGGCCCCGCTCGAAGTGCGGTCGGTCTACGATCTGTGGCGCGGCGCGGACTGGCTCGAGCGTGAGGTCTACGACATGTTCGGCGTCGTGTTCACCGGTCACCCGGACCTTCGGCGAATCCTCATGTGGGAGACCTACGCCGAAGGCTATCCGCTGCGCAAAGACTTTCCGCTGCGGGGCCACTTCAGCCGAGCCGAACAGACCCGGCAGGCTCTCGCGGCGAGTCCGGAAGCACACTATTCGCTCACTGAGCTATCCATTGCCTCGGCCTACCACGAACTGCCTAAGGATATGCGAGAGCGGCTGCGCCGCGGCGAACGGGGATTCCTGAAATGAGTCGCCGCACGGTCGAGTACACCTTGTCGACACCCGGACTCAACGCTCAGGGCGAGGTGGAGCAGATCCCCCTCGGCATCCTCAAGGACACCCATGAGTACAAGATCCCCGGGGAGTTCGATGAGGGCTTCGGCTCCGAACACATGCTGATCAACATCGGTCCGCAGCACCCGGCCACTCACGGGGTGCTGCGACTGGTCATCGAGCTGGACGGCGAGACCGTGATCCGCGTCATCCCACACGTCGGCTACCTCCACTCGGGTTTCGAGAAGCTGGGAGAGTATCGCCAGTACAATCAGATCATACCGCTGACCGATCGGACCGACTACTTGTCGCCGATGGCGAACAATGTCGGGTTCGCGCTGGCCGTCGAGAAGCTGATGGACCTCGAGATCACCGAGCGCTGCCGGGTCCTCCGGGTCATTGCATGCGAGCTGAGCCGCATCATCTCGCACCTGGTCTGGCTCGGCACCACCGGAATCGATCTCGGTGCCTACACGCCGTTCCTCTGGTCTTTCCAGGAGCGGGAACGGGTCTATAACCTCCAGGAGGCATGGACCGGTGCGCGGCTCACCACCAGCGTGACGCGGGTTGGCGGCATGATGGCTGATGTGCCGGCCGGGTGGACGGATGCTCTGCGCGAGTTCTGCCGGACGTTCCCGAGCACCCTGAAGGAGGTGGACACGATGTTCACCCGCAATGCCGTGTGGTGCGGGCGAACCCAGGACGTCGGCGCGATGTCGCGCGAGGAGGCGATCAACTACTCGCTGTCCGGGCCGATGCTCCGCGCCAGCGGCGTTGACTATGATGTGCGGAAGGATCACCCCTACCTCGGCTACGAGACCTACGACTTCGACGTGCCCATTGGCGAGCACGGCGATATCTACGACCGGTATCGGGTCCGGCTGGAGGAGATGTGGCAGGCCAACCGCATCCTCGAGCAGGCTTTAGAGCGGCTGGAGAAGCTCAAAGGTGCTCCGATCAACGTCTCCGATCCGCGCGTCATCCTTCCGCCCAAATCCCGCGCGATGAGTGACATGGAGGCCATGATCTTCCATTTCAAGCAGGTCATGGAAGGTGTGAAGCCCCCGGTGGGAGAAGCTTACATGCCCGTGGAAAATCCCAAGGGCGAGTTGGGCACCTATCTCGTGTCGGACGGAACCGCCAAGCCGGTACGCTGGCGAATTCGCCCGCCTGCATTCATCAACCTCGCGGCGTTGCCCAAGATGTGTGAAGGCGCGCTCCTGTCCGACGTCATCGCGATCAATGCCAGCGTCGACATCGTGATGGGCGAGGTCGATCGATGAGCCAGCCACTCACCCAGCTCGAACCCGGGTCACCTCGCGGGCACAGCGGCGGTCACGCGATTTCGCACGCGCCTGTCTTCGTCGGTGCTCCCTTGGAGGAGCTCGAAAAGCTATTCCCCAAGTATCCGACCAAGCAGGCTTGTCTGCTTCCTGCGCTGTGGATCGTGCAGCGGGAGCGGGGCTGGATTTCCGAAGCCGCGATGGCTGAAGTGGCCCAGGTGTTGGGATTGACCACGGCGCAGGTGAAAGGCGTGGTCACGTTCTACACGATGTATCACACGCACCCGGTGGGCCGGCATTTCATTCAGGTCTGCACAACGTCACCCTGCGGGCTCTGCGGCGCGGAGGACACGCTCCGGGCAGTTCTCGAGGCAACCGGTTGCGGCGAGCTCGGCGCCACGAGCCCGGACGGCCGTTTCACCGTCATCGAGGTCGAGTGCCTTGGCGCCTGCGGCTTCCCGACGCCCATTCTGGTCGATGACGATTTCATCGAGAGCGTAACGCCGGAGAGAGTGACCACGATTCTCGAGGGATATCCCTGATGGGCTTCCCTCACCCGAGTCACCCGAGAGAGACCGTGGTGCTCTCGGAGCACTTCGGTGACGCCGCGGCCCGGAGCTATCAGGGCTGGGTCGAGCGCGGTGGGTACGCCGGGCTCCGTCAGGCGCTGACGATGGCCCCGGACGAGGTGACAAACGTTGTGAAGGAGTCGGGCCTAAGAGGCCGTGGCGGCGCCGGTTTCCCCACCGGGCTCAAGTGGTCCTTCATGCCCAAGAACGACGGCAAGCCACACTATCTGGTCTGCAACGCCGACGAGTCCGAGCCGGGCACGTTCAAAGACCGGGAGATCATGCGGTGGACGCCGCACGCCCTGATCGAGGGCTGCGCGATCGCGACGTACGCGATTGGCGCGGAGACGTGCTACATCTATATCCGCGGCGAATTCACCGAACCACTCCGGATCATGGAGGCGGCGGTCGCAGAGGCGTACGCGAGCGGAGCGTTGGGCGGGAACGTGCTGGGAAGCGGAAAGCGGATCGACATGGTCCTGCACCGCGGCGCTGGGGCGTATATCTGCGGCGAAGAGACCGGACTCATGAGTTCGCTCGAGGGCAAGCGAGGCAATCCTCGCAGCAAGCCGCCGTTCCCCGCGCAAGCCGGCGTGTTCGGCATGCCGACCACAGTCAACAACGTCGAGACCCTTGCCGCGGTGCCGCACATCATCGTGCGCGGCGCCGGGTGGTACAAGGGTCTGGTGATGGGCAGCCCCAAGAGCCCCGGCACCAAGCTGATCTCCGTTTGCGGCCACGTGCAGAAGCCCGGCAACTACGAGATCACCCTCGGTTTCCCGATGAAAGATTTGGTCTTCGAGCTGGCCGGCGGGATACGGCCGGGACGCACCCTCAAGGCAGTGATCCCGGGGGGCTCGTCGGTTCCTATCATGAGCGCCGCCGAGGTGGAGGACTGTCCCACCGATTACGAGAACATCCAGGCCAATGGCTCGATGCTCGGCTCGGGCGGGATGATCGTAATGGACGACTCCACCGACATGGTGTATCAGATCTGGCGGCTGGCCAAGTTCTACGCTCACGAGTCCTGCGCTCAATGCACTCAGTGCCGTGAGGGAACGGCGTGGACCACGAAGGTCCTCGAGCGGATTCTGGCAGGGAAGGGGAAGACCGAGGATCTCGATCTTCTCCTCGATCTCTCGGAGAACATGACGGGCAAGACAATTTGCGTTCTGAGCGACTCGTGCGCCGCGCCGGTGGTGAGCGGAATTCAAAAGTTCCGCTCGGAGTTCGAAGCCTACATCTCGAAGGCACAGAAGCCGGCGCTGGTAGCTGTCTGAGTAGCAACCGCCTCAATCGGTGAGCTGAATGGCTGACGACCTGGTGACGGTCACGATCGAAGGCATACCGATCGCGGTGCCGAAGGGCACCATGATCATCGAGGCTGCCAAGCAGGCCGGCGTGCTGGTGCCGCACTACTGTTACCATCCATCCCTGCCGGCACCCGCGGTCTGCCGGATGTGTCTGGTCGAGGTCGAGAAGCAGCCCAAGCTTGCCCCGGCTTGTGTAACTGCCGTCGCCGATGGTCAGGTCGTTCATGTCGAGAGTGAGAAGGCCAAGGCGGCCCGGCAGAGCGTACTCGAGTTTCTCCTGATCAACCACCCGCTCGACTGCCCGATCTGTGATCAGGCCGGCGAGTGCGAGCTGCAGGATTACGTGTTTCAGGAGGGCCGGTCGGGCACTCGCTACGCCGAGTACGCCAAACGCTACAGCCCGGTAGAAGACTTCGGGCCCGACATCCTGTACGTCCCCAATCGCTGCATCCTCTGCACCCGCTGCGTCCGCTTCATGGAGAGCGTAGCTCAGGATCCCATCCTGAATGTCTCGGAGCGCGGCGACCGCGCCTACATCGGCATTGCGGAGGATCAGCTTCTCGATCATCCGTGGTCGGGCAACGTGGTCGATCTGTGTCCAGTGGGGTCGCTCCTGTCCAAGGATTTCCTGCACAAGGCGCGCGCCTGGGATCTGGACAAGACCGCGAGCGTCTGCCCCGGATGCACGCAGGGCTGCAATATCACGATCGACACCCGGGACGACGTGGTAGTCCGACTCCGGCCGCGGCCCAACCTCGAGGTCAACCGCCATTTCATCTGCGACCATGGCCGGATGAACTACCGCTGGATGAACCGGGGTGACCGGATCGAGGCGCCGCTGGTGCGGGACGGTGCTCGCCACGTGGCGACGGACTGGGACAGTGCCCTGGATCGCTTCGGCGAAATTCTGCGAGGCACTAGCGGGTCTGCTGTGATCCTTGCCTCCGGCCGCGCGTCCACCGAGTCGCTCGGGCTGATCCGGCGCCTCGTCGAGGGTCGGGACGTGACCGCGGCAGTGCAGGTCCCACTGGGGGACGAAGCGCCGCTTGCGTCACTCCCGAACCTGGCGCTTCGCCGTGAGCGAGCGCCCAATCTCGCGGGCGCCGAGTTACTGGGATACGGCCGCGATTGGCCTGGCGCCATGGCGGCAGTCGGAAGCGCCGCGGTAGTGATCGTGCTCGGTGCCGAGCTGTCGGCTGAGGAACAGGCCAGTCTGGCAAACGCTCCCGGCCTCGTTGTTCTCCTGGGCACCATTCCTTACGATGGCATCCGCAACGCGGCCCTGGTCCTGCCGGTCACGACGATGGCGGAGGAGAACGGCACCTACGTCAACCGCGACCTGAGAGTGCAGCGGTACAACCAGGCACGGGCGCAGCCGGGGATGGCAAGGCCTGCCTGGTGGGTGGCAGGGGAGGTGCTCGCCGGCCCCGGGCCGGACGCTGACGCTCCGGCGACGGCAGCCCAGGCGTTCGCGATGCTGGGAGAAAGCTGGGATACCTTCGGCGGGCTCACATATGCCGATCTTGGCTTCACCGGTCACGTCTTGAAGCCGGTCGCGCCGGCAGGAGCGACGCGGTGACGCCCGAGATGAAAGGCTTTGTGCTGCTCAGCGTGATCAAGCTGCTGTTCGTCTTTACAGTCGTCATGGTGGGCGTCGCGCTGCTCACGTTGATGGAGCGGAAGGTCTCCGCCTGGATGCAGAATCGCCTGGGCCCCAACCGCGTCGGTCCGGGCGGATTGCTCCAGCCCGCGGCCGTCGGGCTCAAGAACATTCTAAAGGAAGAGACGTTTCCGGCCGAAGCGAATCAGGTTCTCTTCACGGTCGCGCCGGCGCTGGCCTTCATTCCGGCGCTCATGCTCTCGGCCGTGATTCCCTTTGCCGCGCCGCTGCCGATAAACTCGGACGACTTTGGGCGAGATCTCGGGGCGTTTCTTGGCCGGATCCCGGTTGCCGGCTCGGGACTCGGCGCGGCGGTGGCAGGGGCATTCCACGCAGTGTTCGGAGTCATGGCACATCATGGGCCGATGCCGATGGTGGTAGCAGACGTGCCGGTCGGTTTTCTCTTCGTTATCGCAATCGGGTCGCTAGGGGTCTACGGCATTGCGCTGGCCGGCTGGGCTTCCAACAGCAAGTACAGCCTGCTCGGTGGGCTCCGGGCCAGTGCGCAGCTGGTGTCCTACGAGGTTGCGCTGGGTCTGAGCCTGATTCCCGTCCTGCTGCTCACCGGCGACGTGAGCTTCTCTCGCATCATCGGGTTCCAGCAGCAAGGCCTCTGGTTCGTGCTGCCCCTCTTCGTCTCGTTCTTCGTCTTTCTCGTCTCGGGATTCGCCGAGACCAACCGGCTGCCGTTCGATCTTCCGGAAGCGGAGTCGGAGCTGATCGCGGGATATCACACCGAGTACAGCGCGATGAAGTTTTCGTTCTTTTTCATCGCCGAGTACGCCAACGTGGTGACGATCTCAGCGATGCTGACCACGCTGTTCTTCGGCGGCTGGGACATCCCGTTCACCACGTGGGACCAGCGCGGCGGCGTGCTTCAGACGCTGCTCACCGGACTCTTCTTCTTCGCCAAGCTGATGTTCTGGATTTTCTTCGTAATGTGGATCCGCTGGACCTTGCCGCGGTTCCGCTATGACCAGCTGATGGCCCTCGGGTGGAAATTCTTCATGCCGGTCACACTGGTGTACATCATGCTGGTCTGCGTGGTGCTCTACCTGGGCGACCTGGCGGGGATACAGGGCGTGCTGGCGACGCACCTCGTGCTCACCGGCCTGAGCATCATCCTGGCGTTCGCTCTGTTCGTGGTGATCGATCGCGGTCTCGTGCTGAGCGGCTCGGCGGTGCAGCGAGCCCGCGCGGCGGCGGTCCGCCAGGCTCAACGTCTCGCAGCGAGTTCGTGATGGCTATCGGTGTCAAAGTGCTGGAGCGCCCCAGGCAGGAGGTGAGCTACGTGCGGGCCACGTTGCGGGGCATGGCGCTCACCTTCAAGCACATGTTCGAGAAACGGGTCACCATGCAGTACCCCGAAGAGAAGAGCACCGACGCGCTCCACGGGATGGGGCAATGGACCCTGTCCCCGCGGTGGCGGGGCACCCATCGGATGATGACCGACGAGCAGGGGCGGTCGAAGTGCGTCGCCTGCGGGCTCTGCCCCCAGATCTGCCCGGCCAACTGTATCAAGCTGGTCCCCGGCGAGGACGAAGAGGGAAACCGCTATCCACTGATCTACGAGATCGACGAATTTCGCTGCGTGTTCTGCGGCTATTGCCAGGAAGTCTGCCCCGAAGAAGCGATTCACGTCGGGGTGCATTACGAGAACTCCGAATACAGCCGCGGGCGCTTTGTTTACGATCTGGAGCGCCTCTCGTCGCAGACGCATCCGGTCTGTACGCTGTGGGACCCGACCGATCCCCAGGGAGAATAGATGACGGAGGCGGTTTTCTATGTCTTTGCAGCCGTGGCCGTGATTTCGGCGGCGTGCTGCGTGCTCCAGCGGAGTCCGGTCGGAGCCCTGATCTTCCTGGTGCAGGCAATGCTCGCGCTCGGAGCGATCTTCGTCATCTTGCAGGGGCAGTTCATCGGCGTAATTCAGATCCTGGTCTATGCCGGCGCCATCATGGTGCTGTTCCTGTTCATCATCATGCTGCTCAATCTGGGTCGTACATCCAGTGACATCCGCGGTCCGGCCGGGATTGCGGCGACCATCGTCCTCGCCGGCTTAATCGCTGTTGAGCTGGGCGGGCTCTGGGCCTACTCGCCTGCGCGGATCGGGCGCGAGGTTCAAGGCTCCGCAGGCATGATCCAGGCGCAGGCGGCCTTTGCCGGCGGACAGGCTGCCCAGCAGGCGACCGCAGCGCACGGCGTTGTCGGGGGGATTGCTCCGCCGTTGTTCAACGAGTACCTGGTCCCGTTCGAGATCACCTCCATTCTTCTGCTGGCCGCCATCGTCGGGGCGGTCGTGCTCGCGAAACGGAAGGTCTGATGCTTCTGGGTCCGGCTCTGGGTCTGTCCGCCATGCTCTTCACCATCGGCGTGGCAGGTGTGCTGCTCCGTCGGAACGCCATCGTGCTCTTCATGTGCGTGGAGCTGATGCTCAACGCCGTCAATCTTGCGTTCGTAGCGCTGGCTCAGGTGTACGGCGTCGGCGCATACCTGATCGCGTTCTTCGTCATGACCGTGGCCGCGGCGGAAGCGGCCGTCGGACTCGCCATCATCCTGGCGGTGTTCCGGCACCATCAGTCGATCGACCTGCAGAACATCAATCTTCTCCACGGCTGATGACTCTGTCTCTGCTCGCGGTTCAGGTCGCGGAGCAGGCGCCGGGCGCTGAGCTGGGCCCAGCT
Source organism: Gemmatimonadota bacterium (assembly GCA_046733215.1). GTDB lineage: Bacteria > Gemmatimonadota > Gemmatimonadetes > Gemmatimonadales > GWC2-71-9 > DASQPE01. Next base: position 21,178 of record JBKPOS010000028.1, read on the forward strand.
ACGCGGCTGGCGTGGCTCACGATCGCGCTGCCGCTCCTCGGATTCGTGCTGAACGGGTTGATCTCGATGGTTCGGCCGCAGGCTCGTCGCCTGGTATCGTTGGTGGGGCCGGGCGTGCTGCTCGCCGCCTTTGTGGTCGCGGTGGCGATGTTCCTCGAGGTCCGCGCCCATCCGCCGGAGACGCCCTTCATTCTCACGCTCTGGCCCTGGCTCCACGCCGGCGATCTTCGAATCGACCTGGCACTTCAGATCGACCAGCTGTCTGTCCTGATGCTTCTGGTCGTGACCGGTGTGGGGAGCCTGATCCACATCTACAGCGTCGGCTACATGGGCGAAGATCCGGGTTACGCCCGCTACTTCGCTTATTTGAATCTGTTCGTCGCCTTCATGCTGGTGCTGGTGCTGGGCGCCAACTTTCCCGTGCTTTTCATCGGCTGGGAGGGCGTGGGTCTCTGCTCCTACCTCCTGATCGGCTTCTGGTTCACCGACAAGGCCAACGCGGATGCCGGCAAGAAGGCGTTTCTGGCGAATCGGGTAGGGGACTTTGGTTTCCTGATCGCGATGTTCCTCTTGTGGCAGACCGTGGGAGCGCTCGACTTCGGCACGGTCTTCCACCGCGCGCCCGAGGCGCTCCCCACCACGGCCGCGACCTGGATTACGATTTTTCTGCTATTGGGCTGCGCCGGAAAGTCGGCCCAGATTCCGCTCTACGTCTGGCTGCCGGACGCCATGGCCGGACCCACCCCGGTCTCCGCACTGATCCACGCGGCCACAATGGTGACGGCGGGCGTCTACCTGGTGGCCCGCACCGGTGTGCTGTTCGCACTCGCGCCGACAACGGGACTTCTCACCGCGGGCATCGGCGCGCTGACGGCGCTGTTCGCCGCGACGATCGGACTGCGCCAATACGACATCAAGAAAGTCCTGGCGTACTCCACCATCTCGCAGCTCGGCTACATGTTCCTCGCGGTGGGCGTGGGCGCGTACGCCACCGGCCTGTTTCACCTGGTCACCCACGCATTCTTCAAGGCGCTTCTCTTCCTGGGCTCGGGCAGCGTGATTTACGCGCTCCATCACGCGTATCACGCCACTCACTCTCACGAAGACGCCCAGGACATGCGGAACATGGGGGGCCTGAAGCAGTGGCTTCCCGTGACCTGCGGCTTGATGTGGATCGCCACCCTCGCCATCACGGGCGTCCCACCCTTTTCCGGCTTCTTTTCGAAAGATGAGATTCTCGCCGCCACGTTCGCGCGCGGAGCGGAGCACCCGGTCTACTACCTGTTCTATGCCATGGGGGCCGTGGCGGCGTTCCTTACCGCCGTCTACATGGCACGCCTGATGGCCATGACCTTCCACGGCGAGAATCGCACCGGGGCGGCTGAGCGAGAACATCTCCACGAGGCGCCCGCGGTTATGACCGCGCCGCTGATCGTGCTCGCACTGCTTAGCCTGGTCGGCGGAGCGATCAACCTGCCGCATTTCGTGGGAGGCACCGAGGCTCTCGAGCGCTGGCTCGAGCCCGTCACTCACCCTGCCGTCGCCATGCATCCGCTCTCGATGCCCACCGGCCTGACCGAGGAGCTGCTCCTCGGCGGTGCCGTGGTGATCGCGGCCTTGGGCCTCTGGGTCGGATTCCGTACTGCCGTCGGCCGGCCCATTCTGCCGGCTCGCGAAGCCGTGCCCGAAACCGGCTTCGCCAGAGTGCTGTACCGCAAGTACTACGTGGACGAGATCTACGACGCGCTGTTCGTGAAGCCGCTGGTCTGGCTTTCGGACAAGGTACTGTGGCGCGTAGTGGATCAGGCGCTGGTGGACGGACTGCTGGTGAACGGCGGCGTAGTAGGAAGCCGTTGGCTGGGCGCTCTGGGAAGCCGTATTCAGAGTGGTCAGCTTGGGTTGTATGTGCTGCTCTTCCTGGTAGGCGCGATCTGGGTTCTCGACACCATTCTCCGGTGATCGCATGACCGAGCTGCTCACCTCGATCGGATACGACCGCTGGATCATCCACGTCCTTCTAGCCCTGCCGCTGGTCGGCATGGCTCTCGTGATTCTGTCGCCCAAGGAATGGGCCCGAGTCGTCGCGCTTGTGGTGGCCCTGGTCGAGTTCGTGGTCTCGCTCGGCCTCTGGTGGACATTCGACCCTGCCAAGACGGGTCTTCAGTTCGTGACCCGGGTCGACTGGCTCCCGCAATTCGGGGTGAGCTATTACGTGGGACTCGATGGCTTGTCGGTCTTCATGGTCCTCCTTTCGGCGGCGATGATGCCGCTACTGGTCTGGGGCAGCTGGAACCAGATCGACTTCAAGCAGCGAGGATTTTACGCCCTGCTGCTGGCGCTCAAGACCGGCATGCTGGGCGTGTTCGTCGCGATGGATCTGTTCCTCTTCTATTGCTTCTGGGAGGTGCTCCTGATCCCGATGTACTTCATCGTCGGCATCTGGGGCAGCGGCAACCGGCTGTACGCTGCGGAGAAGTTCTTCATTTACACCTTCTTCGGATCGCTGCTGATGCTGGTGGCGATCATCGCGGCCGTCTGGATCATCGGCAGCGCGACCGGCAACTACTCCTTCGCGTACGACAACATCCTGGCACACAAGGATCTCCTGCTGCCGCAGGCGCCGTGGCTGTTCACCGCCTTTGCGCTGGCATTCGCCGTCAAGGTGCCGGTCTTTCCTTTCCATACCTGGCTGCCGGACGCCCACGGCGAGGCACCTACGGCCGGCAGTGTGGACCTCGCCGTCATTCTGCTCAAGATGGGGACATACGGATTCTTGCGGTTCGCGATCCCGTTTTTCCCTGCGTTCGCGCTGAGTCCTCGGGTGTCCGCCGTGGTCGTGGTCCTGAGCGTGATCGGGATCATTTATGGAGCCCTGGTCTCGATGGTCCAGCCGGACTTGAAGCGGGTGGTGGCGTATTCATCGGTGAGCCATTTGGGCTTCGTGACCCTGGGCATCTGGGCAGCGACGGAGCAAAGCGTCCAGGGAGCCATCATGGTGATGATCGCGCACGGCATTTCGACCGGTGCGCTGTTCTTCCTGGTCGGCATGCTGTACGAGAGGCGACACACCAGGTTGATTGCCGACTTCGGCGGCGTCGCCCGGGCGGCGCCCCTTCTGGCCACGGCGTTCGCTATAACGGCCTTTGCCTCGATCGGCTTGCCCGGCCTGAGCGGCTTCGTGGGCGAATTTCTGGTGCTGCTCGGCAGCTTCGGCCGCTTCCCCGTGGCCACGCTGATCGCGACCACGGTGGTGATCTTCGCCGCGGCCTACCTCCTCTGGGCGGTCCAGCGCGTGTTCTTCAACGCCGTTACCGACTCCGCCAACGCGACCATTCCCGATCTGAACAATCGTGAGCTGGCCGTACTCGTTCCGCTCATCGCGGCGATGGTCTGGATGGGGCTGTATCCGAATCCACTCCTGCGCCGCACCGAAGCCGCCGCCCGGCACTACGTCGAGCTGGTTCGTCCTCACCTCCAGCCGCCCGGCAGCCCCGTAGCGGAGCGCCCGATCGCGGAGGTCTCCCGGTGAACGAACTGGACCTGCATACACCGATCGGAGTCTCGGTTGCGCTGCTCCCCGAGATCGTCCTGACTGCCTGGACCCTGGTGGTGTTGCTCGTGGCTGCATGGCGCCATGATCGCCCGCAGGACAGCTACCTCGCCGCCGCGCTGAGCTTCGTGGGCGTCCTGAGCTCCGGCGTCGCCCTCGCGGTCTTGTGGCTCGGTGGGGCTGCGACGCAGGGTATCCCCCACATGGTGGCGCTCGACGGTTTCCGCTTCGGCGCTGATGCCGTCATTCTCATTGTTGCCGGGGCGACGATACTACTCTCGCTGCGTTACGTCGATCGGCAACGGTTGCTGGCGCCGGAGTACTACGTTCTGATCTTGCTTGCCTCCCTGGGGATGCTTTTCATGGCCGGTGCCGTGGACTTGATCGTGCTGTTCCTCGGCCTGGAGCTGATGTCCATATCGGTGTACGTGTTGGCAGGCTTCGACCGCTTCCGCCGCTCGTCGGCGGAAGCCGCCCTCAAGTATTTCCTGATCGGCGCGTTTGCATCGGCGTTCCTGCTCTATGGCATTGCCCTGGTCTACGGCGCCACTGGCGAAACCAACCTGATCGGGATCGGTGAACGACTGGCCTCTGCGCCGCTGAGCCTCCTCGCCGGCCTTGGCTTGGGGCTGCTCCTGATCGGGTTCGGGTTCAAGGTGGCTGCGGTGCCGTTCCACATGTGGGCACCGGACGTGTATGACGGTGCACCCACCCCGATCACCGGATTCATGGCGACCGGGGTCAAGACGGCTGCCTTTGCCGCGCTGGTCCGGGTGCTGCTGGAGGGCTTCCCCACAGCAACCGCAATCTGGCAGCCCATCGTTGCTGCCCTCGCCATCGCCACCATCGTGCTCGGCAACACGGTCGCGCTGGCGCAGCATTCACTCAAGCGCATGCTCGCGTACAGCTCGATCGCACATGCAGGGTACGTTCTGGTCGCAGTATGGGCGGGGACGACCTTGGGGGCGGGCGCGGTCTGCTTTTATCTGCTGGCGTACTCGGTAACGACGCTGGCCAGCTTCGGCATCCTCGCCTCGATCGAGCACGTGGGATCCCGGACCGTTTTGATCGACGACCTCGAAGGGCTGTACACCGTGCGGCCCGGAGGGGCGCTCGCGCTCAGCATTTGCCTCCTGTCGCTCCTGGGATTCCCCGGCACCCTTGGTTTCATCGGTAAGTGGTACTTGATCGCGGCGGCTGTCGCCGAAGGACAGTACATCCTGCCGGTAGTCCTCGTGCTGGGCAGCCTGGTGTCGGCCGGCTACTATCTGCCGGTGATCATGGCGATGACGATGAAGCCGACTCGCTCGCTGGAGGCCCATCGCCAGGTCACCTTTTCCTGGGCCGCTCGTGCGACCGTTGCGATCGCCGTGGCCATGGTCCTCGTATTCGGCTTGTGGCCGACCGGGCCCTTGGCCACCGCGCTGAAGAGCGCGGAAACGCTTGGCCGGGGCACGCCGCCTGTAGCCACCGGACAGAATCAGATTCGATGAACGTTCCGAAGTCGATATTTCGCCAGTACGATGTCCGTGGGATCGTCGATCGAGAGCTCACGCCGGAGTTCGCTCGGGCATTGGGACGGGCTTATGCAACCAAGGCCTGGGATCGATTGGGCCGGGCACCGGTGCTGGCTGTGGGACGGGACAACCGCCCATCGGGGCCCGCGCTCTCGGCCGGAATCCGACAGGGTATCGTGGATACCGGCGCGACCGCAGTGGACGTCGGCCTGTTGCCCACACCCGCGCTCTACTTCGCCGTCTCGGCGCTCGGAACCGATGGCGGGCTGCAGGTCACCGGCTCGCACAATCCGCCGGAATTCAACGGATTCAAGATGGTGCTTGCGGGCGACGCCATTCACGGGGACGAGATCCTGGAGTTGTGGGAGATCATCGTCGCGGAGCGCTGGCGTACCGGCAAGGGAACCGAGACAGTCGACGAATCTGTGCTGCGGAAGTACCGGGACGGGATTGTCTCCCGCAATCACATGCGCCGAGCTGTGCGCGTGGTCGTGGACTGCGGGAATGGCACCGGCAGTGTGATCGCCGTCCCCACGCTCCAGGCGCTCGGCGCCGAGGTGACGCCGCTGTTTTGTGAGTCGGATGGCACCTTCCCGAATCACCATCCCGATCCTACCGTGCCCGAGAACCTGAAAGACCTGCAGGCCGCGGTCCGGCGCAGCGGCGCGGAGCTGGGGATTGCGTTCGACGGCGATGCGGACCGGATCGGCGCGGTCGATGAGAACGGCGAGATCATTTTCGGCGACCAGCTCCTCGTCATCTTCGGTCGGGATGCGGTGCGACGGTTCGGGCCGGGGACGCCTGTCATCTTCGACGTGAAATGCTCGCAGGTGCTCCCCGATGCACTGGAGCGGGCGGGTGCCAGACCGGTGATGTGGAAGACCGGCCACTCGCTCATCAAGGCCAAGATGAAGGAGACTCACGCTCCGCTCGCCGGCGAGATGAGCGGCCACATGTTCTTCGGCGGCGATTACCTCGGGTTCGACGATGCATTGTTCGCCGCGGCCCGGTTGCTCGAAGTGGTCTCGAACAAGTCCGGCGGCCTGGCAACCCTCCTGGCCGACCTTCCCAAGACCTTTGCTACCCCCGAGATCCGGGTCGAGTGCCCGGAAGAGGTCAAGTTCGCAATCGCCGATCGGGCCGTGGCCCACTTCTCCGCCAAGTATCCCGTGAACACCATCGACGGCGTGCGCATGACGTTCCCGAAAGGCTGGGGTCTCATCCGATCCTCCAACACCCAGCCGGTGCTCGTGCTGCGCTTCGAGGCGACCGATCCCAAGTCACTCGAGGCGTATCGGGGCGAGGTGATGGGGTGGTTGGCGGAGCAGGGAGTCAAAACCGAGAAAACGTGAACAGTGAGAAAAGCAGTGAACAGTGAACAGTGAACGGTGAACGGGGTGCTCCGATGGCAGAGTTGGCCTCCGATGTCCTCGGACAGCGGATGATAGAGGCGGCTCGGAACCCGTGTTCACTGTTCACTGTTCACCGTTCACGCTTTATCTAAAGAAATGTCCCGCCGCGCGCGGCAGGTCCTCGCCCTCCTCGTCATCGTGGGCGTCCTGCTGTTTGCCGGCCGCTGGGTCGCCGGACTGCTGGCTGACCGCTGGTGGGCGGAAGGCATCTCTCCCGCAGCAGTCACTTTCATTACCAACTGGCGCCTGCTCAGTCTGACGCTCGAGCTGAGCGGCATTCTGGTCGCGGCCGCGTGGTTCATCGGCCACCTGCTCGTCGTCTACCGCGCGATCGGGTCGGTCCAGATCTCCCGTCACGTCGCCAACCTCGAAATCCGTGAGGCGCTCACGGCCGAGGTCCTGCTTGGCACCGCGGTCGGAATGGGATTGCTGCTGGGCCTGCTCGCCGGTGCGGGGACCTCCAGCTGGACGCCAGCGGTCGCGCTCGCGTGGCGCGGCGTGACGTTTGGTGTAAGAGAGCCGGTGCTGGGGCACGACCTCGGGCTCTATGTCGCCCAGCTTCCGCTTTGGCGGCTGCTCCACGGATTCGTGGTGCTCCTCTGCAGCCTTGCGTTGATCACCTGCATCGCGTTGTACAGCCTGGTCGGCGCACTGCGGTGGTCGGGTGGACGCCCCGCGATCAACGATCACGCGCGCATCCACCTTGGCATTCTGCTGGTGTGCCTCGCTCTCGCTCTCGCCTGGGGTTATCTGCTCGAGCCGTACGAATTGGTGGCGGGGCTGGCCGGGGTGCCGGATCGGCCGGCAGTAGATATGGCTGCGCTGGTGGCGCCGGCGCTCACCGGCACCGCGCTCATGGTCGCCGTGATGTCCGCGATCTGGGCCGCCCGAGCGACCCACGCGTTGGTCGCTGCCAGCTGGCTCGTCCTCGTCATCACCTCGATCGGGGGACACTACGTGCTGCCGGCATTCAACCACGATCGTGGCGCTCCGGCGGTCGAGCCCGAGTTGACCCGTCAGTTTGAGCGCATTGGGTTTGGCCTCAGCGACCTGCATGACTCCACTGGCAGTCGCCTCCTCCGCGACGTGTCGCCGCCACGAGTTGCTTCACTCTGGGGCGACCACGTAGTCGCTCGACTGGCGGGCGATGTCAGTTCTGACTCGGTCACTGCTCATCCCGGCGTGCTCGCCGTGGAGGGAAGACGTCTGCAAGTCTGGCTGGTGGATCGAAGCTCCCTGGCTGACAAGCCAGGCATTCTCGCCGTCGCGGCGGACCGGGTAGCGCCCGGGGGGGATGCGCTCTACTACCGCCTCGGCGATACGCTCGGCTATCCCACCCCCTTCGCGCTTCAGCTGCAGCTGGATTCGAGCGCGGTGCAGCCGGGCGCGCCACCCTACGATGTCGCTCAGAATGGACCCGGAATTCTCCTCGATGCCTGGCCCCGACGTCTGGTTCTCGCCTGGGCGTTGCAGGCTGGCCAGCTGCTCACCGCGCTGCCGCAAGGCGCTCGTCTGGTCTGGCACCTCTCGCCGGCAGACCGTTTCGCGGCGTTGTTGCCGTTTGCCGACTGGGGAGACCCGGTGCCGGTGGTCGTCGACAACGAGCTGATCTGGGTCTCGGATGGATACGTGACCTCGGAGACCTTCCCGCTGATCGATCGACTTCCCTGGCGGAGAGACGCAGTCAATCTGGTGCAGGCGGGGTTCGTCGGTGTGGTCTGGGCGCGAACCGGACGCACCGCGATTTACCTTCGCGGCAACGCAGAAACGGAGGGACTGGCCCGAACCTGGGCAGCGATCGCCGGTGGCGTCGTGCAACCCATACGCGATCTCCCGGCGGGCCTCGCAACCGCCCTGCCGTATCCCAACGAGCTGTTTGCGGTGCAGTCCCGCGCGCTCGAGCGCGAGCCGTGGGATGCGGGTACGCTCAGCGATCGCCCCGAAGCCGGGCCGGGTGAACCCGGTCCGCCAACATCGGGCTGGCGAGCGGACACCGGCGGCACCCGGCTGGTCGCCCTCTACGAACGCCCCTCGGGCGGTCGGGTAAGTGCTGCGCTCGCGGGCGCGACCCGAGACGGTCGCCCCGTGCTCGACCTGGTCCGGCTCGACTCGGTCAGGAGCTTGCCCGCGCCGCGGGCTCTCGATGCGACGTGGCGACGATTCCCTTCGTTCCTGAGCCTCGCCGATTCGGTGCGATCCACGGGGGCGGCGCGGGGCGACAGCCTGGTTCGCGGCCCTCTCACTGTCTGGCTCGATCCGGTCGCCGGGCTTGGGGCGTATCGAACCTGGTATGCGCCTCGGGGAAATGGGCTTGCCCTCGTGTGGGTGAGCATCGCGCAGAGTGGTCGTCCGGTTGGTGGGGCGGGACGAACCCTAGCGGAGGCATGGGACAATCTGCGCGGCGCGAGTGCACCGTTGCCGCCGACGGTCCCGACCGCATCGCTGGAAGAAGCCAGGAAATGGCTGAGAATCGCCGATTCGGCGATACGCGCGGGAGATTGGGCGGGTTTTGGGCGCGCGTTCGATGCGCTCAAGCAAGTCATCGGAACGGAGCGAGACACGGTGGCGCGCTGAGCTTGCTCGACCCTCCACCCCGGGCTAGGTTCCTCGCGCCTTGGCCCAGGGATCTGGAGGGACATGCGGACCGCGGTGTTGGCGCTCGGAGGAAACGCGCTCGCTCGTGCAGGCGAGCGCGCGACGATCACCAATCAATTTCGCCACGCGCGGGAAAGCGTTGCCCCGATCGTCCAGCTCGCGAAGGATGGCTGGGGCATCGCGATCGTGCACGGGAACGGACCGCAGGTGGGCGACGAGCTCGTCCGCAACGAGGTCGCTCGCAAGCTGGTCGAGCCGCTTCCACTTGGCGTGCTGGTGGCGAACACAGCCGGCTGGATTGGGTATATGCTCCAGCAATCGCTCCAGAACGCCCTTCGCTTCGGCCAGGTTCGCCGCGACGTGGTCACCCTGATCACGCAGACGCTGGTCGATCCATACGATCCCGCGCTCTCCCGCCCAACCAAACCGATCGGTCACGCGCTCTCCGACGAGCTGGCGGCGCAGCTGCGGGAGACCGGCATCGCAATCGGACGAGACGGCGCCGGACACTGGCGCCGCCTCGCGGCCAGCCCGGCGCCGACCGGCCTGGTGGAGCTCGAGCTGATCCGCCGACTGCTCGAGCAAGACGTCATCGTGGTGGCGGGTGGCGGCGGCGGTCCCCCGGTGTACGACCACCCTCTGCTGGGCTACGAGGGGCTGGAAGCGGTGGTGGACAAGGATCGCGTCGCCGCAATCCTCGCGCGCCAGCTCGACGCCGAGGTCCTGATGATTCTCACCGATGTCGACGCAGTTTATGCGGATTGGGGAACGCCCGCCGCGCGGCCACTGCTCCGGATCTCGCTGGAGCAGGTGGATGAGCTCATCGTTTCCGGCGGTGTCAACGAAGGTGGGATGAAACCCAAGGTACAGGCGGCTGGCGATTTCGTGCGGAACGGCGGCGGCCGCGCCATCATCGCGCGGCTCACGGATGGCCCGGCGGCCCTCCAGGGAGAAGCGGGAACGACCATTGTGAGGGGATAGATGAACATCCACGAGTACCAGGCTCGGGCGCTGCTCAAGGCCCAAGGCATTCCCATGCTCGACGGCGATGTCGCGTCGACGCCTACGGAGGCCGAGGCCATCGCCCGGCGCCTGGGCCGGACCGTCGTCATCAAGGCGCAGGTGCATGCCGGGGGTCGAGGAAAGGCCGGTGGCGTCCGGCTTGCCAAGAATCCCGCCGAGGCACTCGACCACGCCGCCGAAATTCTCGGCATGCAGATCAAGGGACTCACGGTGCAGAAGGTACTTGTGGTTCCCGCGGCGGAGATTGCGTCGGAGAGTTACCTCGGCCTCATCATGGATCGGGAATCGCAACGCCCCGTTTTCATGGTCAGCTCGGCGGGAGGAGTGGACATCGAGGAAGTGGCCGCCAAGACTCCGGAGAAGATCGTCCGCCTGGGCGTCGATCCCACGTACGGCCTCTTTCCCCATCAGGCGCTGGCTCTGGCCTTTGCACTCTACCAGGACTTCGGCCAAGTGAAAGCCACGGCCAAGATCATGGAGCAGCTTTATACCGCGTTCCTCGCCAACGGCGCCTCGCTCGCCGAAATCAATCCGCTGGTGACCACGCCGGACGGGAGAGTGCTCGCGCTCGATGCGAAAATCGTGATTGACGACAACGAGCTCTTCTGGCGCCCCGATCTGGGTCTGCTCCGCGACGACACTGCGGAGGAGCCCAGCGAGGCAGCGGCCCGACGGGCCAACCTCTCGTTCATCAAGCTCGACGGAAATGTCGGCTGTGTGGTCAACGGAGCCGGCCTCGCGATGGCGACGATGGACCTGGTGAAGTTCTACGGCGGTGAGCCGGCGAACTTCCTCGATATCGGCGGCAGCTCGAGTCCCGAGAAGGTCATCAACGCTCTCAAGATCATCACCCAGGATGCCCACGTAAAAGCGATCCTCTTCAACATCTTCGGTGGGATTACCCGCACCGACGACGTCGCCAACGGGATCGTCGCTGCGACACGCCAGTTCAAGGTGAACGTCCCCATCGTCATCCGATTGACCGGCACGAACGAAGCCGAGGCGATCAAGATTCTGAATGGGGTTGGAATGAGAGCGTTGAGCGACATGGATCAGGCCGTCGAGCAGGTGGTCAAGCTGGCGCGGGAGGCGGCATGAGCATCTTCGCCAACCACGTTACTCGCCTGCTGATCCAGGGTATCACCGGTCGCGAAGGCTCCTTTCATGCGCGCCAGATGCTGGAGTACGGAACCAACGTCGTCGCCGGCGTCACTCCCGGCAAAGGCGGCCAGAAGTTCGAGCAGAAAGTGCCGGTGTTCAACACGGTGGCGCAGGCGGTCGAGGCGACAGGCGCAAATACTGCCGTGATCTACGTGCCGCCGATGGCCGCCGCGGCCGCGATCGTCGAAGCAGCCGACGCGTCGATCCCGCTGGTCGTGTGTATCACGGAAGGCATTCCGGTCATGCACATGAGCAGGACCATGCCTTTCGTGCGGAGCCGAAGCGTCCGGCTGATCGGTCCCAATTGTCCCGGTCTCATCACACCGGGCTCCAAAGCCAAAGTCGGCATTATTCCCGGCAACATCTGCAGCGCAGGCAGAGTGGGACTGGTTTCCCGCAGCGGGACGCTGACCTACGAGGTGGTAAATCACCTGACCCGGGCCGGCATCGGGCAGAGCACATGCGTCGGTATCGGTGGGGATCCCATCATCGGCACCAACTTCATTGACTGCCTGCGCGCGTTTCAGGAGGACCCGGCCACGGACGCGATCGTCATGATCGGTGAGATCGGCGGCACCGACGAGCAGAATGCAGCCCAGTTCGTGAAGACCCGAGTCACCAAGCCGGTGGTCGGATTCATAGCGGGGCAGACCGCGCCCAAGGGACGGCGAATGGGCCATGCCGGCGCCATCATCTCCGGTTCGTCAGGCACCGCTGAAGAGAAGCTGGCTGCGTTCGAGGCGGCGGGCATCGGCATCATGCGAAGGCCGGCTGACGTCGTCGAGCTGTTGCGGAAGCGAATGTGAGGCTCGCAGATCTGCTGAGTCCCAGGCGAGTCGTCGTTCCGCTCGCCGCAGCAACCTGGGCCGACGGGATTCGGCTACTGGTCGATGCCTGTGTGGTTGACGGTCGGGTGAGAGACGAAGCAAAGCTACAGGCGGCCGTGCGCCATGCCTGGCCGGAGGATACGCTGAGCCTTGGCCCGCACGCGGTACTTCCGCACTTCCGCACCGATGCCGTCGATGGTGTGGTGGCCGCGCTCGGCGTAGCACCCCGGCCGATGACCGGTCATGGGACAGAGGCCGAAGTCGGTCCGGGCGCCCGGATCATGCTTCTTGTCATTGCGCCGCCGCGCGAGGCCGCGGCCTACCTTCAGGCCGTCGCAGCGTTCGCACGGGCGCTGGCGCGGCCGGAGGTGGTCGAGGGTCTGCACGCTGCAGTCGATCCTGGTGAGGTGCTCGGACTGGCCGGCCTGTATGATGTGCGACTCGAGGAGGAGCTGCTTGTCGGCGATGTCATGGCGCCGGCAAGTGTGGCCCTTTCCCCGGAGATGCCGCTCGAGGAAGCGGCGCGGTTGCTGGTGCGTCACGGACTGGACGCGGCGCCTGTGGTCGGGCCTGCCAGGGAAGTCATTGGTCTTCTATCCAATCGCGAGCTGCTGCGGCACGTTCTCCCGTCGTATGTGCAGCAGGTGCGGACCGGTGAGCGTCCACGATTGCCGCGGCGCAAGAACGACGGCCTTCCCGGCGCGGTGCTGGTTCGTGACGCGATGGCCCGGAATGTTCTCTGTGTCTCGGAGGATCAGTCGTTGTCGGACGTCGCGAGTCTGCTGGCAAACAAGGACGTTCCTTGTCTGCCGGTGGTTCAGGAGGGTGTGCTGCGAGGCGTGCTGACGCGGGCGGAGATCGTTCGGAAGCTGATAGGACAGTAAGAAAAAGCGTGAACGGTGAACAGTGAACGGTGAACAGGGGGTCCAATCACCGCTGTCCCCCGTTCACCGTTTACCGTTCACCTCCCTCAAGGAGGCACGTTCCTTGGCAGAGCTGACACTCGGCATTATCAAGCCCGACGCTATCGAGACCGGAAAGGCCGGTCTCATCCTGGCTCACCTTGAGAAGGAGGCGTTCGTATTGCGCGCGGCTCGGCTGGTCCGGCTGTCGCAGAGCCAGGCCGGCGAGTTCTACGCCGTGCACCGGGGACGCCCCTTCTACGACGATCTGGTCCGGTTCATGACCAGCGGTCCCTGCCTCCCGATGGCGCTCGAGCGCGCAGATGCGGTAGCCCATCTCCGAACGGTCATCGGAGCCACTGACCCCAAGGACGCCGCCCCGGGTACCGTGCGAAAGCTCTACGCCGAGTCGAAAGGCCGGAACGCGATCCACGCGTCGGACAGCCGGGAAAACGCGGTGCGGGAGGTGGGGTTCTTCTTTGCGGAAGGGGAGTTGGCGCGGCTCTGGGGCTTTTCTTTAACTTGACGTAACTTCGGTCCACAGATTAGTTTAGCCCGCTATGCTTC
>JBKPOS010000029.1:0-45950 GCA_046733215.1 Gemmatimonadota bacterium
GCAACGACACCACCAGCTCGGTGGCGCGGCCGTGCTTGATCGCATTGTTCACTGCTTCCTGCGCAATGTGATATAGATGGGTCGCGACGTTGACGTCCCCGATCAACACGGCCTCGGGACACTCGAAGCGGCAGGTTATGCGGAACAGGTCCTCGACCTCAGCAGTCCACCGCTTAAGCGCCGACATGAGCCCGTCGGCGTCGGACACAACCGGCAAGAGACCACGCGCCAGCTCCCGGGTCTTGTGGATCGCCTCGTTCACGAGCCGGACGATCTTCTCGACTTCGGCTGCCTCGGGAACGCCGTCGGCCGCGAGCTTACGCTCCAGCACCTTGCTCATGAACGCGATCCCGGTCAGGTGCTGGCCGAGGCCGTCATGCAGGTCGCGGCCGATCTTCCGCTGCTCCCTGGTGCTGATCTCGAGAATCGCCTTTTCCATCCGTTTGCGCTCGGTGATGTCGATGCCGGTTGCGATTACGTACGTCGGCCCGGTTCCGACACCAGGCAGAACGGTGCTCGACCAGGAAATGCGGCGCCGCCCCCCGTTTCGAGTGATCAGATCGCTTTCGGATCCGGTGACGGGCTTCTTTGCGTGGAGGGTCGCGAGGTTGCTCCTGAAGCGAGCCGCCTCTTCCGGGGTCAGGAACAGGTCACCGAAATATTTTCCGCGCACCTCATCGAACGTGTAGCCGCTGATATCCTCGCACGCCCGGTTGAACCGCAGGATGGCGCCGGCCGGACTCAGCACGACGACCAACGCTCCTACGGTATCGAGCACCGTCGACAGCAGGTTCCGTTCTCCCTCCAACGCCTGCTCGGCGCCTTTCAAGTCCGAGATGTCGAAGCCGATTCCGTGGATGAACCAGGGACGTCCGTCCTCCTGCCGTATCATCTTGGCTTCGCAGTGGAACCAGATCACGCGTCCATCGCGGGCAATGACGCGATAGGCCGAACGAAGCGGCTTGCCGGTGGCGAACGTCTCCGCCGCCTCGATGCTCCAGCGATGCTGGTCGTCGGGATGAATCCGGTTGTACCAGCGGACCGGATCCTCCAGCCACTCGGCCTGCGTGAAGCCGAGCGCCTCCTCGATGCGCGGGCTGACGTAGGCTTCGCCGATGCCGCGGTCCAGGTACGCCATGAACACCACCGCCGGGATCTGCTCCACCAGCGTCCGGTACATGGCTTCGAGATCGGGCCGCGATCCTCGATCGCTTTGCGCCTCCGAAGTCGCGCCGCCGTTGCCGAACACCGCGGCAAGCTCGCGAAGAACGGCCTCGGCCTCTTTGGGCGTCAGCGAACCGGATTCCGGAAGTGCCGAGGGTGCGGACATGCGGGAGCTCAGTCTGATTGCTTCGGCTGGGTGCGCCAGCTGGGAGCCTTGTTGAGTGATGCCTGCGTGAATCGCCTCAGTGCCTGGATCGCCTTACCATAGGTCATCACAGCGGCAGAGGAGAGCAGGGAGCCGGGCGGCTGATCCATGAACGGCTGGAACTTGTCGGGAAAGCCGGGCATGGTGCAGCCGATGCAGATACCCCCAACGTTGGGACATCCGCCGATGCCGCCCATCCAGCCCCGCTTACCCACGTTGCATTGGACCACCGGCCCCCAGCACCCCAGCTTGACGATGCACAGGCGCGACCCGTACTCCTCGGCGAACTCCCCCTGTTCGTAGTACCCGCCGCGGTCGCAGCCCTCGTGGACTGTCTGGGTGAACAGCCAGGTGGGCCGAAGCGAGTCGTCCAGCGGGATCGGAGGCGACCGTCCCGCTGCCTGATATAGAAGGTAAAGGAGCGTTTCCATCATGTTGTCCGGTTGCACCGGACAGCCGGGGACGCAGACGAGCGGAATGCCGGCCTGGGAACGCCAGTTCCAACCGAGGTAATCGGGCAGACCCATGCACCCCGTGGGATTGCCGGCCATAGCGTGGATTCCGCCATAAGCGGCGCAGGTTCCGGCGGCCACGACGGCCCACGCTTTCGGTGCCAGCCGGTCGATCCAGGCGCAGGTCGTGATAGGCTGCCCGGTTTTCGGATCGGTGCCGAAGGTGGCCCAGTACCCTTCGGGCTTGTTGGTCTCGTCTGGAATCGATCCTTCGACCACGAGGATGAAATGCCCTAACTCACCGGCAGCACCCTGGTAGAAGAAGCGGACGAACTCGTCGCCTACTTCAGGCGCCAGGAAAGAATTGTAGAGCTTGACCCTGGGGGTCCAGGGAATCGCCCCGCTCAGCAGATCCTCGATGCTCGGCTGAGTGGCAGCCGTCATGGCGATCGAGTCGCCGTCGCAGCTGAGCCCCGCGCTGAGCCAGAGAATGGAGATTTCGGGGATGGGCGTGCCCTGCATGCTCTACCGTAACACTGCCCGGCGGGGGTCGCCAGCGACTTGTCACCGCGCAGCGAACGGGCGACCTTCTTGAAGTCAATCTCCGGCAGCGCATTCATGAGTGAGTCCGAGCGCCGATCCTCACAACGGGTTCCCTATCGCACGGATGTACGCCCGCTCCTCGTCGTCGAGGACCGGGCGTACGAGATCATCGATGTGGGCGAGCGCGGGATTCGGGCCCGCTGCGCTGATACCGATAGTTGGTTGCACGGCTCCGTCGTGCACGGGAGCGTCTGGTTCCAGCGCGATCGCAAGGTCCCGATTGAAGGGCTCGTGGTGCGGGCGGGTGGTGGCGAGCTGGCGCTCAAGCTGGCCGGAGACGGCATTCCCGCCGCCACCCTCATTGACGAGGCGCGTTACGCCCGTATCTCGCTGGGCTGAGCCGTGCCTCGCTCCCTGATTCATGATTGGAATGGCGAGCGCGCGCTCAGCCCAGGGCGCCGGGTCGAGCTGAACGACGAAACGCTGCGCGACGGCCTCCAGAGTCCCTCGGTCACCGATCCCTCGCTCGAAGCCAAGCTCCGTTTACTGCATCTCATGGCCGACCTCGGCATTTCGGCCGTGACCATTGGGTTTCCCGCCGCGGGTCCGCGGATGCTGAAGCAGACGAGGGCGCTGGCTGCTGAGCTGGTCCGCGAGCGCATGCCGCTCGCGGCGAACGCGGCGGCCCGTGCTCTCGAAGCCGACGTGAGGCTGATCGTAAGCGTCGCGGAGGACGTGGGCCTTCCTATCGAGGCTGCGATCTTCATCGGCGCTTCGGCCGTTCGGCGGGAGTCGCACGGGTGGTCCGTGGATGGAATGCTTGCGATGAGCGAGAGAGCCGTGGGCTTTGCGCTTCGGGAAGCCCTCCCGGTGATGTTCGTACTGGAGGACGCCAGTCGCACTGATCCCGAAACACTCCGAACGCTTTATCGGGAGTCGATCCGGTGGGGAGTACGACGCCTGTGCCTGGCAGACACCACCGGTCACGCGACGCCGCCGGGCGTGGAACGACTGGTTCGCTTTGTGCGCGATGAGGTCATCACCCCGTCCGGTGAGAACATAGCGCTCGACTGGCACGGCCACCGCGATCGGGGGATGGCCGTGGCCAACTGCTTCGCAGCGGTTGGCGCAGGCGTGGATCGGGTGCACGGCACCGCGCTCGGCTGCGGCGAGCGCGCCGGTAATGCCGAGATGGAGCTGCTGCTCGCCAACCTTCATCTCGGGGGCTTGCCGCATGGCGATCTGACCCGGCTGCCCGAGTACTGCACGCTGGCGTCGCGAGCCCTGGGGCTCCGCGTGCCTGCCAATCATCCGGTAGTGGGCTACGACGCCTTCCGCACGGCGAGCGGCATTCACGCCGCGGCGATCCTTCAGGCGCATGCGCGAGGAGATGTCGGGCTGGCGGAGCTTACCTATTCCAGTCTCCCCGCGTCGCTCTTCGGTCTGGAGCAGCGCTTTGCCCTCTCGCCGATGTCGGGTCACGCGATCGCTCGCCATTGGCTGGAGCAACACGGGCATGATCCGGCGGATGATCAACTGGTCGATTCACTACTTGCAGCCGCCAAGCAGGGTGATCGCGTACTGGAAGATGCAGATGCCGAGAGGGTGGTGCGGAAAGTTGGTGTCGCCCGTCAGCAAGCTGTCGGGCTCTAGTCATTAGCGTTAACCATTAGCCTTTAGCCATCGACCACCGGCTAACACGATAGGATCCTTATGCCCGTGTCGCGGAAAACCAAGGAAACGCCGGCCTTCGGCCGAAAGCCGAAGGATGTCGATCTCGACGTGTATGGCGTGACCCACCCCGGGAAGGTCCGCCCGAACAACCAGGATCACTTTCTCATCGGCTCTCTCCGGAAGCAGATGGAAATCCAGCTGACCAGCCTGCCGACTATCGACACCCTGGTGGGTCGGCGCGAACGCCTGGCCTTTATCGCGATGGTAGCAGACGGTGTGGGCGGCGGCCCCAAGGGAGAAGAAGCGAGTCGACTCGCGGTCGAGCGGGTGACTCAGTACGTGTCCCGCACCATGCGGTGCTACTACACGGCGGACCCGACTGATGAGGTCGCCTTTTCGCGCTCGCTCATGGAAGCGGCGATGCTGTCTCATATGGATATCGCGGATGAGGTATCCCGCGATCCCAGCCGTCGAGGCATGGCGACCACATTGACACTTTGGATCAGCACCTGGCCGCGGGCCTACCTGCTTCAGGTGGGGGACAGCCGCTGCTACATGCTGCGGCAGGGAGAGCTGCGTCAGATCTCGCGGGATCAGACTATGGCTCAGGACCTGGTGGACCAGGGCATCATGACTCGCACCGAAGCCTATCAGACCCGGTGGGCGAACGTGCTCGCCAGTGCAATTGGAGGTTCGGAAGCGGCACCCGTAGTGACTCGCCTTGATCCCATGTGGAACGACGTCGGGCTGCTCTGCAGTGACGGCCTCACCAAGCACGTTCCTGATGCCAGGATTCGCGAGCGTCTCCTCAGCTCGTCTTCATCGAAGCAGGCATGCGAAGCTCTGCTGGAAGATGCGCTCGGAGGTGGCGGCACCGACAACATCACGATCGTGGTGGGCCGGATGCCGCCGGACCCAGGTATCGGCTTCTAGCTGATAGCCGATAGCTGCTAGCTTCCACCCCGATGCCCAACCTCTCCTCCCTGCATGTCTACCCCATCAAATCCTGCGGCGGCTTCTCTCCGCCGCAGTGGGAGGTTGACGGGTTCGGGCTGCGCTACGATCGCCGCTGGATGGTGGTGGACCTGGCCGGCGAATTCATGACCCAGCGAGAGGAGCCTCGGCTCGCGTTGGTACGGCCCGCGTTGATGGACCACTCCCTGGTGCTTCGGGCGCCCGGCATGCCGGAGATCGCGATTCCACTCGAGCCGCATGAGCGTGGCCGGGTGCCGCTCCGGGTATGGGATGATCAGACCGAGGGTGTGCCGGTGAGTCCCGAAGCGGCACAGTGGCTCAGTCGCTTTCTCGGGAAGCTCGTTCGGCTCGTATTCATGCCCGATGACGTCGTCCGTCCCACCGACCCGCTGTACGCGGTGGGATACAGGGTGAGCTTCGCGGATGGCTTTGGATTTCTGCTCATCTCGGAGGCTTCACTGGAGGAGCTGAATCGGCAGCTCGAACAACCGCTGCCGATGAACCGGTTTCGTCCCAATCTGGTCGTGCGGGGCTGTGAGCCCTTTGCGGAGGACGGCTGGGGCGACCTGCGCCTCGGTGATTTGGAGCTGCGCGTGGTAAAGCCCTGTGCCCGCTGTGTGACGACTACGACGGACCAGGATACGGCAGCGCGCGGCGTCGAGCCGCTTCGCACGCTCGCCACGTTTCGTAAGCGGGACGGCGGGGTGATGTTCGGACAGAATGTGGTTCACCGGGGAACCGGTCGCCTTGCGGTGGGCATGCCGCTCGACGTCGTAAGCCTGGCCACACAGCCGTGACCCAGGTGAGCCTCGGCGGCGTAGCGATCGATTTCGCCGCCCGACCCCTGCTTCAGGACGTGACCTTCACGGTGAGCCGGGGTGATCGCTGGGGAATCGTCGGCCGAAACGGGAGCGGCAAGACCACCCTGTTTCGGTTGATGACCGGCGAGCTCGTTCCCAGCCGCGGTGCGGTGGCCCGTGGGGGTGGGCTTCGGATCGCCGTGCTCGATCAGCATCGAGAGTTCGGCGAGGACGCGACCGTCTGGGATGCGGCCGCCGACTCGTACCGCGAGCTGTTCTTGCTGGAGCAGTCGCTTCACGAGCAGGCCGCCCGCATCGCGGAGCTGGGCGAGCGCTGCCCTAGGGACGTGCTGGAAAGCTACGGGAAGGACTTGGAGCATTTCACGCATGCAGGAGGATACGAAGCCCACGCCCGCGTGAACGCGGTGCTCCATGGTCTCGCCTTCGATCCCGACAAAGCACGTGATCAGCTCGCGTCCACCCTGAGCGGTGGTGAAGCGGGCCGGCTCGGTTTGGTCCGGCAATTGGTAGCTCCCGCGGATCTCCTTTTGCTCGACGAGCCCACCAACCATCTCGACCTCGATACCATCGCCTGGCTGGAGAGCTATCTCGCGAGTACGCCGGCCACGGTGCTGGTGGTGAGCCACGACCGCGCCTTTCTCTCCCGCATCGCGGATCACGTACTCCATCTCGAGGGAGGAACGGCCTTCGCCTATACGGGTGGGTACGCCGCCTTTGTGGAGCAGCGCGCGGAACGACGGCTGGCACACGAGCGAGCCTATCAGCAGCAACGGCGTACGCTCGCTGCAGAAGAGAATTACATCCGCCGCAACATTGCCGGGCAGAACAGCCGGCAGGCAAAGGGACGGCGCCGACGGCTCGAGCGAGTCGGGCGGCTCAGCCCCCCACCGTCGGAAGAGAGCGCGATGGCGTTTCGCCTCGCCGCGGGGAGTCGGGGCGGGGATCAGGTACTGGTGCTCGAGGACGTCGGCGTCGTGGTGGGCGAGCGCGAGCTGGTCCGCGATTTTTCCGGCGTAGTGCGGCGAGGCGAGGTCGTCGGCCTCGTGGGTGCCAATGGGTCGGGAAAATCCAGCCTGCTCCAGACCATTGCTGGCGAGCGAGTGGCCGAAGGCGGCGCCGTGAGAATTCCCGAGTCGCTGACTGTGGCGCATTTCCGCCAGGACCTGGCCCAGGTTCCGTCGGAGTCGACCCTTTACGAGATCATTGCCCAGCTTCGGCCGGCCTGGGGGCGAGGGTCGATTCAGGATCACCTGGGACGATTCGGATTTTCCGGTGATCTCGTCGAGCGTAAAGCCGGCACGCTGTCAGGCGGCGAGAAGGCTCGCGTCGCGCTCGCGATGCTGATGCTTGCGCATCCGCATCTCCTGCTTCTGGATGAGCCCACCAACCATCTGGATGTCGAGTCGATCGAGGCTCTGGAAGACGCACTGGAGAATTACGACGGTACGGTGATCCTCGTGAGTCACGACCGGGAGCTGCTGCGCGGCGTCACCACTCGTACTTGGGCGCTGGAAGGTGGGCGGATCACCGATTTTCCCGGCGGGTTCGAGGAATGGGAAGTGTCACAGTCCGAGCGGGCGCGACGCCGGGACGAAGAAAAGGCGCCTCGCTCGGGGCGACGCGACAGCTCAGAGTCTCGTCGCAACCTGGATGAACGGCGTGCTGCCCAGTCGCGGGCCCGTTCCGCGCGGCGCGCGCTCGAGGCGGCGGAGACGACTGCACAACAGGCGGAGCATCGGGTCGGTGAGCTGAGGGCCAGGCTGGAGGATCCTGACCTGTACAGCCGTCCCGACGCCGCGGCTGCGGCAGCGGAGCTCACCCGGGCGGTAACATCGGCCGTAACTGAGCTCGAGACTGCGCTGGAGCAATGGGCCCGCGCCTCCGAGGCAGTGGAGGAAGCGGAGGGGGCCGCGGCAGACTCCGCCTGACCTAGCTGTCCAGTACTTCGCGGACCTTGCGAAGCAGCCCGCCGGGGGTGAACGGCTTTTCGAGATAGGCGAGTCCGGCATCGAGCACGCCATGACGCAAGACGGCGTCGTCGGTGTAGCCCGACATGTAGAGCACTCGCGTGCTCGGTCGCTCGTCGAGCACGGCGTTGGCGAGATACCGCCCGCTTACCCGCGGCATGATCACGTCGGTCAGCAACAGTTGGATGGGACCGTTGTGCTCCTTCAGCACGGCAAGCGCGACTGCGGGGTCCCGCGCGGCCAGCACCGAGTAGCCGTTGGTCCGCAGCACCCGCTCCGCCAGGGCCCGCACCGCATCGTCGTCCTCCGCGAGCAGGATCGTCTCCGCTCCTCTCGGCGCTGCCGGCGCGGTGCCTGAGGTGGCACCGCCGCTCTGCTCGCCGACTTTGGGCAGGTAGATCTTGAACGTGGTGCCCGCTCCGCGCTCCGAATACACCACGACATGTCCTCCGCTCTGATGGACGATGCCCTGCACGGTCGCTAGGCCCAGGCCGGTGCCCTTTCCCGGTCCCTTGGTGGTGAAGAAGGGCTCAAAGAGGCTGGTCTGGACCTCGGGTGACATTCCGGTTCCCGTATCGCTGACGGCGAGCATTAAATAGCTCCCCGGAGGAACCGTACCGCGGGCATGCTCGGCCGGCTCATCGAGTGTGGTCTCAAAAGTCTCGACCGTAAGCTTGCCGCCTTCCGGCATCGCATCGCGGGCGTTGACGACGAGATTCATGATCACTTGTTCCAACTGCCCCGGATCGGCTTCGACTTCGCTGTCTTGGGCCTGAAGGTTGAGGGCGAATTCGACATCGACCCCGATCAGCCGACGAATCATGGAGCCCAGGTCGGTGATCACCTCGTGGACATCGAAGACCTTCCGTTCCAGCACCTGCTTCCGACTGAAGGTGAGCAGCTGGCGCGTGAGTGTTGCCGCCCGCCGGGCTGCTCCGTGAACCTGCTCGAGATCGGTGTGGGCCGGCGCGTGTTTGTCGACACCGTCGATGGCCAGCTCCACGTTTCCCATGATCACCGTCAGCAGATTGTTGAAATCGTGTGCCACGGCGCCGGCCAGCCGACCGACCGCCTCCATCTTCTGCGCCTGGCGCAGTTGCGCCTCACTCCGATCGAGAGCGGCCCGCGCCGCCCGCCGCTCCGTCACGTCCTCGAGCACGCCCATGAGTCCGACCGGCTGACCGATCCCGTCGCGCAGAAAGGCGACCGACAGACTCACGGGGACCAAGGCGCCGTCGCGGCGAAGCCGGGTGGTCTCGTGGGCCAGAACCGGATGACCCGAGAGCTGACGAGTCCACAGGTCCTCGAATTCGCTCGACTTGTCCGGTGGGATATAGGGGATGACGCCGAGCGGCTGCCCGACCACTTCGTTCGCTGCCCACCCGAACATCCGCTCCGCGGCACCGCTCCACATGGTGCAACGCCGATCGAGGTCGACCGCGATGATCGCGACCGGACACGCGTCGAGAATCGCGCGCTGCGCGTCGTTGGCGTCGCGAAGGGCGTGAGTCGTAAGCTCGCGCTCCGACACGGCGGCACCGGTTACCAGGCTGACCGAGCAGAGCGCGACCAGGTAGCCGTACAGCTGGCCGCTCGCGTCGCCAGCATCGAGCCCCGCATACGCACCGACGCCGTGGATCGCGGCCAGCCCCGCCACGACGGCCACACCCGGCATGAGAGTGGCGGCGCCGCGGACTCCGTGACGAACTGCGAGCAGCAGAATCGGGACGAACAGGACCCCTGGCCGGAGTGCCCCATGCCATACGACCAGCCAGCTCGCGACGACAATCAGTAGAAGATCGATGGCCAGCTCGCGACGGCTCGACCGGGCCGAGAGCTGAAGCCGTCCCGCCCCGGCCCAGGTGAGAATGAGCGGCGCGGCAAGGAGTACTCCGAAAGCATCACCAGCCCACCACGTGGCCCAGAGTTTCGGGATCGCTGCACTCCCAACTGTTCCCGAGAGCCACAGCGTTCCGATTCCCATGGTTGCCGAGATGGTTGGGGCGAACACTGCTCCGACGGCCGCAAGGGTGACAACATCCTGGAGCTTCGTCAGGCTCGGATCGAACCCGCGAACGCGTCGCAGCACCTCGGCACCAGTCACGACCGACAGCGTATTCCCGAACGCCATACCCACGGCGGTCGTGAGGCTCTGTCCCCAGAGGAGCGGCTGGAGCGCCGCCCCAAGCGCCACCGCAGGCCAGTATCGCGGTCCCCAGAGAACGAGGCCGGCGAGGCCGATTCCCGCTGCGGGCCAAAGGATTCCGACATCCTTGCTGTCGATTCTGAAAAACAGGCCGAAGCGAGCGGCCAGGATGTACGCGAGAGCAAGGCAAACTATCTTCGCCAGGCTTACAGCCACCTTACGCATTCGCTTGCTCCTGTCGGCGCAGCAGCCTCGACTCCGGCGCGTTGATCGGCTGCACGATGCCGTAGACCCGCGTGGTCGAGCTCTCTAACTCCACCCGTGCTCTGGAGCGCCTCCAGACGCTGCGACCTGAGGAAGGCCGGTGCTCGTACGTGAGATCCCAGCCCGCGCCGACGGCACCGATCGGCGGCAGGGCGCGACGCACACGCGCGGCGTCCGCCGGATCGAGCAGCAGCTCCGGCGCCCGGATCATGGTCGCGATCTCCTCTTCAGACACGCCACTCAGTCGAAGGGAGTCACCCACGAAAGCCAAGTGATCCTGCTCCGCGTCGTAGATCCAGCCGGCAACCCGGGTCATCTCGGTGAGCTGCCGCAGCAACTGGCCCTGCTTCCGACTTTCGAGGCGTCGCTCGATTTCAGCCCCGGCCCGGGCGGCGCAGACGCGGAGCACCGTGAATAGATCCTGCTGCCGATAGAGCGGCCGGTCATCCAGCACTGCCAGGACGCCGATCGGCTGCTGCTTGAAATCGGCGATGGCAGCGCCGAGATACCCCTCGACGGCCAACTCGCGGAGAAGGGAATCGCGCGGGAACAACGATTGAACCCGCTCCGGAATGTGGCACACCTCCTGTCCGGTAAGCCGGGCGCAAGGTGTCCCCGCCAATGGATAAGTGAGCGTAGGGCCCGGTGCACCATCAACCCAGCTCGCAAGCGTGGTCATCGCCGTGGGCGGCGAACCTTGCAGGCTGGCCACCAGCGCGTATCGCGTGCCCATGGCCTGCGCGAGATGCTTGACCAGGGCCAGCAGCAGATCCTCGCCGTTGTTCTGGGCCGATGCCTCAGAGATGACGCGCAAGGCCGACACACCGCGGGAATGCGAGGCGGTTGCCGGGGCAGTAATCAGAAAACCGCCCAGCACATTGTCTTCATCGAGGAGCGGCGCGACGCGCAGCTCGGCTCGCCACCACGTCGCAGTCGCCGTCAGAAGGCTCGCTTCGACGGCGATGTAACCCGGGAGGGCTCGGCGCGACCGAAGAATCGCGTCAGTGAGCCGAGGAATGTCTTCCGGGAGCACGAATCCGAGGGCCGGGAGGCCGATCTCTTCCTCCGGATCGGTCCATCCCATCAGCGCTCGAGCGGTTGCGTTGGCCGCACCCACTCGAAGGTCGGGCCCGAGGAAAATCGCGGCGTCCGCGATGGCATTGAGGAGCTGAGGCCTGAGCATGAGATCAGAGCGCCTCTCTCTTCGCAGCGGCGATGGCCGCTGCCGCGTCGGGGCCCAAGACGATCCCGAGAACGCGGGGAACTACAGAGTCGTGTGGCTCGGGTTCAGCGGCGCCGAAAACATGCGGATGATGCCGCCAGAACGCATGTGCGCCCAGCATGGCGACGATGCCGTCGGCCTTGGCTTCCGGCTCGCTGATGGGAATCAGCTCTTGAACCATCGCGGTACGAAGCAGGGTAGCGAGGTGCCAGCGCGGCGGCTGTCCCATCTGGTCGGCCAGGAGCTCCCGCCAGGCGTGGAGCCGGCCGGCGGTCTCGTATCCTCGACGTAACAGCACCCCGACCGCCGGGTGACCCAGCACGGCCCATAACCTGTCGCAAGTCTGTCCCAGCTGAGTCAGCGTATCAGGGCCGTTGGTACCTGCGTCGGTACTGATCATTTCCAGCAACCGATCGGCAGCCTGCCGAGCGGCGGCATAATCCGCATCCGAGAGAATCGGGTTCGAGTATGTCATCATGCTTCCCGGCAAGGGCCGACGCTGCTGGGGGGAGCACGCGCCTCGACTGGTCCAAGGCAGGCGGCGGGCCAGTTGAAGACTTCTGCGGTCAGCGATCGCATCACACGATGACGCAACGATTTGCCGCGATCAATTCATGCAGCATGGAAGTGTGGAAGGGCAGGTTGGCCGCGAGCGATCGCGGGGGGCCACGGAATGTCGTGGGAGCGCGGCACGGCGCGCTATATTGGACAGTCTCTTGCCACGTCACACCTCGAGGTCGTTATGGCGCTGAGTTCGGTCGATCGCGACCGGCACCTGGACGTGCTGCGACGCGTCACCGAGCACATGGCCGTGGGTCAACGTCTCGATGAAGTCCTGGTCACGATCGCAGAAGGGTTGGTCGAGCTGGCCGGGTACGCCCGCGCCTCCGTTTGGCTTCTGCTCACCGACGAAGAGTGTGATACCTGCCGCGAGAACCCACCGGCGATGCAGGTAAAGAAAGTTCGGCTGCATCGATTCACGTTCTTCCCCGAAGTGAACAAGCTCGAGCCGGCGGTTCACGCCATCCCGATCTCGCCGGCATTCATCGAGAGAATCAATCATGACCGGCGTCCCCTCTTGCTCAATGAGCTGGCGCAGTGGGCGGACGTTATCGCCGAGGCCACGGTTGGGACGGCCATTCAGCCTTCGGTCCCCGAAATCATCGGAGCGCTGAGCGAAGCGGGGCTCAAGGGAGGGGTTGGATACCCTCTCTTTCTCCACGACCAGCTGATGGGATTTCTTCTGCTCTGGTCCCGGCAGGAGATCAGCGAGGAGGAAAGCCGGTTTCTCGGGGTCTTCGCCCTTCAGGCGGCGTCCGTGATCCGAAGTGCGCAGCTCTACCGGGAAGTGGAGCGGCTCAAGGATCAGCTGGAGCTGGAGAACACGTACCTCGAGGAGGCTGTGCGCGAGGAGGGCGGCTTCGCCGACGTCGTCGGACGAAGCCCCGCGTTGCGGAGCGTGCTGCGTCTGGTGCAGCAGGTGGCGCCAACCGATTCAACGGCGTTGTTGATTGGCGAGACCGGTACTGGCAAGGAGCTCATCGCCCGGGCGGTTCATGCGGGCAGCCTCCGTGCCAAGCACCCGATGATAAAGGTCAACTGCGGTGCGATCTCTCCGACTCTGGTCGAAAGCGAGCTGTTCGGCCATGAGAAGGGCGCATTCACCGGAGCGCTCCAACGGCGGATCGGACGGTTCGAGCTTGCCAATCATGGCACCATTTTCCTCGATGAAGTCGGCGAGCTGGGGCCGGAGACCCAGGTCAAGCTGCTCCGCGTGCTGCAGGAGCGAGAATTCGAGCGCGTCGGAGGCGAACGGCCGATCCAGGTCGACGTGCGTGTGATTGCCGCGACCCATCGCGATCTCCAGAAGGACATGGCCAGCGGACGCTTTCGGCCCGATCTCTTCTTCCGGCTCAACGTCGTCCCCATCGTGGTTCCCCCGCTTCGCGAGAGAATCGAAGACTTGCCCGCGCTAGCGGCGCATTTCGTGGCCCACTTCGCCAGGACGTTACGCAAGCCGCTCACCGGAATCAGTCGCGCCAGCCTGTCTCGGCTCGAGCGTTACTCGTGGCCCGGCAACATTCGCGAGCTGCAGAACATGATCGAGCGGGCTTGCGTCCTCGCGCCCGGCGGCGTGGTCGATGTGCCGGACCCTGCTGCTTCGGCGCCCCCCGCAGACGAGTTCACCGAAGAGGAGGCGGAGACGCTGGAGGCTTTCGAACGCCAACACCTTGTACGCATTCTAGAGCAGACATCGTGGCGCATCGAAGGACCCGGCGGCGCGGCCGACCGCTTGGGTTTGCGTCCAAGCACACTGAGGTCTCGGCTGCACAAGCTGGGGCTGCGGCGACCAGTCCCGACCGGCGCTTGATTGCATCGCATCAGTCTCTTCCATACCTCGTTCCATCCGCAGACTCAGGCGAAGCCCTCAGGCAGGCAACTACTCGATCGGCATTCAGTCGTTGGATGGAACTCGCGCGCGAGCGACTGCGTAGGGGCCGCAGATGCGAGCAAGCACTTGACGTCATCAGCAAGCAAGCACATACTTGCGCATGAACGATACTCATCAGAAGCTCCTCCAAGTCACCTGCCGCCTCTTCGCCGAGTCCGGGTACCAGGGCACCACCACCCGCCGCATCGCCGATGCCGCCGGCGTCAACGAAGTCACCCTGTTTCGCCATTTCGGATCGAAGGACGCGCTCATCCGCGCGGCCCTGAGCACCATGGGCGGCCGAAGCGGCCCCCTCCTCGACAGCGACGCCGACGATCCGGCGGCCGAGCTGGATCGATGGGGACTGCAGGTCTTCTACCACTATTACGAGCACCGCAATCTGATCCGCAGGATCATGGGCGAAATGGTCGAGCATCAGGAGTTGGGTGCCTTCGTCATGGAAGACTGCGGACGCGAGTACAACCAGCTCGTCGCGTTCTTCCGCTCACTCGAGAGGCGCGGCCTCACTACCCCTGACCTGTGTGCGGAAGCAGCTGCCGGCATGTTCCTCAGCTCGCTTCTTATCAATGCCCTCTGGCGCGATGTCTGGCCGGATGTGCCCAATCCGGAAGAGAACATTCGCCACTATGTGCGACTTGCGGCTCGGGCCATTGAGCTCAGGGAGCGTGCTCCCGCCGCGGTAGCCGGGCGGCGAAACGGAGGCAGCCGACGGGGCGCGCGATGATGCCCCGATTCGGAGGCCTGCTCCGCGCCTCCATCGCGATGCTCGGCGCTGTCGTAGTCGTTACGCCTGCGGCAGCGCAGAACCCGACCCTGGCTCCCGCGCAGGATACGGCCGCGTCTCCGCGCCAGATCACCTTGGATGAAGCACTGCGGCTCGCCGGCGCAGCCAGCGAAGACGTCGGCATCGCGCGTGCAGCCGTGGATCGAACGACAGGCCAGCAACGTCAGGCCCGAAGCTACTACTTCCCTCAGCTGATCGGCGGCGCGAGCTACACCCGCACGATCAACTCGCAGTTCGACATTGCGCGCAATGCCGCGGCTTTGGTTCCGCCTCAGTGCCTAGTCCCATTTACGGCGAACCCGTCACTGCCCACGAGCTCGCGGCTGGATTCACTGGAGTCCGGACTGGCCTGCACCTCGCGGTTTGGACCCGTAGGGGGCGGCGGACTCGCCGAGCTGCCGTTCGGGCGCAGGAACGCCTACGAGTTCAGCGTCTCCTTCTCCCAGCGGCTCTTCGACGGCGGCCAGACGTCCGGTCAGGCCAAAGCGGCAGCGGCCCAGCGCCGCAGCGCCGAGCTCGGGCTGACCGCTTCGGAAGCACAGCTCGCGCTCGACGTGACCCAGACGTACTACGACGCGATGCTCGCCGATCGGCTCGTCTCAATTGCGGAGGCAACGCTGGATCAGGCCGATTCGACGCTGAGACAGACGCAGCTGGCGCGCGAGGTCGGCAATCAGTCGGAGTTCGAATTGCTGAGAGCACAGGTCACTCGCGACAACCAACGTCCGCTGGTGATCGCGCGCCGGGCCGACCGCGACGTGGCGTACCTGCGCCTCCATCAGATCCTCAATCTCCCGCCCGAGCAGCCGGTCGTGCTGACCAGTGAGTTGGGTGACACGACCCAGATTCCGATGGAGCAGGTGGCGGCGCTCGTGCCGACGCCGGGTGATACCAATCCGGATATTCGGTCTCCGGTCCGGCAGGCGAGCGAGCAGGTCGAGGCGCAGCAAGGGCTGGTGAAGGCGGCCAAGGGTGGGCGTTGGCCGGCGGTCTCGCTCACTTCGACGTTCTCTCAGTTCGCCTATCCGACGAATGCGGTGCCCAGCGGCGACGATTTCCTGACGGACTGGGCGGTTGGACTGGGCCTTACGATCCCACTCTTCACCGGCGGGCGGCTGGGCGGCGGCATCCAGGCGGCCAAGGCCAACCTCCGCGATGCTGAGCTCCGATTGTCGGAGACGCGGAAGCTCGCCCGGCTCGACAATCGCAGTACCACGACGCAGCTGGCTGCCGCGATCGCAGCGTGGGAGGCGAGCGCAGGAACCGTGGAACAGGCACAACGAGCATACGAGATCGCCGACCTGCGGTACCGCGAGGGTTTGTCCACGCAGACGGAGTTGCTCGATGCCCGAGTGGCACTCCAGGCAGCGCAAGTGATCCGCGCTCGCGCGGCTCGAGACTATCAGGTGGCGAGGATGCGACTGGCGCTGCTGCCGGCACTGCCACTGGCAACGCCGAACACTCTGTCACCTGCACTGCAACCCAATACGAGGACGACTCAACCCCCGAGCGGGCAGCCGGCCGTGCCGGTCCCCACGACGGCCACGGTCGCTCAGACGGCTCAGGGAGGAATCATACCATGAGGTTTGCGCAGCGCGCCGGGCCCGTACTCGGTCTGGCGGCGATCATCGCTACGGCGGGCGCTTGTCGTCCGCGGCCCGATGCGAAGGCGGAACAGCCCAGCGGATCCGTCATCACCCTGGGAACAGGCAGTGTTGTCGTGCTCGACTCTGTTGTGCTCAAGAGCGGGCCGGGAATATCCGGAACGCTGACCCCTGTCCGTGAGGCGCGGGTGCGGGCCGAGTTGAGCGGGACCGTCCTCGGCACCTACGTGGAACAAGGCGAGCGGGTGGAGAAGGGAACTCTGCTCGCGCGCATCGACGACCGAGCGGTTCAGGACGCTTATCTGTCAGCCAAGTCGCAGGTGCGAAGTGCTGAGCTCAACAAGGAAGTGGCCCAGCGGAATGCGGAGCGCGCCCAGCGGCTGTCGCAGGGCGGCGCAATCGCCGATCGCGATCTCGAGTCGGCGAACTGGACGGCCTCGAGTGCGGAAGCGCAGTTGGCCGACGCGCGGGCCCGGTTGGCGGCGGCGGAAAAGAACGTCGAGTACACTACTGTTCGCGCCCCGATCGCCGGCGTGGTGAGCGAGCGGGCCGTGAGTTCCGGCGATGTGGTGCAACCGGGGGGATCGCTCTACACCGTGGTCGATCCCACGAGTCTTCAGCTCGAGGGCACGGTGCCGGCCGAGCAGATCGGAAAGCTGGAGCGCGGGGCGCCGGTGGAGTTCAGCGTGAGCGGTTACTCAGGCAGGACGTTTACCGGCCGCGTGGACCGGATCAACCCGTCGGCGGATCCGGCAACCCGACAGGTGCGGGTCTACGTGTCGATCCCCAATACCGAGCAGAGGCTCGTGGCCGGTCTCTATGCCGAGGGCCGGATCGGCACCGCGGTGCGGAAGACACTGGTCGCGCCCACCAGCGCGGTCGACCAGCGCGGCGTCACACCCTTCGTCCTCCGGATCAAGGCCGGAAATGTCGAGCAGGCCGCGGTGACGCTGGGTGCGAGAGACGACGCGGGCGACGCGCTCGAGTTGCGCTCGGGCGTCACGGCCGGTGACACGCTGCTCCGTAGCACGGCGACCGGTGTGTTGCCGGGAACGGCGGTAACGGTGTCTGGTGGTGAGACAAGCCAACAAGAGGTGAGCGAGAGGCGTGAACAGTGAGCAGTGAATAGTGAACAGGGAACCCGGGTGACGAACGGAAGCGTCTGTTTAGCGTTCTCTATTCACCGTTCGCGCGGCTAAACCGTGCTCCGAGCACATCGTCGCAACGGCATTGTACGAATTGTGATCACTCAGTCGCGAATTCGTTACTGCGCGCGCAGATCACGACATCACTTGGCCGTTGGTTTGTCGCAGTGGCACCGGGCCATCGATTCGCTGCGTCATCGCCACAAACAAGCGACTGCAAGACTTGACGACTGTTGCCAGGCCATTCACACGTGACCTCCATGTTTGGTTGAACTGCGGCGGCGCATCCGTTGAGCTGACCGCAGGATGACCACACCCTCCCGCAGGCTCTCAAGCGTTAGTTCCGCCATCAGCAAACTCGACAGCGTGCATCTCCTTACTGGCAAGATCTTTGCTAGTCGGTGACCAGAGTTTGTACAACCCGCAAAAACTGGCCAGTGTGGTAAGCTGGCGGGCGATGTTGCTCCGGCTTCTGGACCGACGTCCGGCATGTCTTTGGGCGGCTTCGACATCCGCAGCGACCTGCTGTAGCCCTTCCAAATAGATCCTCAACTATCCGGTTAGAGACGACCGGCGCTGGTCGTTGTCGAGACCGCGCACGAGTCGATGCTTCATCAACATCCGTCCGTGTTGTCACGGGTCGCCCCTGTCGGAATTCGGGTGGAGCCGTGGACTTCACTGTGGAGGCATGGACGAGCTCATCATCGGGGCCCGCGCCAATGCCTGACCCGCTTTTCGACCTTGCCGGCCGGATTGCTGTTGTCACCGGCGCGTGCGGTCTGATAGGCCGGGCCATCGCCCAGGCGTTTGCGCATCGGGGCGCGCTGGTGGTCGCCGTTGACCTCCCGGCGGCCACGCCGCAGTCGCTCGTCCCGCTGTTTGGCGGGGAAGCGTTGGCTATGCCGTGCGACGTCACGGACGCCAGTCAGGTCGAGACGCTCGTCCAACGGGTCCTCGACCTTCACGGCCGGGTCGACATTCTCGTCAACAGTCATCACCACAAGGCCAAGGGATTCACGGAAATTCCCGCCGAGAGCTTTCCGGAGGAGCTCTGGGATTCCATCGTCTCGGTCCAGCTCAAAGCGACCTTCCTTACCTGCCGCGCCTTCGGCAAGGCGATGCTATCGCAAGGCAAGGGGAGCATCGTCAACCTCGCGTCCACCTACGGCGTAGTCTCATCAAATCCGGGGCTGTACGAGGACAATTCGTTGGGCAATCCCGTGGCTTACACCGCGAGTAAAGGCGGCGTGATCATGCTGACGAAGTACCTGGGCGTCCACTGGGCCTCCCGGGGTGTGCGGGTGAACTGTGTCACGCCCCAAGGAGTCCTCAATGGGCAGCCGCCCGCGTTCATCGAACGCTTTCGCAGCCTGTCGCCCATGCGACGGCTCATGACCGCGGATGAAGTAGTCGGCGCGGTGCTTTTCCTGGCGTCTGATGCCGCGTCCTACGCCACCGCCAGCAATCTGCTGATCGAGGGGGGCTGGAGCGCATGGTGACCACCGCTCCGGCGCCTCACGCGCGGCTCGCCGTCTACACGGCTGTGTATCCTGCGGCGCGTCAATATCTCGCCGCATGGTATCGCTCCGTGCTAGACCAGACCGATCCCGATTTCGATCTCTGGGTCAGCCTGGACGGACTCGACCGGACCGATGTGAAGCGAGCTGTGGGCGAGGAACTGGTGGGCGAGTGGCTCGCAGCTCCAGCCTCCGCGACCATCGCCGATGTGCGCCAACATGCGCTGACGGAGCTGGTCAAGTTGTACGATGCCGTTGTGTTCGTCGATGCGGACGACCGACTTCATCCCAGCCGCGTCGCGGCCGCGCGGGCCGCCTTGAAGGAGCACGACGTCGCTGCGTGCGCCCTGCGGGTAATCGATGGTTCGGGCTGTCCGGTCGGGGTGACCTTTGGCCCCTCGGAGGCTATCGCCGCGGACGCCCTCTTGCCGCAATGGAATGTCTTCGGCCTGTCGAATACCGCCTACCGCTCCGCTGTCCTTCACGATGTTTTGCCCATTCCAACCGATGCGCGGTTGGTGGACTGGTTGCTGGCCACTCGCGCGTGGGCCAGCGGCGCGGTCCTCGGCTTCGACCGCGAAGCGCGGATGGACTACCGGCAGGGCGACCGCAACGTCGCCCGCATCCTGCCCCCGTTCACGGCGGAGCGAGTGAAGGGCGACACGGCGATGGTGCTCGCCCACTACGAGGTCCTGTTGGGATCCGCGTGGCCCATGCCCGGCTGGTGCGCCGATGTGATCACGACCGCCCGCGCCCGTGCACACGTGTTCCAGGATCGGATCGTGAGTTCGGACCCCCGCCTGGCAGCCTATGTGGACGCGCTAAACAGGCTCGAGCCGGAGTACGTGTGGTGGTGGAGCGTCGCCAATCCGGCGCTGGAGGCCATGTGGAGCAATTGAGTATCGCCGGTCGGCTGATCGGCCGAGACGAGCCTCCCTATTTGATCGCCGAGATCGGCGCCAATCACAACGGCGACGAGACGCTCTGTCGCGTGCTCATCGATGCCGCGAAGCAAAGCGGCGCTCACGCGGTCAAGCTCCAGTCATGGTCCAAAGCCTCCTTGATCGGAGCCGCGGAGTATCGGCGCAACGCGAGCTACAGCGTCGGGATGCAATCGAGCGACACCCTCGAACAGCAGGTGGAACGCTATCAGCTCGACGCGGACGAGCAGCGCTCGGTCTTCGAGTACGCTCGGCAGGTGGGCATCACCGTGTTTTCCAGCTGCTTCGCGACCGAGGAAGTCGATCTCCTGGAATCGCTCGGCGCTCCCGCCTACAAAGTCGCATCGATGGACGTGAACAACCCGCCCCTGTTGGCGTATGTCGCAAAGACCAGAAAACCAGTCCTGCTGTCGACGGGAATGGCGACGCTCGGTGAGGTGGAGCAGGCGCTCGAGGTGCTGCGGACCAATGGCAGCGGATCGGTGGCGCTGCTTCACTGCGTGTCGATTTACCCCTGTCCTCCGGCGCTGGTGAACCTGCGCGCTCTCCAGACCTGGCGACAGGCGTTTGATGTTCCGGTCGGCTTCAGTGATCACACCCTC
This sequence comes from Gemmatimonadota bacterium, assembly GCA_046733215.1. Classification (GTDB taxonomy): domain Bacteria; phylum Gemmatimonadota; class Gemmatimonadetes; order Gemmatimonadales; family GWC2-71-9; genus DASQPE01. The sequence continues at coordinate 20,479 of JBKPOS010000029.1, forward strand.
GGGATTGCGGTGCCGCTGGCTGCCGTCGCTCTCGGCGCCTGCATCGTGGAGAAGCATTTCACCATCGATCGAACCCTCGAGGGGTGGGACCACGCGATCTCGGCGGATCCAGCCGAATTCCGGGCATTGGCCGATGGGACGGCGGCTGTGCACGAAGCGCTGGGCGAGAGCCGCCGTCGGATCGGTCCCGAGGAGCTCGCCAAGCGCGCTGTCTTTCGCCGCCGCGCAGTCGCACGGGGCGCGCTGACGAGCGGACACCGGCTCACGTCGGCGGACCTGGATTTCAAACGGCCGGGAACTGGTATCGGCCCGGACGAGCTTCGCTATGTCGTCGGCCGAACGCTGCTGCGGGACCTCGAGCCGGACGAGGAGATCGAATGGAAGGACCTCGCGTGACGGCGCCGCACTCTCTACGCGTGGCCTTGTACGGCGATGGCCGCTGGGCGGCGGACGCGCTTCGCCGCATTGCGCGTGGCCCTCACCGCACGGTGGGAGTTGTGGGGCGCCGCCATCCCTCCGATCGGACGTTGGCTGATGCCGCGCGGGAGCTGAACCTGCAGGTAGCGCGACCGGATCGGATCAACGCAGCCGAGTCGGTCGCGATGCTCACACGTTGGGCTCCCGACGTCGCTGTGTCGGTCGCCTACGACCAAATCCTCGGCCCGGCCGCGATCCGAGTGCCACCCCTGGGCACGGTAAACCTCCACGCCGGTCTCTTGCCGCAATATCGAGGTCGGAACGTCATCAGTTGGGCGCTCCTGAACGGCGAGACCGAAATCGGGATCACGCTCCACTACATGGACGAAGGAATCGACACCGGCGACATCATCCTCCAACGCAAGCTCCCAATCGAGTGGACCGATGATTACGGGCGGCTACTCGATCGGGTGGTCGCCGCCTGTCCAGGGTTGGTGGCTGAAGGCCTTGATCTAATTGCTGCGGGAATAGCGCCCCGCCGCCCCCAGTCGCCGGAGGCTGCCACGTATTTCGGCGGGCGCTCCGAAGGCGACGAATGGCTCGATTGGAACGACAGCAGCCTGAACCTGTACAACAAGATTCGCGCGATCACCCGCCCGGGCCCCGGTGCTCGCACCGTGCTCGGATCCGAACGGGTGATCGTCTGGCGCGCCACCTACGACCCGGCCCGGCCACGTTATGTGGCGAATGCCGGCCAGGTCGTCGGCCGACATGCAGACGGAGTGGTCGTCAAGACGGGAGACTCGACGATCTGCTTGCGAGAGGTCCAAGTGGGCGACGGGGAGCCGATGGTCCCCGATTGGCCCTTGGGCACCAGAGTCGGTCTCAACATGCTCGACCTGCTCCATCGAGTTGCATTGTCGGCTGCCACAATGGGAGTCTTACCATGACAACCACAAAGCCGGCGGAGACGTCGCGGGGGGAAGGGAGCCGGGCGAGCTCGCCCGGGAGTCCGAGCAACGCATCGGCGCGGGAATGGTCCGGCCCTGGCGCCCTCGCAGCCCGTCTCGTTGCCTCGACCATCGGGGCCGAGGCCAGCATCGAGCAAGCCATGGCGCGCCTCGATGTCGCGGGGACCGGGGTCCTGCTCCTGGTGGACAATGACCACCGGCTGGTTGGCATCGTGACGGACGGCGACATCCGTCGTCATTTGCTCACGGGCCGGACGCTCGCGCTTCCCAGCCGCACGATTGCGACGGTGCATCCCTTGGTTGCGACGCCCGCAACTACGCCTGGCGAGGCGCTCGAGCTGGTGGATCACGGGCGCGGCTTCACAGTGAACCATCTGCCCGTCGTCGATAGTAACGGACGTCTCGTGGGTTTGATCCTGCGCAGCGACCTGGTGAGCGCCGATCCGCTGGACGTGTCGGCCGTGATCATGGCGGGTGGATTGGGCACCAGACTTCGGCCGCTGAGCAAAGACCCCCAGAAACCCGCGTTGCCCGTCGGAAATCGCCCTCAGCTGGCGCGCATCATAGAGCGCCTCCGCCAAGCCGGTGTCCGTCACATCAGCATCACGACTCATTACCTGGCAAATCGACTTACCGACTACTTCGGGGACGGACACGATTTCGGGGTCGACCTGCATTATGTCCCCGAGGATCGGCCACTGGGAACGGCGGGAGCCCTCCGCCGTTTGCCAGCGCCGCGCGGCCCGGTGCTTGTGATCAACGGAGACGTGCTCACCACAGTGAGCGTGCCGGACATGCTCGCCTATCATCGGGCCCACAGCGCGGACGCAACGGTCGGGGTCAGGCGAAACGAGCTGCAGGTCCCCTACGGCGTAATCGAGTGTAAGGGGCCGCGGGTCTCTATGCTGCGCGAGACGCCGCAGCGGCCATTCCTGGAAAATGCAGGGGTCTACGTGCTCGAGCGCCACGTTCTCGAGCTGATTCCCGCTGACCGCCGCTTCGATATGACCGATCTCATCCAGCGGCTTCTCCATACGGGAAAAACAGTCGTCAGCTTCCCGATCTTCGAGTATTGGCGTTCGAACCGGGGGAATTCGCGACTTCAGGAAGCCGACGCACCGGAATCAGGTACGCTCACTGGCGGAGTTGCGCGAGCTGGCGCGATACCGACTCAGGTCAGCGTGGTCCCGGAGTCCGTGCCGCTCTGCGTCCCGTATCTCGGCGGAAACGAGTGGGCGTACGTGAAGGAATGTCTGGACACCAACTGGGTATCGTCCGTCGGGAGCTATGTGGAACGGTTCGAACGAATGGCGGCTGCGGTGGCGGGCACTCGATACGGCGTTGCGACCACGAGCGGGACGGCAGCGCTTCACATCGCGCTCCTTCTGGCTGGTGTTCGGGCTGACGACGAGGTCCTGGTCTCGACGCTGACCTTCATCGCGCCGGTGAACGCGATCCGCTATGTGGGCGCGTGGCCCGTCTTCGTGGATGCCGAGCCTGATTACATGCAGTTCGACGTCGACAGGCTGAAGACCTTCCTGTCTCAGGAGTGCGTCCGCCAAAACGGCGAGCTGCGTGACGTGACCACCGGCCGCCGGGTGCAGGCCATTCTCCCGGTCCACCTTCTGGGTCATCCGGTGGATATGGCTTCGGTTCTCGAGCTCGCCGATGCCTTCGACCTAGCGGTGATTGAGGATGCCAGTGAGGGATTGGGGGCACGCTGCTATGGCCAGTCGGTGGGTAGCCTGGCCGACGTAGGCTGCCTGAGCTTCAACGGAAACAAATTGATCACCACCGGCGGTGGCGGGATGATCCTCACCAACGACGAGGGCTGGGCTCGACACGCACGCTACCTCACGACGCAGGCCAAAGACGACCCGATCGAGGCCGTGCACGGTGAAATCGGCTACAACTACCGGCTGTCCAACGTGCTGGCCGCGATGGGCCTGGCTCAGCTCGAGCGAGTGGACGCCCATGTCGCCGCGAAGCGGCGGATTGCCGCAACATACGCGGCTGAGCTCAACGGGGTTCCGGGCATCACGCCAATGCAGGAAGCACCCTGGGCCGAGTCCTCCTTCTGGCTCTACACCATTCAAGTCGACGCGCACCGCTTTGGAATGGACGCTCGCGGTCTGCACCGCTTCCTGGCGAAGCGGGGCATCGAGACCAGGCCATTGTGGCAGCCGATTCATAAGTCGCCGGCCCACGCGGACGCGCGCCCGTCGACCTGCCCGGTGGCGGAGCGGCTCAATCGCGACGCCCTGAGCTTGCCCTGCTCAGTCGGCCTTTCCCGACGCGAGCAGGAGTTCGTCATCGCGACGGTACGGGAGGCGTGCAGTTACCAGGATTCAGCGGGGGCTCAGCTCGCACCACTGATCACGCGGCGCTGATGCAAGCTTGGAAGGGAGTCGGACCATGACCGTGGTTGGCAGCGATTCCGAGCAGACGCGGATCTGGCAGGACCAAGACCGGGTGGAATATCACCTGCGCCAGTTCCAAAAACCCTATCGCAGCACTGTCCACTTCGCCGATTTCATCCGGCGACTCGGCCCCGGAGCAGGGGAGGCCCTCGACGTCGCGTGCGGGGCCGGCGCGAACATTTGCCATTTGAGCGCAACGGTCCCGGGTTTCCGCTGGACCGGAATCGATATCGCCGGTGACCTGCTGTTTCCCTTGGGGAAGCCGCTCCTGCGCGCGCAGGGGATCGAGGCGACGCTGGTAGACGGCGACTTCTATCGCCTCACCGAGACGTTCACGGGCAAGAAGTTTGACCTCGTGCTTTTCATGCAGACCTTGTACGCCATTGAAGAGCCCGACGCCGCTGTGGAGCAGCTGATGGCTGTGACGCGAGGATGGTTGGTGATCTCGTCGCTCTTCTCGGATCTGGATGTCGACGTGCGCATGCGTGCGATCGATCACCAGCGGCCAGCGAATTGCCAGGGCCCTTTCATTTACAACGTGTTCAGTCTTGCGCGCTTCCGCGAGTTCTGCGAGACCCGAGGCGCGAGGGATTTCGTGGCCGAAGATTTCGACATCGACATCGATCTCCCGCAACCGACCAAGTACGGGCTGACAACGTATACCGAGCGCCTGGCGGACGGACGCCGGCTGCAATTCACGGGACCCATTTTTCAGCCGTGGAAGTTCGTGGGCCTGCGGATGGGTCCGGCTTGAATCCCAGAGCCTCCACGGCCACAGACTCTTCGCCATGACCGACACCCTGGTAGCACTAACGCCGGAAACATCTCTGAATCGGCCCACCGGGCCGATCGGAAATTTTGCCGAAGGGGACCGGCTCAACCGCCGCTTTCACCAGCTGGTTCCCGGCGCGAGCCATACCTACAGCAAGGGTGAGGACCAGTTTCCCTTGCTCTCGCCCAAGATCATGGCGCGGGCCGATGGTGCGTACTGCTGGGACATCGACGGGAACCGTTACATCGATTGGGCGATGGGCAACCGGGTCATCATGCTGGGGCATAACTACCCGGCGGTGACTGAGGCGGTCGTCCGCCAGCTTGGGCTGGGTCTCAACTTCACTCGCCCGGGAGTGCTTGAGTACGAGCTTGCGGAATACCTGGTAGACCTCCTGCCGGCCGCGGAAATGGTGAAGTTCGGCAAGAACGGGTCAGACGTGACGACGGCAGCGACCAAGTTGGCTCGCGCGTACACCGGACGAAAAATGATCGCGTGCTGTGTCGATCATCCCTTCTTCGCGATCCACGACTGGTTCATCGGGACCACCCCGATGAACGCGGGCATTCCTGACGAGACCACTGCACTCACGATCGGTTTCCGTTACAACGATGCTGCGGGACTGCGTGTTCTGTTCGACCGCTACCCCGGCCAGATCGCGGCGGTGATTTTGGAGCCGGTCAAAAACGATGCACCGGTGAACGGCTTCCTCGAGGAGCTCCGCGAGCTCACTCGCCGCGAGGGTGCGGTGCTCATCTTCGATGAGATGATCAGCGGGATCCGGTTCGATCTCCGGGGCGCGCACCATCGCTGGGGGGTCTACCCGGACCTCGCCTGCTATGGAAAGGCGATGAGCAACGGGTACTCGTTCTCCTTGCTGGCAGGAAATCGTGATTTGATGGAGTTGGGGGGCCTGCAGCATGATGGGCGCCGGGTCTTCCTGCTATCCCAGACTCACAGTTCGGAAACAACTGGCCTGGCAGCCTGCCGCGCGACTCTGGACGAGTGTCAGCGCCTGGATGTTACCCAGCACATCTGGACCACCGGGGGCCAGCTAGTTCGCGGAGTCCGGGAGGCGGCTCGGCAGGTGGGGCTCAGCGACTACGTCAGGGTCATCGGGTTCGACTGCAACCCCCAGATTCTCTGCACGCACGATGATGGGACCTATTGGCCCGAGCTGCACACGTTGTTCCACGAGGAACTCATCTCCTGGGGGGTGCTCATTCCCTGGATCACTGTCACATGGTCCCACGGTCCGGACGAGATCAACCGCACAATCGATGCGATGGGGCACGCGATGCACAGGGTCCGGCGCGTCCTGGAGAACGGCGCGGTCGAGACCAGCTTCACTGGTCCGGCCGTGAAACCCGTGCTTCGTCCGTATAACCGCTGCCGGCAAAGCCGGTGCAACCGGATCGATCCCGACGCGCCGCAGCTCTCCTGTTGTCGGGAGAATGGGTTTCCCGAGGTGCCCCCACGCGCGGCCGAGGTAGCAGGGGTGAGCCATGCGAGCTGAGTCGGCAAATCGGGATCGCAGTGTGTTGCGGCCGAACTTCACGGTCGCGGCGATCGTGCAAGCCCGAATGGGGTCGTCCCGGCTTCCAGGCAAAGTTCTCATGGATGCTGTCGGGAAGCCGTTGCTCGGTTACCTGCTGGAGCGGCTTTCCGCGGCCAGAACGATCGATCGGATTGTGGTCGCTACTTCTGTTAATCCCGGCGACGAACCGATTGTCGAGTTCTGTCGCGCGGTTGGCATAGATGTGTTCCGCGGCAGCGAGCACGACGTGCTCGACCGATACTACCAGGCCGCACGCCAGTTTGGCATCGATCTAATCGTACGGATCACGGCGGACTGCCCGCTGGTGGACCCGCTGATCGTTGATACCATGGTCGACTTTGCGCTGCCACGGGCGGCGTTGTATGACCTGGTTACCAACCGCCATCCGCTGACATATCCCGATGGGCTGGACGTCGACGTTATCCCGTTGGCCAGTTTGCAGGACGCCTGGCTTCACGCCGACACCCCTGCCCAGCGCGAGCATACCATTCCGTACTTCTGGGAACGGGGCCGACGGGTCCACAACGTGGAGCACGTTCCCGATCTCTTCTACCAGCATCGCTGGACGCTGGACTACGCCGAGGACTACCGCCTCATTCGCCGGATCCTGACCGGGTTGTATCGCCCCGGCCACGTGTTCCACATGGCGGAGATCTTGGAGTACATCTCGCATCACCCTTGGCTTCCGATGATCAATGCCAAACACCTGCCCCGGCGTGAGGAAGCCATCGACCCGGCGCTTACACCGTTGCGGACCGGGCTGGGGGGGAATCGCTAATGGGAATCTGTGGAGACTACAGCCCTGAGGCGTTGGTTGCTGGGTTACGCGAGGTGGGGCTCGGGCCGGGCGACGTCCTGTTCCTGCACATATGTGCCGACAAACTTGGGAGCCTCGAGGAGTGCGACTCGCCGGAGGCACACTCTCAAGCGCTGCTTTCGGCTCTGATGGACGTGCTGGGGCAAGGCGGAACCCTGCTCGTTCCAACGTACACCTTCTCGTTTTGCAAGCGCGAGCCGTTTGACGTACAGACCACCCCTACGGAGGGCGGGCCTTGGAGCACGACCACTGAGTTCCTGGAGTACTTCCGCCGCCTGCCAGGCACGATCCGGTCTGAGGACCCGATTCACTCCGTGGCCGGCCGGGGCCCCCGGGCCGAGGAGCTGCTGACCAACGTTGCGCCGACATGCTTTGGCCGGGACAGCGTGTTCGATCGGCTTCACCGAATCAATGGGAAGATCTGCATGGTCGGCGTGGGCCTCTATGAGGCCAGCTTCCAGCATCACGTCGAGGAAATGCACGGCGTCCCGTTTCGCTACAAGAAGCTCTTCACCGGATTGATCTCCAATCGTGGCGTCCAGCAAAAAACTGGCTGGATCTACAATGTCAGGCTTCTGACCAATAACAGCACTCCGGACGAATGCCGGCTCGAACAGAAGGCTCGTCTGAATGGCATCTGCCGTACCGCACGGGTGGGCCGGGGCGAGTTGCTTGCAGTCGAAGCATCGCCGTACTACGACCTGATTGTCGAGGAGCTGGACCGCGATGCCTGGTTCACCGCTCGGGGGCCGGCCGGAGATCCCGTCGCATTCGAAGCCGACCGCGTGGGTGGTGTGGTGCCTAGGGTCACGCTGCGCTCCCCTGCGACCATGCGCGAGATGATCGAGGGCTTGTGGTGTCTCCCGCGCGACCTTGTCTCCGATGGATACGATGCGGCGTTAGCTGCACTCGCCGAGCAGCTACCCATGACGATCCACGAGTACCCGACCGGCATGGAGGCATGGACCTGGCTGGTACCGGAGAAATGGACCTGCCACGAGGCCTACCTGGAGACCCTGGACGGTCGGCGGCTGCTTTCGTACGCCGACCACCCGCTCCATGTGGTCTCCTACTCGCTCCCGTTCGAGGGGGTAGTCTCGCGCGATACGCTCCTGCAACATCTACACGTTCATCATCGGCTCCCCGATGCCGTCCCCTTCATCTTCAAGTACTACGAGCGCGACTGGGGCCTTTGCTGCTCGCGCGAGCTCCGTGACTCGCTTACCGACGAGGCCTACCGGGTCGTAATCCGCAGCGACTTCAGTTACGGCACACTCAAGGTGGGGGAGGTCGTCGCTCCGGGGGTCAGCGACGAGACCATTGTCCTCTGTGCCCACCTGTGCCACCCGGCGCAAGTGAACGACGACCTCACGGGCGTAGTCGTCGGCATCGATGTGATGCGCGCGCTGCTCCGACGCTCGGAACTACGCTACACCTATCGGCTGCTGGTAGTTCCGGAAACGATCGGCTCGGTCGCGTACCTCAGTCAGAACGAGTCTCTGATTCCGAAGATGCGGGGTGGGCTGTTCCTGGAGATGCTGGGCCGGGATTATCCCCACTCGCTGCAGCTGTCGTTCGCGGGCGATACCGAGCTAGACCAGTGTTTCAGCCTTGCACTGCGTGCGCTTGACGGGTCGGCCTGGACCGGAGCGTTCGGGACGGTGATCGGCAACGACGAGCGGCAGTTCAATTCCCCCGGGGTCCGGGTGCCGATGCTGTCGCTGTCGAGGGTCCTGCCGGCTTCGTCGCCAGACTGGGCGTATCCGGAGTATCACTCGAGCCATGATACTCCCGATCGGATCTCCTACGACCGCCTCGCGGAGTCGCGTGATCTGGCCCTGCGCATGATCGATACGCTGGAGCAGAACGTAGTGCCGGTGAACCGGGTACGCGGCGAGATCTTCTGCTCCCGCTACGGATTTTTCGTCGACTTCTGGCGAGATGCTCAGGGCAACCGTGCACTGTTCAATGTTCTGCCCTGCATCGACGGGACGAGGTCTATCGCGCAGATCGCGGAGCAGCGGGAACTCCCGTTCGATACTGTCCGGCGTATCGTGGGTGAGCTGGCTGACAACGGCCTGGTGTCGATTCGCGCTACAGGCAAGACACAGGCCTGATGGCTAAGCACGTGGAGGGAGACTTCAGTGCAGGGCTTCCGGCTCAGCAGTCGCCGGTACTCTGAGGACCGAAATGTGGCGGTGCGACCCTCGCAAGAGATCGAAACCGCGGAAGCCGGCACATCAGGGCCTGTCGTCACTGCCGAGCGAGTGGAGCTGCTGGATGTCCTGCGTGGTGCCGCGCTCCTCGGGATCTTCCTCGTCAACTTCAACACAGACTACCTCGCGACCCCACGATCCATCGTGGATCGGGTCGCGCGGCTGGCGATCGGATTCTTTTGTTTCGGTTCGTTCTACCCGCTGTTCTCATTTCTGTTCGGACTGGGGTTTGCTCTTCAGGTCGAGCGCGCGAGCACGAGAGCTCTGCTGGTGCGTCGCTACGTCCGGCGCCTGGTCGCTCTGTTCGTTATCGGGATAGCACACTCGGTCTTCCTGTGGCGAGGCGATATCCTGTCGCGCTACGCGCTACTCGGCTTTGGGTTGCTGGCGGTCCGGCGGCTCTCGTCGCGAGTGGTGCTCGGGATCGCGGCCGCCTCCTTTGCAGCCGCAGTCGTTGTAGGCGAGGTGCTGAGCACCCGATCGGGTGCCGGAGTGGTCGAGCAGAACCGAACGGCCGCCGTGGCTACGAGCGCCGGACCAATGGCGGCTGTGCGGCAGCAGGAGCGGTGGGTGGTTTTGCACGGAAGCTATGCGCAGCTGGTACGGGTAAACGCGGAAGGCTTGTGGCTTCGGTCATCGCATGTCTATGAGCAGGCCTGGTTGTTCCACGTGCTGGCCATTTTCTTGGTCGGGTTCGTGGCCGGGCGAGCGGGCATCTTGGTACGGCCGGTCGAACATCGAAGCCTCCTGCGCGGAATTCTGTGGATTGGCCTTGCTGTCGGCGTGCTCGGGAACTTCCTGGACGAAGTAGCGCCCTCGCTGGCGACGCGCGGCTTGCTGCCGTGGGCGTTTACGGATTTGCACGTCGTGAGCTGGATCGGTGACCCGGGCCTCAGCTGCTTCTACGGGGCAGGACTCACGCTGCTCTTCGTGGGCAGTCCACGTTGGAGACGCCGCTTGGCTCCACTGGGTAGGGTCGGCCGGATGGCGCTGACGAATTACCTGGGCCAATCCCTCGTGATGCTGCTGCTCATGACGGGCTTCGGCCTGGGTCTCGCATTCCGGGTCGGTTACGCGCTCTCCATTCCACTCAAGTGTGCAATCTTCGCGACCCAGGTCGCGCTGAGTGTGTGGTGGCTGCATCGCTTCGATTTCGGCCCCGCCGAGTGGGTATGGCGGTGGGCAACGTATGGCTCGCGGCCGCGGATTCGAAGGCTCGAATACAAGAGAGCCGGCTGACGGTTTGTCAGCTCGCGCGATCGGCAGCTCTGGCCCCAGGTAGTCTGGCGACCCCGCAATTGACAGTTACGCCTTCGTCGAGGGCTCGAGAGTAGTTGAGGTTACCTGACCCAAATAATTATGCTCACAGAACATACGGCACCAATCCGACACACAGTAAAAGGCCCGGTCCAGCCAGGTCGCACGTCGCGCAAGTGGCGTCGCGTTTGGGCCCCTGCACGCGTTCCAAACGAACTGCGCTCAGCTCGTAAGCTCGCCTCCCACCGTGGTACTGACCGCCTGGATCTGGCCTCGGGTTTGGCCCGTCACGCCATGGGGATCGGATGAACTACTTGGCGGTCATTCCGGCGCGGGGAGGGTCGAAGGGCATTCCCCGGAAGAACCTCGCGTTACTCGGCGGGCGCCCCCTCGTGGTGCACACGATCGAACGGGCTCGAGGCGCGCCCGAGATTGATCGGGTGGTGGTCTCGACAGACGACGAGTTCATTGCGAGGGTGTCTCGCGAGGCTGGCGCCGAGATCGTGATGCGGCCACCCGAACTCGGCAGCGATTCAGCGACGTCGGAGTCAGCGCTGCTTCACGTGTTGGACTTCCTGCAGACCCGGGATCGGTACAATCCGGACCTCGTGGTGTTTCTGCAAGCCACCTCGCCCCTCCGACGCTCCGATGATGTCAGTGCCGCGATCGGCGCGCTGCTGGAGAACCAGGCCGACTCGCTCTTTTCCTGTTGCCCCGTGCACGGATTCGTCTGGCGCCGTGACAGCGCAGACGTGTCGTCGGTCACCTACGATTTCCGAGCCCGCCCGCGGCGCCAGGATATGCCGGAATATCTGTTGGAGAACGGTTCGATTTACGTGTTTCGGCCCTGGGTGCTTCGGCAGTTCGGCAATCGGCTGGGCGGCCGCATAGCGGTCTATCGCATGGCTCCGGAGCATTCGTTCCAGATCGACGAGCCCGAAGACCTCGACCTGATGGAACGGCTGCTCGCCGCCGGGAACCTGGGCGACCACTCCGCACAGCTCGCAGACGTCTCGATAGACCTGCTGGTGCTCGATTTCGACGGGGTGCTCACGGATAACCGGGTGATCGTGGACCAGGACGGGCGAGAGGCGGTCGCCTGCCATCGAGGCGACGGCTGGGGATTGGCGCGGCTGAGTGACGCAGGAATTCAGGTACTCGTTCTTTCGTTAGAAGCCAACCACGTGGTCACGGCTCGGTGCCGAAAGCTCGGGCTGGAAGTCGTGCAGGGGTGTAGCGACAAGCTCGAGGCCCTCCAGCAGGCCGCGGCATCGCGCGGCCTGCCGTCTGGACGGATCGCCTATGTCGGCAACGATGTCAACGATCTGGCGCCAATGCGATGGGTCGGCCTTCCCATTGCCGTCGCCGATGCCGTGCCGGAAGTGCGCGCCGCAGCCCGATGGGTGACCAGAGCTCCCGGGGGCTGGGGCGCCGTCCGCGAGGTGTCGGATAAACTCGTCGCGGCGCGTCAAGAGCGCTCTGCGTAGTGCGGGCGGATCATCCCCCGCCAGCCAGAAAGGAGTAGCCTATGACGACCAAGGTGCAGATCGGCGATTACTCAGTCGGCGAGGGCGAGCCTTGCTTCATCATCGCCGAGATCGGCATCAACCACAACGGCTCGCTCGAGCTGGCCAAGCGCCTGATCGATGGAGCGGTGCTGGCGGGGTGCACAGCCGTGAAATTCCAAAAACGAACGCCGGAGCTGTGCACACCCAAGGATCAGCAGGGCCTCGAGCGCGACACGCCCTGGGGCCGGATCACCTATTTGGAGTATCGCCGGCGGATCGAGTTCGGGATGGCGGAATACCGGGGAATCGATCGGCACTGCAGGGACCGCAATCTGCTCTGGGCAGCGTCCTGCTGGGACGAGCCGTCGGTCGATTTTATCGCGGAGTTTAATCCTCCGTTCTACAAGATTGCCTCCGCCTGCCTGACCGACGATAACCTGCTGCGATACGTCCGGCGTCAGGGAAAGCCGGTCATCCTTTCCACGGGGATGAGTACCGTCGACCAAATCGACCATGCAGTCGACGTGCTCGGACTCGATGACCTGGTCCTGATGCATTGCACCAGCACGTACCCGGCCAAGATCGATGAACTGAATCTCTCGTGCATCCGTACGCTCCGCGAACGCTACGATGTGCCCGTAGGGTATTCCGGTCACGAGGTCGGACTAGCAACGACCGTTGCGGCCGTCGTGCTCGGAGCATGCGTGGTGGAGCGCCACATCACGCTGGACCGGGCGATGTGGGGCAGCGATCAGGCTGCCTCAGTTGAGGTTCATGGGATGGCGCGCCTGGTCCGCGACATTCATGCGACGAAGGCCGCCGAGGGCGATGGCAGGAAACGCCTTTACGAGAGCGAGCGGCCGCTCATCGCCCGGCTGCGCCGGGTGATCGAGGCCTGAGTGCCGCCGCGGAGCCACGAACGACCGGTTGTTGCTGTGCTCCTGCCCATGGTGTGGAGCGTTAGGAATGTCGTGCACGCCGGCGTGTTGGATCGCCTAGTCGCCAGCGCACGGGTTCGGCTCCTTATCCCCGGCGCTAGCCGTGGCGGCTTCGACGATAACCTTCAGACTCTTGCAGACGAGGTACAGACAGCCCCGCTGCTGGATGTGTCGGGTCGCCCCGTTAAGGGCAAGGCGCTGATCGACGCAGTCCTCACGAGCGGCTTCTGGCGCCGACGTGGTGTCGGAAGCCACCGCGTCTATCAGCGCTGGTGGTTGCGCCATGCAACCCGGAGGGAGCAACTCCGAAACAGGTTCATCGACGGGGCGGGCAAGGTAGCGGGACGCAGCGAGGAGCTGCTGACCACCCTCCAGGCGATGTCCGCGATGCTCTACCGGCGGACGCACGACCTGCAGCCGGTGCGAGATCAACTTTCGGCACTGCGGGCGGATGCACTCTGGTCCACGGTCTGTGTCTCCCCACTCGAGTATCCGTACCTGCTGGCCGCGCGTCAGCTCGGCATTCCCACCATCGCATCCATCCTGAGCTTCGACAATCTCACGAGCCGTGGTGCATTGCCAACCTACGATCACTATCTCGTGTGGAGCGAAGCGATGAAGTGCGAGCTGTTGCGACTGTATCCTCGGGTCCCCTCAACTCGCGTGACCGTCACCGGTACGCCCCAGTTCGATTTTCATCGAAAGGCCCAATGTCGTTGGCCGAGAGAACGGACCGTTGCGGCACTGAAGCTTCCGCCCAACGCTCGGTATTTCGTGTACGCGGCCTCTCATGAACGTCTGGCCCCGGAAGAGCCGACGCTTGTGCAAAGCGTAGCACAGGTTCTGAAAGCTCACGATGAGCTCAAAGATGCGTGGCTCATCGTGCGACTCCACCCCCTCGACGATGGTCGCCGGTGGGAAAAGCTTCGGGGCCTTCCACGGACACGGGTCGAACGGGCCTGGGGCACTCGGCCGACGGGCGAGGGGTGGACTGCTTCCACATTTGACGATCAAGCGCGCCTGGTGAGCCTGCTCCTGCACGCGGATGCCTGCCTCAATGTCGCGTCCACCATGACCTTGGATGCTGCGATTGTGGATCGCCCCGTCATCTGCTTGGAGTTATCGGACGAGCCAGGGGCGCCGCGCGAGATCATGTACTCGGAATACCAGGCGGACCACTACCGCCCCCTCGTCGAATCGGGCGGGCTCCGACTGGCGCGGTCATGGGCCGAGCTGGCCGACCTTATGGTCGATGCCATTCGGGTGCCGGACCGAAACCGGTCGCGCCGTGCGGCGATGGTTCGATCAGTGTGCGGAGAGGTGGACGGCCGCGCAGCTGAACGAGTCGCTGCCGCGATCCTGACCGCCCTTGGCGCCCGCCCGGTTCCTGCTCCGCCGACCGGCCTCCCGACGTCGGTCGGCACCCTGGTGGAGGAGACGACTCGCTTCAGCGCGGCGCCAACCCCAATGCCCGGGAGCTCACCCGAGGGCGTTCCGTGACCGACAGGCAGGAGACGCACAGCTTCGTCAGCGCGCTGCGGATCGGACTGCAGGCGCTGCTGGCACACCCGCTTCTTGCGGCGGTGCTACTCGCCGCTACGCTGTCGCAAGGCACGCTACAGGGCCTTATCGTGTGGGCGCTGCGGCGGGTACTTCTGATGTTCGGTGAAGGAAATGGGGGTACCACGTCGATAGTGGCCCTCGGCGCGGCCATTATTCTCGGCCTCTGGTTGCTCCGGGTGCTCACGACGTTCGTCGGGGAGCAAACGTCCGTCCGTCTCGCGCACAAGGTCGAAATCGAGTCGATGCAGCGTGTGCTCAACAAGCTGCTCACACTCTCGGTGCGGTATTACGACCGAACCAGCCAGGGCGATTTCGTCATGTCATCGTACGACGACCTAAAGGCGATCCGGACGGTCACCCTCGACCTCAGTGTCATTGTGCTCGCTATGTCGCGTTTGCTGGGGCTTGTGATCGTAGCCTGGGCGATGAGTCCCAAGCTTGCCGTGATCGGGCTCGTCGCTATTCCCCTCGGCATGCTGCCCGCTCACGTGTTGGGTCAGCGGATTACTAACGCAGCACGCTTCGAGCGGAGCGCGATGGCCACGCTATTCGACAGCTTCCTGCAGGTCTCGTCCGGTTTTCGAATCATCAAAGTGAACAGCGGTGAGTCCCGAGTGTTGCAGCGGGCCCATACCATCGGGGAGGATCTGTTCCGGCATGTGGTGCGGCAGGCCGATGCCAACAGCCTCGCGCGCCTATTGCTGGAGACGGTGTCCGGGTTTGGGCTTGTGGCCGTGTTAGTCGTCGGAGGCCGGGATGTCGCGGCCGGATCGCTGTCCTGGCAGTCCCTTCTCAGCCTCCTCATCGCCGTCATGGCCGTGTACCCCCCCGTCCTCAATCTCCTCAATGTCTACGGCTCAGTACGCAAGGTTATTCCACACTTGGACCGTCTGCGTGTAATCATGCAAGCGGAGCCGGACGTGAAGGATGCCCCTGACGCAGTGCCTCTCCGGGAGGCGCCACAGCGCATCGTACTCGAGAATGTGAGTTTCGCGTACGACCAACGCGTCGTGCTTGACTCGATTAGCGTCACTATCAACCGAGGCGAGACGATCGGGGTCGTGGGGCCGTCGGGGGTCGGCAAGACTACTCTCATGGCGCTGATGCTGCGGCTGTACGATCCGACCCAGGGTCGCATCCTCTTCGATGACACGGACCTGCGGTTGATTCGCCAGGCGGACTTGATGGACCGCAGCGCCATCGTGCTGCAGGAACCCTTTCTCTTCCTCGATACCATCGCCAACAACATTCGCGTTGCGCGTCCCGACGCGACCCTCGCCGAAGTGATTGAGGCAGCTCGCGCCGCCAACGTCCATGACGAGATCGAGCGGATGGAGCACGGGTACGACACCATGATCGGCCGAGCCCGTGATGCCCGGGGCATCTCCACGGGACAAAAGCAGCGTATTGCCATCGCGGCTGCGCTCCTTAAGAACGCGCCGCTGTTGTTCCTGGATGAAGCGACCAGCAGCCTCGACGCGCTATCGGAGCGCCGGCTGCAGAGCGCGCTCGACCGGCTCATGATTGGTCGCACGACGATCATCATCGCGCATCGGCTGTCGACGCTGCGAAATGCCGGCCGCATCCTGGTCCTGGAACGGGGCAGGCTGGTCGGCTTCGACAGTCACGAACAGCTGATGCGTCACTGCGAGACTTACCGCCGCCTTTGGGTGTACCAAATGGGTGCCGGCGCCGACCGCTTGGAGCCTGTCGGGCTATGAGCAACCACGCCACGCCAGTTGGGCCCCGAGTTCTGATCGATTGCGGCGACCACGCCATGGGGAATCTTGGCGATGTGGCCATGCTCCAGGTGACGGTTCAACGTCTACGCGAACAGCTTCCCTCCGCCACCCTCGACGTAATCACCCGCGATCCGGACGCGCTGGCGCTCCACTGCCCGGGTGCCCGACCAGTTTCTTATGAGGGACGGCAGCTCTGGGCCGGACGCGGCATACTTCTCGGACGCGCGGATCGCTTCCTGCGCCAAGCGCGGCTGGTCACCGGGGGTGGGCCCGAGGCCGTATTGCGCCGCAATTGCGCATCACTCCACGAGCGTCTGATCCATGCGCGGATGCACGGACAGCGGCCTCGAAAGGAGGCATTCGACCGCTTCATGCGCACGCTAGGAGCGGCGGATGCTGTGGTCGTGTGCGGTGCCGGTGGAGTAACCGACCATGCCGCCGAGTGGGCTACGGCGCTTCTCGATGTCCTGGCTTACGCGGTTGCGCGACACCATCGAACCGCAATGTTCAGCCATGGCCTGGGCCCAATCACCAATCCCGAACTGCGCCGGCTCGCCAGGCGCCTGCTCCCACAGCTCGATCTGCTCGCGCTTCGGGAACGCCGCGCGGGCGAGCCGCTCGCGCGAAGTCTGGGCGTGGCGCCCGGGCGGTTGTGCGTCACTGGCGACGACGCGATCGAGCTGGCGTACGCTGCCCGGCCAACAGTTCTAGGCAACCAGATCGGAATCAATTTGCGGGTAGCTCGATCCGCGGGCGTGGACGAGAGCTACGTCGACCCGGTCGGGACCGTCGTGCGCCAGTTTGCCGGCATGCGGAATGCCTCACTGATCCCGCTTCCCATTGGGCGGGGAACGGCATCAAACGACGTCGCCACGTTGAGGCGATTGTTTGGGGGGATAGGACTCGTCGGCGATGGCGGCGTCGGCCTGAGCACTCCGGACGCGGTGATCCGCCAGGTGAGCCGGTGTCGGATCGTTGTCACCGGCTCGTATCACGCGGCCGTGTTCGCCTGCGCGCAGGGCATTCCTGCCATCTGTCTGGCCAGATCTTTGTACTTCTGGGACAAGTTCCTGGGCCTGGCCGATCAGTTTGGGCGAGGTTGCAGCGTCGTCGATCTCGGAGTACGAGACCTGCCTTCACAGCTTCTCGCAGCGATGCAGTGTGCATGGGACAGTGCCGATGAGTGGAGGAATCCACTCCTCGAGGCCGCCAGACACCAGATCGAAGCTAGTCGCAGCGCCTACCAACGGTTCGCCGGGATGCTGGCGGATCGCGCGGTGCCGGCCCACCCTCAGTCATCGACCCGAAAACCAGGACCATTAACGCCGGAATGCTCAACCTCCCTGCAAGCCGCATCCCGTCTGGGAGAGTCCCGGTGAGAGACCAGTTCGGGTTCGCGCCCGCGCGCATTCTCCTGGCAGTGCCGAACCATCGCCGCGATCTCGAGGGCCACGCGTTAGTCGCTTACCACCTGGTCAGGCATTACGGGCATGAGGTCGTATTCTCCAACATACCGGACCTCGAGGAGGCGATACTACGGCACGCGCCGGATGCCCTGGTGCTCGACCGAATCGATACTCGTGTCCGCATCGCTCGGCTAGCGAAGTCCTTCGGGATAAGGCTGGCAATGCTCCCCACCGTCGGGTTTACCCCGGACGGCACCGAGATCGAGGCGCGACGCGCAGGGAAGCTGGTATCCGGCGAGCAACTGCTCGATTGCTGCTTCACCTGGGGCGAGCAGGCGCGCGAGAATCTCCTCGCCCACACGACGCTGATGCAGGTGCAGGTTCACACGGTCGGATGTCCTCGATTCGACTGCTACAGCGAACCGTATCTGTCGCTCATCGAGCCGCGGGAGGCGTTCCTCTCCCGGCTGGGGTTCGCGCAGCCACGAGCCCCGCTCGTCGTCTGGGCTACGAACACCTATCACTCGCGAACTCGCCAGACCAGTAAGGCGATCGCTAGCGCCGTTGCCTCAGGTGTCCCTGACGCCGAGATCCGGGACCATCTGATGCACGAGCGGGCAGCATTTCTAGCTCTGGCCGAGGCCACGGCGGTGCTGGCCCGGCGCCATGCGGAGTGGAACTTCCTGATCAAATTGCATCCTGCGGAAACGCCGGATCCATACCAGGAGATCGCCAATCGGACACACAACGTCGCCCTCGCGACCGACATCCGCATCCGGGACGTGCTCTACCACAGCGACGCGCTCCTGGCGAACTGCTCGACCACGGCGACCGAAGCGTGGATGCTGGGCAAGCCGGTGTTCGAGGTGGTCGGCTCCTCCTCGGTCGCGATGCCACCGGGCTACCTCGCAAGTAACCATGTTATCACCAGGCTTAGCGATCTCGAGAGCTTGCTGCAGGCGTACTTGCGAGCGCCAGGAACTGCCGTTCCGGACGCTCAGCGTAGGGCGCGAGACGAGTTCTTACGACGGGCGTACTGTCGGATCGACGGCCGGGCGAGCGAGCGGTGTGCAGCACACTTACACCAGCTGGTCTCGAGTGACGGCCACGCGATCGCCGATCAGGCGCGTATCCGGGCGGCCTGCGCATCAGCATATGCCGCGTGGCACGCGGCTTCCGCACGCCGTCTCTCGAACCGGATCAAATCGGCTCTCGCCCTGTCCCGCGAGACCACCCTTCGGTTCTGGCGAAGCGATTTCTGGCGCTTCCACCGCAGGCCGGCCGAAATCTGGGAAGAAGCAGTAACCCCGCAAATGGTGCAGACGTTGTTCGAGCAGTTTGACCGCGCGCACGCGAGCCGGGCTAATGCCGGAGATCAAACGAATGTCGTTGCCAACGTTTCTCATTGTGGGTGAGCGCAAGAGCGGGACCACGGCCTTGTGCCGGTGGCTGGTCCACCCGGACGTGTATATGCACCCACTTGAAGACATGAACTACTTCATCGAAGACGAGATCTTGGCGACCACGGTCTGGCGGGACGGGGAAGTGGATTCGGAGCGGTGGGAGCGGACCCACAGCCCCGAGCACTACGCCGAACTCTTTAAGGCCGCCCCGTCCGGGGTGGCAATTGGAGAGAAGAGCGCGGATCTCTTCTTTTGGAAGCCGGCGCATGAACGCATCGCGCGGTTCCTTCCTGACTGCAAGTTCATCGTGGTTCTCCGCCAGCCCGTCCAGCGCGCATGGTCCCATTACCTCGACGAGCTGGCGAAGGGTGAGGGCAGGGAGTCACTTCCGTTTGACGAGGCACTTGCCAGGGAAGAGCAGCGGGCGCAAGGCAGCGCGTACGCCCGACTCCACCTGTCTTACCGCGAGCGCGGGTGCTACGACCGGAGCGCGCGCAGTTTCCTTGGCCACGTCGCCCCGTCCCGTGTCTTCTTCCTTACTCTCGAACAGATGCGCAAGGCTCCGCGAGAGAGCCTGCGCGACGTGTACCGGTTCATCGGGGTCGATCCGGATGTAGGCTTGGAGCTCGCCGGAACGCGTCACAATGAAGGTGGGGGCACCAAGATTTCACGACCTTGGACCCGATCGCCTGCTCTAGAGCCGCTCGCTCGGGCCTATCATCGCGCGGCAGCAGGCATCGCAGAGCGCCTTGTCACAGATGGGACGCAGCGCCAGCAATTCAAGGATTTCGTGTACCGGCCAATTCGCCGGTCCGGCAGGGCAATGGTCATGTCGGAGCGAGCGCGTGAGCACCTTGCCCGCTCTTACCGAACGCACGTGGACGCTCTCGGGTCGCTGCTGGGACGTGAGTTCGGAGATTGGAGACTCGATGAGTAACCGGGACGGATCCTACGAAGCGGCTAGATGACCCAATCTGTCCTCGAGGTCAGACCGGCCGTGGCGGAAGACCTAGTCCGGATCGTGTCGCTCGCGGCGACGCGACTACCGTTGCTCGGTCGCGACCTGGCCTTTGCGGAACGCTATTTCCGATGGAAGTACTTCGATCTCGCGGGCCGGGACACCGGCTATCCGTCGGGTTTCGTGGCGGAAGACGCGCAAGGCATCAGCGGCTTTCTCGGGTGCCTCCCATTCACGCTTCAGGTGGATGGCTGGTGTGCGGCAGGCGGCTGGATAGCGGACTGGAGCCTAGCAACGCGGGCTCGAGGGAAGGGAATCGGGCGCGCCCTGCTTGCCACCGCGCGGGACATGATTCCAGCGCTCGCGTGCGTCGAAGGAACGCCTGAAGCCCAGGCGCTCTTCCGGGCCGAGGGATTCCAGTCGTGGGAGAGTGGACGATCCTGGCTCTGGATCGACCGTCCAGTCGCCTACGAATGGCCACGCCGGTCCGGTTTTCGTCGCATACTCGGGCTGGTGCGAGCGACCGAGCATGTGACGCGACGTCTATCCAAGGCTTCACTGCTCGCCACGGCCGGCCGATTGGAAACGCTGGAGTCGAGGTGGGATGAGGTCGGTGAACGCTTCGACCTGACTGGGGCCGAATCGGGGGCCAGGCGAACTGCTGGGTATCTGCAGTGGCTCGGGCGAAGCCCAGCTGCTGATACTCGGGTGCACCGACTCTCGGGCGGCGGCACCGACATTGGGGTGGCGCTGACCCATCGTGATCGCGACGTTCTCGGTCGGCAGCGGGCCCGAATTCTCGAGCTGGTCGTGGCGGGACCACGGGCAATGCTGGCCGACGCGTATGCTGCGGTCGCTCGCGCGTTGGTCCGGAATGACCATGCCGACTACATCGACCTGGTTGCCCCCATCGGGCATGACGCTGCGCTGCGGGCTGCCGGCTTCACCCCTCGGAGCACCCGGCGGCTCTGGCTCAGGCGTTCGGAGCCGCATGCTTTCGCAACACCGTCCTGGAGACTCACGCTAGTGGACAAGGACGACGCGTTCCGAAGCAGCTGGCGGGTTCCCTGATCGGCGCCGAAGCGGTGAGGATGCGACTCTGCTTCGTCTGTTCCGAATATCCCCCGGTCCCCCACGGTGGACTGGGAACGATCGCGCAGGTGCTGGGACGCGCCCTGGTCCGGGCCGGGCACGAAGTACGCGTGGTCGGCATCTATGACGACGGAGCCAGCGAGCCGTCGTTCAGCCGAGACGAAGGAGTCGAGGTTTGGCGGGTGCGGGAGTCCGCACATCGTTTCGGTTGGTTACGGGCCCGCTATCGCTTGTTTCGGATGGTGGCGGAATGGAGCCGGAACAATTTGATCGACCTGGTGGAAGTGCCCGACTGGTGGGGACCGGCCGCTGGGTGGAGGCGCTTGTCCGTGCCCGTCGTCGCTCGCCTCAACGGCTCGGCTACCTTCTTCGGCAGTGAGCTCGGTCGTCCGGTTCGGCGCACCGTGTTCTCACTGGAAGACGCCTCCCTCCGACGCGCCGATGCGTGGTGCGCGTCCTCCAACTATACGGCGGAGCGGAGCCGTCAGCTCTTCAATCTACCAAGTGCCCCATCGGCGATTCTGTTCAATCCAATCGAGCTTCCGTCTTCCACGCCTGCGGCTCCCCGGTCTACGCACCAGATAGTGTTTGCGGGCACGCTCACCGCAAAGAAAGGCGTTATTTCCCTGATCCGCGCCTGGCCTCTGGTTGTGCTGCGCCATCCGGATGCCGAGCTCCATCTTTACGGTAAGGACGGGCAGGCGGCGTCAGGTGATTCGATGCGAGCCCACTTGGCAGGCCTGCTCGATGCGGCTTCGCGTTCGCGAGTGTACTTCCATGGCCATGTCGGCCGGGATGTGCTCTACCGGGCGTTCGCTACGGCGCGTGCAGGGATTTTCCCATCATACGCGGAAGCGTTTGGCATAGCACCGTTCGAGGCGATGGCTTGCGGTTGCCCTACGATCTACACCCGGCGAGCACCAGGCCCTGAGCTCTTGCGGGACGGAATGGATGGCCTGCTGGTGGACCCGGACGATCCGCCGGCAATTGCCGAGGCAATCCTACGGTTGCTGGCGGATGACAACCTGGCTGCGCGCCTCGGTGAAGCTGGCCATCGACGCGTCGTGGATCGATTTGCAATCGATGCGTTGCTGGGAGAGAACGAAGCTTTCTTCGCCCAAGCGATCGAACGCTTCAGAGCCGGCGCATGATGGTCATTGCGGATCGGGTGGGGCACCGTCCCCCGGGCGGTACCGGCGACTCAGCGCGCGCCGAGAGATGCTGCCAAGCCCAGGCTTTCCCCACCGGTTACCCCGTTGGACAAGTCGCAGCGCATCGCTTCGACTGTTCGTTGCAGTCCCTCGCGAAAGCCGACTGTCACTTGGTAGCGGAATGCAGACTGGGCGGCTCCGATATCGGCGTACGAGTGGGGCACGTCGCCGATCCGGGCGCGGCTGAACGCGGGTGTGACGGGCTCCCCGATAATGGCCTGGAGTTCGTTGAGCATGTCGAGAACCGACACGCGGTTCCCGCTTGCGATGTTGAAAATGCGACCCGCCAGACCTGGCGCAACGCAGGCAGCGAGATTGGCCTGAACCGCATTCTCGACGTAGGTGAAGTCGCGCGTCTGGGAGCCATCGCCGAAAATGGTGGGCGTTTCCCTGGTCAGCAGAGACCGGATGAACAGCGGAATCACTGCCGAGTATTGCGAGTTCGGGTCCTGAAGCGGCCCAAAGATGTTGAAATACCGGAGAATCACTGTCTCGAACCCGTAGAGCTCGGTGAACGCGCGGCAGTAGTTCTCGCCAGCGAGCTTGCTGACGGCATACGGAGAAATCGGGAGCGGCATCATTGTTTCGCGTTTGGGCAGCTCCGTGTTCCTTCCATAAATCGAAGAGCTGCTCGCGTAGATGAAGCGAGCCACCCGGGCGTCGCGGCTGGCGTTGAGGAGGTTCAGCGTGCCGACCACGTTGACGTCGTTCGACGTGATCGGGTCGCGGATTGAGCGCGGTATCGATGGGAGCGCTGCCTCATGGAGTACGAAGTGGACTCCTTCGACGGCCTCGCGAACCGTGTGATAGCTCCGCACGTCCCCCTCGATCAGCTCGAGGCATGGATGCGGAGGCACGTTCTGCCTGCTCCCGGTCGAGAAGTTGTCGAGTACGCGCACCCGATCGCCGCGTTCGAGCAACGCCCGAACGATGTGAGCGCCAATAAAGCCGGCTCCGCCGGTGACGAGATAAGTGGCCATTGTCTGCCTTGAGAGAGATCGTCGGGCTTCGCTGCTACCCCATTAGCAATGGGCTAACCCATTGCAGGGCTGGAATTCCCCCGGGATCATCCAGCTCGGCAGGGCGCGGTCCAGGGTCAACCAAAGGCGCACGCTCGCTGCCGAACAACTCCCGAGTTCAGGGTACGGATCCTACGCCCAATATGCAACTTTTCTGCCGCCCGGGGCCAGTCCTTCAGGAACACGGGATGGCACCGCCAGAGATCGCACGATGAACCTCTGCGTTGTGACCTTCAAGGAATGCTGGGAGGACGCCGAGTCCGGGCAGTGGGTTTCCACCGGGGGCTTTCCTCACCAGATGGCGGGGGTCGCATCGCTATTCGATAGGGTCACCCTGGTGGTCACGCGTGGCTCACCAACTGAGGGCGGAATACCGCTCCCGAGCGGCGCGCGGGTGATCGCCCTGCGGCCACCAATAGGAGATGACGCGAGGCGGAAGCTTTCCGTGATGGCCCGATTGCCGTACTACCTCGGCATCATCGTTCGCGAAGTGCGGCGGGCCGACGTCGTGCATACTCCGTTACCGGGCGATCTATCCCTTCTCGGATTCTGGACCGCGCTTGCGTTTCGGAAGCGGCTCATCGCCCGGTTCGCAGGGTCGTGGGTGCCGAATGCCCAAGCCACGATAATGGGGCGCCTCACGCGCAAGTGCATGCGGTGGTTCGCCGGCGGCCGCAATGTGATGTTCGCTTCGGGTCAGGGGTCCACTCCGCCGGCATCCGGGATCGAATGGCTGCTCAATACGGTACTCACCGAGGCTGAACTGCACTCCATCGCGGAGGGCGCTGCGGCCGCGGACGCTCCGCGAGAATCCCCAGCTCATCTGGTGTATATAGGCCGTCTCTCACCAGAAAAGGGGGTCCACGTCCTGATTCGTGCCATGGCCGCGCTCAACGGGCGTGTGCCTTGCCCTCCAATGCTCACCATCATCGGTGACGGTTCCGAGCGTGCCGCACTCGAGTCTATGACGCGCGAGTTGAACTGTGAGCACGCCGTTCGGTTCCGCGGGCAACTGGATCGGACTGGTTTAGCACTCGAGCTCCGCAACGCGGATCTATGCGTGCAACCGTCCCTGACAGAGGGATCGAGCAAGGCATGGCTCGATGCCATGGCCTATGGAGTTCCAGTTCTCGCCTCGGAGGTAGGTGCCGCCGCGGCGATTGTCGGCGAGGGCGGCCGCGGATGGGTCGTTCCGCCGGATGATGTCGACGCCTTGGCGGACCAGATAGTCCGGATTCTCATCGGTCCTGATGATTGGCCGGCCAGACGGCGGCGTTGCCGCACGTATACGCGCAGCTTGACTCTCGAGGGATGGACAAACCGAATCGGTGAGACTTGTGCCCGCCAGTGGCAAATGCGTCTGGTGGACGGGAAGTTGCGGCCGTGAGCGACGCAATCCGAAGTAAGACGATCGGCGGGGATAGTGGCGCCCTTGGATCGGTATGCTGGTGTTCTGAGCAATCGGCCGAGTTGTGCTTCCGTACGAGCCGCTTCGGACTTCTGCGTTGCCGCCGGTGCGGCTGCTACCGTACGGACCCGCCACCCCTGGAGAGCGCCGACGACGCCGGTCGCTTCTATACGGAATATTACGGAGAGTCACGGGCAGTCCCAGCGATTGCGGCCCCTCGCTCGCGATTTTGGGAAGTTGTTGCACGCGTACCCGAGTTGGGTGCGCCGGGAGAGCTCGCTGTCGATGTGGGCTGCGGCGACGGCCACCTGTGTGCACAGCTGCGAACGGCCGGGTGGCGTTCGGTGATAGGGCTCGATGTTGCAGCGGGGCGGATTGCGGCGGCCCGCAACCGCTACCCCGATATCACGTTCTCCCACGGTTCCATTGATGCTCTTGGCCTCTCAGTTGGCTCCGTCGACCTCATGGTGATGGACAACGTCGTCGAGCACCTCACGGACCCATTGGGTATGGTCCGACAACTAGCATCATGGCTACGCCTGGATGCTGGGCGGATGGTGCTGATCACGCCAAATATGGAGTCGGGTCACTTCCGGTTATTGGGTCGCCGTTGGACGCCGGAGCTGGCGCCGCACGCGCATGTCTACCTGTTTACCCCAGCTGCGCTCGCGCAGCTCGCCTCGGCCGCGGGACTCGAGGTAGAGAAGAGTGGGACCTTCCATTTGCCGCTCGTTCCCTGGCCGATGTGGAGAGAAACCATCACAGGGGGGGCCGTGAAGGAAATGGTGTGGCGACT
>JBKPOS010000030.1:0-13210 GCA_046733215.1 Gemmatimonadota bacterium
CTCGTGGAAGGCGTTGGGAATTCCCTGAAAGATCAGGGCACAGGCAGTCGCATCCGGCACCTGTATGCCGGCGGGCCGGATGTGGGCCATTGCCCCTGGCGCGCAGATGTTGCCCAGTTGTGCGGCGTCGACGGTGATGTACCAGTCGGCCTTCCAGGCATACTTGACCCCTTGAAGGTCGGCGGCGTCGCCGGCCACGCGAGGCCGGATCAGCTCGATTGCATTCATCCCGCTTGGCAACGGCAGGCGGAGCGGCTTGACGCCGTAGGCGGACGTCATCAGACGGCCGTCGAAGTCCGCGTCGCTGCGCGCCACAAATCCCGCAGAGTCCACACTGCGGCTGTCGAACGTGAGCCTCACGGGAGTGCCGGCCGCATCATTGATGTTGACGCCATTCAATCGCTCGTCGTAGGCCTTCCGCTCCCAGTAGACATTCTTCGGTGTCGTGATGAGGCTTTGGAAGAAAGTGTTGGCAGAGCTGAGGTAGAGGTTGCCGTTCGTGTGGACCCAGCCTGCGAAGGTCATCGGCGGACCGTTGTGAATCTCCAGGTCTTTCTCGTAGAAGACACCAAACTGGAAGATCGGAATCGACTGGGCGTTCACCCCGAGGATGATGCGCGATGTGTTGTTGAGGGGGTCCCGGGCAGTAAGGTCGAGGTCGATGCGCTGATTGAGTGCGTAGAGTCCCGCGAATGGGCCGTCGGTAATCGGGCGGACCAACGGAGCGCCTACCCGCTGCGCGTTCATGCTTTCGAAGGTGAACCCTGAAAGAGTGGGCGGAGACACCGCGCCAAGGTCCGCGTCGGTGATCACGCCGTCGTTCATGGCCGGCGCCAACTGCGCCAGCATGGCGTCAGTGCCGCCCTCGGCCGCATACGCCGCGCGGGTGCTCCGATAGTCGAGGTTAGCCGTCCGGAGCGTGAGAAGCAGCTGCGTCGCCGCAAAGCCGAGCAGCAGAGTGAGCAGCACCAGCGCAACGAGGGTCACCTCAAGCGTAAAGCCTCGCCGATCGGCTCGGCCGCGGCACCGCGGATTAGATACGCTTGTGTACTGCTCCATTGTCTTGCCTCCAGACGGCCGGGCTGTCTCAGAGAGACCCCTTAGCTTTGCGTCCCGCCGTCGCCGGCGGTTTGCCCTGTACTGGATCGCGACACGTGAGCCAGACCGTCGGCTCAGCGTGGCACGAGTGCCGGAGCGGGTTCGCAAGAGCCGCACCAACAGAGGGCTGATTTTGGGAAGGCGATGCGGCCGACGGGATTAACGGGTCAAGTGAGACCGGATGTCAGTCACGAAATTGATGCAACCTACGTCAGCTTGCAGGGGGAACTGCCAAAGACTGCAGAAGGTGAGTTAGACCACGATACCGTCGCTCGTAAAGCTCTCGATGATGCGTCGTACGTCCGCCCGGAGGGTTTCTCGATCGGAATGGGCCATCGAGCCGGCGACGGCGTCGGCAATGGCGTGCGGATCGTGGCGTCCGTCGCAATAGGTGAGGACCAGGGCGGAGGCGAAGTCGAGCTGGTTGTCGCGGGTGCCGGCGCCGTCGCGGAGCAGGAAGCGCCCGCCGACGGAATGGAAGCGGAGGTCGGCGCGGGCGCGGGGGTACCGGCGGCGCTGAATTTTCTTTTGCACATCACATAATTAGCCAAGGGCAAAGAGCACGCAACCCCTGTATTTTCAATTATTAACATGATGTGGAGTACTCTGTAGAAAACGCTGTGGAAAGGTCATCTATTTGCTGCCAGTACCCCCCTCCACCTATTATCCGCCGACTTTTTCCCCTGTCACCATTCTCGTATTTGGATCCTGATGGCCGATACGACCCTCATGGACAAGCTCGTGTCGCTCTCCAAGCGGCGCGGTTTCATCTTCCAGTCCTCCGAGATCTACGGTGGACTCGGCTCGGTCTGGGACTACGGCCCATTGGGGGTCGAGCTCAAGAAAAACGTCAAGGACCGCTGGTGGCACGCGATGGTACATGCTCGCGACGACATCGAGGGTCTGGACGCCGCGATCCTCATGCATCCCAAGGTCTGGGAGGCCTCGGGACACGTTGCCGGTTTCACCGATCCGCTGGTCGACTGTCGTCACTGCAAGAACCGCTTTCGGGCGGACGATCCACGCATCAAAGGCACTCCCGGACAGCCGGACGCGCAGTGCCCGGTGTGCGGCAGCAGGGGCACGCTGACCGAGCCGCGTCTCTTCAATCTCATGTTCAAGACGTTCATGGGGCCGGTGGAGGATCAGGCCGCGATCGTGTATCTCCGGCCGGAGACGGCGCAGGGCATTTACGTCAACTATCTCAACGTGCTCAACTCGTCCCGTCAGAAGGTGCCATTCGGGATCGCGCAGATCGGCAAGGCGTTCCGCAACGAGATCACGCCGGGCAACTTCATTTTCCGGACCCGCGAGTTCGAGCAGATGGAGATGCAGTTCTTCGTGAAGCCTGGTACTGACATGGAGTGGTTCGAGCGCTGGCGCGCCTGGCGGATGGAATGGTGCCAGGCGCTGGGCCTTACACCAGCCAAGCTTCGCTTTCATCAGCACGGTGCCGACGAGCTGGCTCACTACGCCAAGGTGGCATTCGACATCCAGTACGAGTTTCCCTTCGGCTGGCAGGAGATCGAAGGCGTGCACAACCGGACCGACTTCGACCTGGGGCGGCACCAGCAGTACTCCGGCAAGAAGCTCGAATACTTCGACCAGGCGGCCAACGAGCGGTACATCCCCTACATCGTCGAAACGTCGGCCGGCGCCGACCGCATCACGCTGACGGTCATGGTGGACGCGTACCGGGAAGAGACCGTCGAGGGAGAGACCAGAGTCGTGCTCGGCTTCCATCCAGCCCTGGCACCGATCAAGGCCGGGGTCTTCCCATTGGTCAAGAAGGATGGCATGCCCGAGCTTGCGAGCGGGGTGTATCACGGGCTCAAGCGGCGATTCCCCGTTTTCTATGACGACAGCGGCGCCATCGGTCGGCGCTATCGCCGCATGGACGAGGCGGGCACTCCGTTCTGTATCACGATCGATGGTGACACAATCACCGGCCGAAGCGTAACGGTCCGCCACCGCGACTCGATGGCGCAGGACAGGGTCGGGATGGACCAGCTAGAGACCTATCTTCGGGAGCGGCTGGCGGCCTAGAAAAGCGTGAACAGTAAACAGTGAACAGTGAACAGGGGGTCCAAAGGTGCGCGGGCCCCCCGTTTACTGTTCACTGTTCACCGTTCACGCTTTTCTTTTCCTCATGCGCCTGACAGACTTCGAAGCCCTCATCCGCCGCCTCGTCTCCGAGGTCCCCGCCGTTTTCCTCGACGGTGTGGCGGATGTCGCGGTCTCAGCCAAGAGTCTTCCTCATCCTACCCGGGCCGAGATTTATACCATGGGCGAGTGCATCCCGCTGCCCACCACCGTGGGCGCTGACGCGAGTGCGGTGCAGAGTCGCGTGGTGCTTTACCACGGCTCGTTCGTGAAGCTTGCCCAACTCGATCCGGATTTCGATTGGCGCACTGAGGCGTGGGAAACCCTGACTCACGAGCTGCGGCATCACGTCGAGTGGAAGGCTCGCGCTCCCGCTCTCGAGGCCTATGACCGCGCGGCGGAGGAGAATTACGCCCGACAGGAAGGCGAGCGTTTCGATCCGGCATTCTACCTCGATGGAGAATCTGCGGCACCGGACGTATACGAGGTGGATGGGGACTACTTTCTCCATCGTGTCGTACGCACGGTGCCGACCGAGTTGATGGTTGATTGGCACGGGTCGTCGTATCGGGCGCAGGCGCCGCCTGGTCTCGAGCTGCCCGCATTTCTCACCCTAGATGGCGTGGCAGAACCCCCGCCTGGCGATCTGGTCCTCGTGCTACGCCGAAAGCCGCGAGTCACCGATCTCTTTCGTCAGGGCAAGCCCTATACCGGAGTTGTAACCGTGGCACCGGTCCCACGCCCTTCGGTTCAGAGATAGCTCAGCCAGAGGTCGCGACGACGCTGCTTGAGTTGGCCGAACCACCGGCACGCGGGATAGAGCACGATGATCACCGCGAGCGCAATGCCGTAGACCACGACGAGCGAATAGCCGTACCCCGGAGGCGGCTCAATCGGTGGATTTTGGACCAGCCACGGCACGACCGCCCCATACCGCCGGAGCGAGAGGCCCACTGTCACGGCATGAATCAGTGGCACATGCAGCAACCAGAAGAAGAGAGGCACCCGCCCAATGGTCCGTATCGATGCGGCGAGCTGGCCATGTTTTCGATCGAGCCACGGCAGAACTGCGAGCGCTGGTCCCAGCGTCATCAACAGGAACTGGAGCGAGGGCGGGTACTTGGTCGTAGCCAGGAAGGCAAGCGTCGTGCGTGCCGGGCTCTCGTGCGCACCCCATCCGACCGGATCTCCGTATCCATTCAGCCACCTGAGAGCCAGAAACGCGAGGCTCATGGCGAGCCCGGCGCGTACCAGAATGCGGTCGCGCTCAGCGACAGGTGCCTCGAACACGGGTCCAAGCGCGTAGCCGCCTGCCATGACCCCGATCCAGGGCACCAGGGGGTACCAGACATCAAAGAGGTACCCGTGACCAAGTTGGATGGGGCCGGGGACATGCAGGATGGTCCAGAGCCACGCCCAGCGGTCCAGGCTCTCGGGCGTTACGCGGTCGACCAGATTATGTCCCAGAATCAGGCAAAGTGAGACTGCGATGATGACGGGGCGGGGCAACCAAACCATCGCCGCGAGTGCAACCATGCACCAGCCCAGAGCCCAGAGCACCAGCCCACTGGTGTAGTGGTAGTCCACGTTGAACATCCAGCCCAGCCTTGCGACTGTCAGCTCGAGCAGGGCCAGCCAGAGCCCGCGAGTCAGCAGGAACCGCGACAGGATTATCCGGTCGCGTCCCCGGCTCAGAGATAAATGGGCACCAACGCCCGCGAGTACCATGAAGACCGGTGCGCAGAAGTGCGTGATCCAGCGAGTGAAGAAGAGGACGACGGTCGTGCGATCTGGGTCAGTTGGATCGAACCGCGCACCGGAGAGGAAATAGCGGACGTGGTCGAGCACCATCAGCACGATCACGATTCCCCGGAGCAAGTCCACACCCGGCGCCCGCCGACTTCGCCCGGCTGGCTCGAAGGACGGCTGCACTATGACGGCGGCGGCTTGGGTAACCGCGCTCACGAGGGGCCTTCGACCACTTCGTAGTGAACGGACCGCTGGTCGAATTGCTGGAGCAGCCGACGCGCTTCAGGTGGCACCACCGCGACATCCGGGTCATCGCCGGCGAACTCGCGTACGGCTGCCATCGACTCCCACAACGTCACCGTTGCAAACTCCACCCCGTCCGATCCAGTGCGGCGGAGAAGCCAGGCCCCGCGATACCCGGCCACGCGGTGGAGGCCCGGCAGGATCGTGGAGCGCAGCAGTCCCTCATAGGCCGGGGCATTCTTCGCAGTGGTCCAGCCGCGCCAGAGCCGGGCAATCATGTCAAAGCGGCCTCGCCATTGGGATCGGTGCGGTTAGCTTCGATACTGCAGTTGGAGACCGGCAGGCGCTTCCAGATTCTTGCGCTGATGGAGCGAGGGCGGACTGATGCAAACCCAGGTACGGACATTGTTTGACGGCGCGATGTTCCGGATCGTGGATTGGCGTTGCACCGGTCACCGGCCGGAGCCGTACGGAGCGGAGGAGTGGAGCGAGACGCACGAAGTTGTGGTCGTCCGGCGCGGCGTGTTCGTGCGTCGTTCCGCCGGCCGCGAGGTATTCGTCGATCCGGGTACAGTCGTGTTCAGCCAGGCGCATGAGTCGTATCGGGTCAGACACCCCCTCGCCAACGGCGACGCATGTTCGGCTTTTTGCCTATCTCCTCATGCCGCCGCGGAGCTGAACGACGTCATCGGTCCACACGAGAGACTCCCCGCCCAGATCCGGTTTCCAGCACCTTCCGCTCAGCTCGACGGCAGAGCCTTTCTGTTGCACCGTCTCGCGCTCCAGGCAGCGGCCATGCCCGGCGTGACGCCTCTCGAGGTCGAAGAGCGGACCGCCGGGTTTCTTCGGGCCGCCGTTGGTGCCGCGCGAAGCGCTGGAGCCGGGGAGCAGTTACGTCGCCCGGCCCGGCACCTTGAATACGTTGCGAGAGTGCGTGAAGTGCTGGCTCGGCGCTATCGCGAGCCACTGACGCTCCATGCCGTTGCCAGCGAGGTGGGCTGTTCACCCTGTCACCTCCACCGGTTGTTTCGGACCGAAGCCGGGGTCCCGATTCATCGCCACCTGGTTCGCCTTCGGTTGCGCGACGCGCTCGAGCGCCTGCTCGAGACGGCAGAGGGCATCTCGACCGTCGCGTACGCCACCGGCTTCTCCTCACACGCCCATTTGACAGACGCATTCAGACGGGAATACGGGTCGGCGCCGAGCGCGGTGCGGCGTCTGGCCCCCCGCGACCTGCGATCTCTGCGTACGCGCGCAAGAATTGGGTAGCGCCGGCTACTGCTCAACCGCACCCATTCCCACAATGGCGGCGAAGATTAGGGTATTGCCTGCGACGCCGGAGCGCTGGCCTGACCTTGCCGCCCTCTTCGGGCCTCGAGGTGCGTGCGGCGGCTGCTGGTGCATGTACTGGCGCCGAACGGCTGCCGACTTCAACCGAAGGAAGGGTCGAGCCAATCGGGCATCGTTGCGGGGTCTGGTGACATCGGGTCGCCTGCCCGGACTGGTTGCTTACACCGACCGCACGGCGGTGGGCTGGTGTTCCGTCGGCCCCAGGGATGCCTTTCCCCGTCTCGAGCAGGCGCGAGTGCTGCGACGGATCGACGCAGAACCAGTGTGGTCGGTAGTCTGCTTCTATGTCTCTCAGTCGCACCGGCGTCAGGGAATCTCAGTGGCATTGCTCGAAGGCGCCGCAGCCTTCGCTCGCCGACAAGGCGCGCGGATTCTTGAGGGGTATCCGGTAGAGCCCCGCGGATCCGACTATGCCGACGCCTTTGCCTGGACCGGAACCGCCGGGGCGTTCCGTGCGGCGGGGTTCGTTGAAGCGCGTCGCGCGTCTCCAACTCGCCCCATTATGCGCCGCTATCTGGGTGTCTGACTGGTTTATCGGCCCGGCGGCTTCATATATTTCGCGACCATGACCTATCAGACCGTGACAAGCTTGAGCGCGGCAGAGGTGCTTCTCCGGGCCAAACGGTTTTTCGCCGAGCGAATACCACTGGCGGCGGCTTATCCCGAGAAGGAAGGCTCGAACTTTCTGGTGCTGCGTGGCCAGGGTGGGGAAGAGATCGCGATCGCCGCGATCAGCGGACCCGAGGGGACCAAGGTGCGGGGTTCCACGCTTCTGTTCGACCAGGCAGTAGATCGGTTTCTCTCGACGCTGCCGGCGCCCGCCGACCGCTCCGCATGAACGCGAGTTTCCCGGTGCGAGTAACCGTCGCGGATGTGTGGGATGCGGTGCCGCTCGACGTCCAGCCGTCCACCTCGCTGGCCGATCTCAAACGCGAGGCGCTGACGCGCACGCGAATCCAGCGAGATCCGGGCGAGTACGTCGTCAAGTTTCGCGGCGCGGAGATCCTGGACGAATCCAGCAGCCTCAAGGAGGCCGGCATTCCGCCCAACGCGGCGCTCATCGTGCTTCCCCGCCGCCGTCGCCCGGTGAGGTAGCCGGTGTTACTCACCCGCAGTGCCAATCGCACTCTCACACTCCTCGCTTCGGCCTTTCTCGGCTTCGACGGTGCCGCGCTGCTGGTGTTCGGAATCTGGTCTCACCATCCGCTGCTCGCCTTGATTGGTGCGGCGCTGTTCGTCTCGTCCGGTCTCGTGTTGCTCTACTGGCGCTGGCATCAGCGGCAGTTGGCGGAAATCGCCGAGGCGCGGCGCGCGCTCCGGGACGAGACCGAGTCCCTGCGGGAGCTCCTTCGCGGGAACTGAGCGGTGCCGGTCGCGATTTTTACCCATCCGGACTGCCTGCTCCACGATCCCGGACCGGATCATCCGGAAACACCTGCACGGCTCCGGGTCCTGCTCGACCGGATTCAACAGGAAGGGATGGCGCCGAGCGACGCGAGCCCGGCGGAGAAGGCCTCATTGCTGGCCGTGCATCGGGAGGGCTACCTGCGCTCGGTGCAGGTACTGAGCGAGTCCGGCGGGGGCGCTCTCTTTCTCGACACGATCCTCAATCGATCGAGCTGGGCCGCCGCGCTGGGAGCAGCCGGCGCCGTGATGGCCGGCGTCGACTACGCTCATGCCGGTACCGGCCATGCCTTCGCCGCGGTCCGACCACCGGGACACCATGCCCTCGCCTCGGTGGGAATGGGATTTTGCCTGATCAACAATGCCGTCGTGGCGGCCCGCCACGCGCAAACACTCGGACGCGCGCGCGTGCTGATCATCGATTGGGATGTGCACCACGGCAACGGCACGCAGGCACTGGTGGAGCAGGATGAGACGATTCGTTACGTGTCGCTGCATCAGTCACCCTGGTACCCCGGCACCGGCTCGGCGGACGAACGTGGCGTAGGCAATGTCTTCAACGTCCCCCGAGGTCCGGGCAAGCCAGCCGAGCTGTACGTTACGGATCTTTGGGCCGCGATCGTCGCAGCGACCACGGCATGGAGCCCGGACCTGGTGCTCATCTCGGCCGGATTCGACGCAATGCGGGGCGATCCGCTGGGCGGGTTTACGCTCGAGCCTGCGCACTACGCCGACCTGACACGACGCATACGCGACCGCATGCCGAGTGCCCCGATCGTGGGGCTGCTCGAGGGGGGATACATTCCTGCCCGGCTCGCAGCCGGTGCCGTCGCCCACATTCACGCGTTGGGAGAGTAATCGTGGCGCTCCACCTGGAAGCCGAGATCCTCGAGCTCACTACGCGGCATCCTTTTCTGATTGCGCGCGGAGGGCAGGCACTGCACCACACGGTGTGGGTCAGAGTCCGCGACGACGACGGATGTGTGGGATGGGGCGAGGCTGCGCCGACGACGTACTACGGGGAGAGCCCTGAAACGGTGCTCGCGGCGCTCGGACTCTACGCGCCGCAGCTTCCGCAAGACCCATTCGACCTCGAGAGCACGGAGCGCGCCCTCCGGAACACTCTCTCCGACAATCCGTCGGCCCGTGCAGCCATCTCGACTGCTCTCCACGATCTGGTGGGGAAGAGACTGAATGTGCCGCTTTACCGCATGTGGGGTCTCGACCCCAAAGCCACGCCGATCTCGACCTTTACCATCGGGCTCGACACGCCTGACAAGATGCGTGCGAAGGTGCTCGAAGCCGAGCCCTACCCGGTCCTCAAGGTGAAGCTCGGGACCAATCGCGACGACGAGATCCTGCGCACCATCCGTGGGGCCACCGACAAGGAGCTTCGGGTGGACGCCAACTGCGGCTGGACCCGGAAGCAGGCGATCCGCATGCTCCCGATTCTTGAAGAGTTCGGTGTGACGGTACTGGAGCAGCCGCTTCCGGCGCATGATCTCGACGGGCTCGCCGCAGTCAGTCGAGTCGCGCGCATTCCGGTGATCGCGGACGAGAGCTGCCTTGTCGCCACCGACATTCCTCCCCTGGTCGGTGCGGTAGACGGTATCAATATCAAGCTGGCCAAATGCGGCAGTCTCCGTGAGGCATTGCGGATGATCGCGGTGGCCAGGGCGAACGGCATGATGGTCATGGTAGGCTGCATGATCGAATCCTCCATCGCGATTACCGCCGCGGCGCACTTCACGCCTTTGGTGGATATCGTGGATCTCGATGGTGCTGCGCTGCTCGCGGCGGATCCGTTTGCGGGCGCTACCATCGAGCGCGGCCGTATTGTCCTTCCCTCCGGACCGGGGCTCGGCGTTCGAGCGCGATGACCGTCTACGCGCACGTCGCGCTTCCGCTTCCCCTTCATTCGACCTACACCTACCGGATACCCGAGGCCCTGGCCGACCGCGTCGTGCCGGGGGCTCGGGTGGTCGTCCCCCTGCGCGATCGGGAGCTGATCGCGATCGTGGTCGAGCTCAGCGAAGAGACGCCCGTCGTTGCAGCACGCGATCTCCTGGCTGCACCGGATGACGAGCCGGCGCTTCCGTTGCCGCTGTTGCGCACTGCGGGCTGGATCGCGGAATACTACGGCGCTCCGATCGGCCTCACCCTGCGAGCGGTCCTGCCCGGAGGGATGTGGGGTCAGTCGCAAGTCATCGTAACCCGCCTCTCGACCGGACCGTTGACGCGTGGCCTTGCCGGGGACGTCCTCGATTGGCTGGCTGAACGGGGAGGGGAGGCTGCCGTTTCCGCGATCGCTCGTGCGCTCAAACGCCCGGTGTGGGACGCAGTCGACCGACTTGCGCGGGTGGGTGCCGTAACCCTCCGCGTCGAGCCTCCGGACACCGCTGCCGACCGCGCGACCGAGCGGCTGCTGACACTTGCCGGCGAGTCGCCATCGCTGCTGGAGCGGGACGCTCTGTTCAAGCGAAAGGCACGACAGCGCGCTCTCTATGAAGCGCTGGAAGGCCTGGGCGGGAGAGCTCCGGTGCGTCACGTGGTCGAGCAACTCGGCTTCAGCGACACCGTCATTCGAGGGCTGGTGAAGGGGCACCTGGCCCGCATGGAGTCCGCCGAACGAGTGCGCGATCCCTTCGCGGACACGCCTGCTTCGCCGCCGCCCTCGCCGCTCACTCCGGATCAACAGGCGGCCCTCGCCACGGTCGCTTCGCTTCCCCCTGGAAAGGGTGCGCTGCTGTTCGGTGTGACCGGGAGCGGCAAGACCCTGGTGTATCTCGAGGCGGTTCGTCGGGTGCTCGCTGCGGGACGGAGCGCAATCGTGCTGGTACCGGAGATCGGGCTGACGCC
This sequence comes from Gemmatimonadota bacterium, assembly GCA_046733215.1. Lineage (GTDB taxonomy): Bacteria > Gemmatimonadota > Gemmatimonadetes > Gemmatimonadales > GWC2-71-9 > DASQPE01. The sequence continues at coordinate 10,807 of JBKPOS010000030.1, forward strand.
GCAAACCGTGAGTCGCTTCCGGGGTGCGTTCGGAGATCAGGTTGCCGTGCTTCACAGCGGGTTGTCCGATGGAGAGCGGGCAGATGCCTGGCGTCTTCTCCGGCGTGGCGAACGGCGCGTGGCAGTCGGCGCGCGCTCCGCCATTTTCGCCCCGGTGCCAAACCTGGGCATCGTGGTCGTGGATGAGGAACACGAGGCGACGTACAAGAACGGGGAGGCACCCAGGTATCACGCGGGCGCCGTCGCTGCCGTGCGAGCCCGTCTCGAAGACGCCGCACTGGTCCTTGGGAGCGCGACCCCGGCCCTCGAGACCATGGCGCAGGTCGCCGGCGGGCAACTCAGTCTCATCCGGCTTCCCCAGCGGGTGGGAACGCGACCGCTGCCACCGGTGGAGCTGATCGACCTCAAAATTGCGCCGCGGGTATCCGGCACAGGAGCGGTACCATGGTCCACCAGGCTGGACGAAGCGGTTAGCGGGGCGCTGGCGCGGGAAGAGCAGGCCCTTCTTCTGCTCAACCGCCGAGGATGGGCGGCCTTTCTTCAGTGTCCCGACTGCGGCAACGTTCGCCAATGTCCACGCTGCACCGTCTCGCTCACGATCCATCGGACCCCGGAAGCGCTTCGGTGCCACTACTGCGGCCATGAAGAAGCGCTGGTCATGCGGTGCCCTGTCTGCGGTCATGTCGTGCAGGAGATGCGTGGAGTCGGGACGCAGCAGCTCGAGCGGCTGCTGACCGAGCGTTTTCCCGAAGCCCGTGTTGCCCGCATGGATCTGGACTCGACCAGCACGAAGTGGTCGCACCAGCGCATTCTTGGAGCGGTCGAGCGGCGAGAGGTCGACCTGCTGGTCGGAACGCAAATGATCGCCAAGGGGCTCGACTTTCCCAACGTGACGCTGGTCGGCGTGGTGGACGCGGATACCGGCCTGTACCTCCCCGACTTTCGCTCGGCGGAACGGACGTTTCAGCTGGTTGCTCAGGTGGCGGGCCGGGCGGGACGGGGTCCGAAGGGCGGGCAGGTGCTGGTGCAGACTCGAAGCCCGAGTCACCACGCCCTGGTCCACGCGGGCCGGCACGATACTGAAGGCTTCTTGCAGGCCGAGCTGGTGTTGCGGCGTGCGCCGCCCTATCCGCCGGTCGTTTCGCTTGCGAACCTGGTCGTGTCGGGCCCTGACGAAGCGGCGGTCGGCCGGCGGGCGGCGGAAGTGGCCGACTGGTGCGCGGCGCTGGTCTCGCGGTACGCGCTGCCGCTCGAGGTCCTGGGTCCGGCTCCGTGTCCTTTGGCGCGAATCAAGGAACGGTGGCGGTGGCATGTTCTACTCAAGGGTCCATCGCGTGCCGTAGGCCGGATCGTGCGCTTTGGCGCGCGGCGGCTCACGCGGGCGGGCGACATTCGTGTCGTGGTCGACCGCGACCCGGCATCGGTGCTTTGACCGGCACCGCTTGCCGCGAGTTGCCTCGGAAGTCGCTTCCTCAGAAAGCTCCGCAATCGCAGTTGGACGCTGCCACGGCGACCGTGATCGCGAGTACAGTGCCCGCGATGGCAACTCCGAGCAGACTGCTCGTCAGAGGGTCACCGTGACGGGTCGCTATGGCGGTGATGTCTGCCAGTGGCACGCCATGCGTCGCACCCTGGGCGACGCCGACGAGGCTGTCGCCCACAATGGTCGGTTTCGCTACGACCAATGGGGCATGGCCGACCCGGCTGATTCTTACTTCGTGAGGCGACTTCTCCGTCACGAGTTGCGCAGGCGAAACCTGCTCTACGCGCCAACTCGAGCAGGCGGTCAGCTGGATGACGAAAAGTGCGCAGGCTATTCGTCGTAGCCAGGCAAGCCCGATGATTTCTGATGGACGCTTCATGCGAGATCTTCCGCCTCTAAGGTTCGCGGACAGGGCCCGGCTTCCAACGCCCGAATGCTGCATTCACTGAGACGGAAGTACGCTGCTCTCTTCCGGTAAAGCCGGAGTCAAGAGCCTAGAGCCGTGCTTGACCGGATTCCGATTCAGGCGGAATCCACTGCGACACCCGCTGCGCTATGCGCTGGCGCTGACCGGGCGTTAGCATGTCCTGCCCGATCACCTCACGAACGATTCGAGCAACAAACCCATAGCCGCGCGGATCGGCCACGAGCCAACGTGACCACTCGAGCTCATCCAGCGCCGTCGAGATCTGTTCGGCGTCGAGCTTCGCGATCCAGGCGAGCTGACCCGGCTGCATCCGATCGCCCAGCAATGCGGCTGACGCGAGGACCTGCTGCGCACTCCCAGTGAGCTTTCGAAAACCAACCCGGATGGCGGCCACGATGGCGTCGGGCAGATCGCCGGGCCGAGTGTGGTCGAGGGTGTGAAACGGGGCAGGCCACCCCTCAAACCCTTCCAGATCGAGGCCCGCTGCCACCGCA
>JBKPOS010000031.1:0-6332 GCA_046733215.1 Gemmatimonadota bacterium
CCGGACGGCGGCTCCATCGACCTTGGTTGTGTGGCGCAGCGTTTCCACTGCGATTCGATCGCAGTCGTTGATCGCAACCGGTCCACCCTCGAAAGGTTGAGCGACCGCTACCGGCTGGGAGTGGTATCCAACTTCACCGGCAACCTGGATCCCTGTCTCGCCGAGCTGGATCTGCTTCGCTTCTTCTCGGTCACGGTCGATTCGATGCGGGTGGGATGGGCCAAACCTAATCCCCGAATCTTCGAAACAACGCTGGAGATGCTGCGCATCGCGCCGCCCGCGGCTTGGATGGTAGGAGACAACTTCGAGAATGACATTCGCCCGGCGGCAGCTCTCGGACTCGGCGCGTGCTGGCTGGCCGACCCTCAGCGTCCGGCGCCGAGCGATTCTGCGGCGTATAAGCGTATCGCCCGGCTTACTCAGTTGCTTGCGGTGCTCACCACATGCACGGATTGATTCTCGCCGGCGGAGAAGGCAGCCGTCTCGCCGCAGACGGCATAGCAGGGCCCAAGGCGTTGGTCCCAGTGGCAGGAGTGCCTCAGCTCCTTCGGCTGGCGCGCCGGCTCGAGGAACTGGGCTGTCAGTCGCTTACCTGTATGGTTCGCGAGGGAGTCGATCTCGAGCCGATTATCCCTGATCTCGCGGAGCTTCGCATTCCTTACGTCGTCGAGACCTGCCGCACGCCGTCGTCGCTCCATACGCTGGTCGAGGGACTCGCGGTGATTCCCCAAGGGCCGGTGCTTTGCACCATGGTGGATACGGTCATGCGGCCGTCCGATTGGAGCCGGTTTTACCATGGTGTCGATCGCCGATTGGCCGCTGGAGCCGATGCCGTGCTTGCCGTGACTCCATTCATCGACGACGAACGACCGTTGTTCGCCGCGGTCGACTACGACACGCGGGTGATCGCCATCGGCGATCGCCCGATGCGGCCTGTCACCGTGACCGGCGGCGCCTACGGCTTCAGCTCTCGCGCCCGCACCGTCGCCCACGCCGCAGTCGCTGCCTCTGTCGATCGCATGCGCACGTTCCTGCGCGCGTTGGTGCTGACGGGTCATGACGTTCGCGCCATCGAAATTGAGAAAATCATCGACCTGGACCGCCGCCGCGATCTCGAGCTCGCCAATGCATGGCAAGACTCCTGCGAGAAAGGAGGTTCGTGCATGGCCTGAGCCGCCACCGAGGAGACAGATTGTCGCCAATTCGCGAGCGAGTGGGACATTGTGTCGCGCTGCAACGTAAGCCGACATACTCGCCCCAGCAGCACCTGACGAACGACGCGGCCATCATGGACGCGGTCGCGCTTTCTCTGGAGCAGCGAGGCTGGCGCCTCACTCGCTGCACTGAAGCATTCCTCGAGACCCAACCAGTCCCTCCCGCTGACCTCTATCTCAACATGTGCCAGGGTGCGGCTGCGTCGGAGCAGCTGGTGAGTCTCGAACGCGCCGGCGCGATGCTGGTGAACACACCGAGCAGCGTTCTCGCCTGCCACCGCCACCGGCTGGTCCGCAAGCTGAGCGATAGCGGCGTCCCATTTCCTCGCACGCTGATTGTTCCGACCTGGCTCAACGGTGAAGATGCGCTTGCGCTATCCCAGTTCGTCGGGATGCATCAGAGCGTCTGGATCAAACGCGGCGATGTGCACGCCGAGACCAGCGAGGATGTGGTGCTCGCCCGGGCAGATCACGTATTCGCTGCGCTGGCGCGCTTCGCCGCGCGCGGGATCACCCGGGTGGCGGTCCAGGAGCACGTGCGCGGGCCGATCCTCAAGTTCTATGGTGTGGCAGATCATCGCTTCTTCCGATTCTACGATGCGAAGCTGGGGCCGGCCGGCCCGACTCCTGTCGTGGACGAGGCGCGGCTCCGCACGCTCGCATTTACCGCAGCAGAGGTGCTCGGCCTTCAGGTGTTCGGCGGCGACGTGGCGCTGCCGCTACCCGAGCAACCGGTGCTCATCGATCTGAACGACTGGCCAAGCTTTGCACCGTACCGCGGGGAGGCCGCTCTTGCGATTGCGGACTTCGTGCATCGGCAAGCACAGCACGGAGTGGCCGCATGACCGCCGTGGAACCCCTGCTTCAGATTCCCGGTCCCCGCTCGCGAGCCTACTTCGAAGCGGAAGCCGCCCATCTCGCGCCCGGCACTCAGAGTGTGGCGCTCTTCACCCGGCTCACGATGGATCGAGGGGAAGGCGCCTTGCTCTACGATGTAGATGGGAATCGGTACATCGATCTCCTGGCCGGCGTCGGCGTGGCGAGCCTTGGGTACTCGCATCCCCGCTACGTCTCGGCCATGCAGCGACAGCTGGCCCGGATTCATGTGGGGAGCTTCACCTCGGAGCACCGGGCCGGGCTCGTTCGTTTGATCGCCGAGATCACGCCGGGCGATCTCAACCGGACGCAGCTCTACTCGAGCGGAGCCGAGGCGGTCGAGGCCGCGATTCGGCTGGCGAAGTCCTACACCTCCAAAACGGAGATCGCTGGGTTCTGGGGCGGCTTTCATGGCAAGACCGGGGGTGTGCTGCCGCTCTTGAGCGGCAATTTCAAGCACGGGCTGGGTCCGCTGATGCCAGGCGCCTACTCGAGTCCGTACGCGTCGTGCTCCCGCTGTGCCTTTGACAAGACCTTTCCCTCCTGTGAGTGGCACTGTCTCGGTTTTCTCCGCCGGAAGCTCGAGGTCGAGACGACCGGTGATCTCGCCGCCATTCTGGTGGAGCCCATTCAGGGCACTGCGGGTAACGTGGTGCCGCCATTGGGTTACCTGAAGGCGCTTCGTAAGCTCGCCGATGACGTCGGGGCACTGCTCATCGCCGACGAGATGATCTGCGGGTTCGGCCGCACTGGACGAATGTTCGGCGTAGAGCACGAAGCGGTGGTGCCGGACATCATGCTGGTGGGGAAAGGGTTCGGTGGTGGATTCCCCATGAGCGGGGTGATCACGCGCGAATCGGTGGCGTTTGCGAAGCCATGGGCCAACCCGAGCGGGAGCTCCTCGAGCTATGGAGGAAATCCGCTGGCGGCATGCGCCGCCCGGACCACCATCGAGACCATCCTCGAGGACGATCTGGTCACCCACAGTCGCGAGCTGGGCGCGAGAATGCTGGCGGAGATGCAGAGTTGGGAGGGCGAGCTGCCTATCGTGAGCGACGTCCGCGGTCGTGGGCTCATGATCGGAATGGACCTGGTTTTCCCAGGCAGCCGCAAGCTGCTCGACAAGACCACGACTCGATGGATCTTCGACACGCTGCTCGCCCGGGGAGTGCTGGCCATGATCTACAATCCCGAGGTGCGCATCAATCCCCCACTCGTGATTTCGGAAGAACAGGCCATGCATGCATTGGCCGTTCTCAAGGACGTGCTGAGTGACGCCACCGATCGCATTCGCCGCTAAGGGCGAAGCGGTAGAAGAGTGGATCGACCTCCACTTCTTTCGGCCGTTGGGATTCAGGCTCGCGAACGGGCTCCGCACGACCCGCGTCAGCCCCGACCAAGTGACGATGGCAAGCCTGGTGATCGGGCTGCTGGCCGGTCACCTCATGTTCTACGCCAGTCCGGCCCTGAATGGAATTGGTGTGGCCCTCTTCGTTCTGTCCGACGTTCTCGACAGCTCCGACGGCCAGCTCGCGCGCATGCGGGGAACGTCGACCCGATTCGGGCGAATCCTCGATGGCGTAGCCGACAATCTCCGGTTCATCAATCTGTACCTGCATCTGCTGGCTCGCCTGGCACTCGGCGGATCCGGTTGGGAAGCTCTGGTGCTCGCCGCCCTCGCCGGTGTGAGCCACTCGTTCCAGAGCGCGGCCGTCGATTTCATCCGCCAGGCTTACCTGTACCTGGGAGTCGGTCGAGGCAGCGAGCTCGATCTGCCTGAGACGATCGATCGATCGACGCCTCGGTCGCTGCCCCAGCGCATAGGCGCCCTGCTTTATCGCGACTACGTTCGGCGGCAAGCCTGGCTCTTCCCCCGCACGGCTGAGCTGGTACGGGCCGCCGGAGCCGACATCGCGGAGCCTTTCAGACACGGCTACCGCAATCGGACCACGCCGAACGTGGTCCGCTGCGCCTGGATCGGGCAGAACATGCGGTTTCTTCTGTTGGCGCTGACCGCGGTTCCGGGCTGGCCTGCCGGCTTTTTCTGGCTTACGGCCGGCCCCCTCAACCTGATTCTGCTTGGTCTGGTATTCGGGCAGGAGCGTGCGGCGCGCGCAATGCTCCACGTTGTCGCCGCTCCGACGAGGCCGCATGCGCGAACTGCGTGAGCGTCGCTATCGCGGCGCTGTCATCGGGCTCGGAGGCATCGCTCTCCAGTCCCATCTGCCGGCATTCCGGCTGCCGCAAGCGTCCAACCGGCTCGATATCGTGGCGGCGGTCGATCCCGCGCCCAAACCGGAAATTGCCGGCATTCCGATCTACTCCGATTTGGCGCCTCTGGCCGAGTTGGACCTGGACTTTGTCGACATCTGCACTCCGACGTCCTCCCATCTCGGTCTCACGCTGTGGGCGTTGAAGCACGGCATGCACGTGCTCTGTGAGAAACCCGTCGCTCTTACTCCTGACGAGGCAGAACAGATCCGCTGCGCAGCGAGCGCCGCCAATCGGATCGTGATGCCGTGTCATCAGTATCGCTTCAATCCAGCCTGGCGACGAATCCGGGAGTGGCTGGATCAGGGCGCGATCGGCCGCTGGTATCTGGCGGAGTTCGACGTGTACCGTCTCGCCGCAGATCTCGGCTCTGGCACCGATCGATTCCCTTGGAGAGGGCGGGCGGCGGCGGCGCGGGGTGGCGTGCTGCTGGACCACGGAACTCACCTGCTCTACCAACTGCTCGACGTCGCCGGACCGCCCAGCCAGGTGACCGCATGGGCGGGACGACTCCGACACTCGGCGTACGACGTGGAAGACACAGCCCATGTGTTACTGGAATTCCCCGGCCGCATTGCCAAGATCTTCCTCACGTGGGCCGGCCGCGCCCGGGAAAATCGCATTCGCTTCATCGGCGACAGCGGGACGATCGAATGGAATGCCGGGCTGTTGACACTCGAACGGGCCAGGCAGACCACCGCCTTCGACCATACCGCCGAGCTGCGCAAGGAGTCCTACGCAACCTGGTTCGCCGATCTGTTTGCCGCCTTCGCGTGCGCGATGGACACCGGGGATCTCGAGCCGCTGAACGACATCGCGAAGGTAGCCGACCTCCTGTCTATGGCGTACTCGTCTCTCCACAGCGGGGGCGGGCTCGCGGTCCCGGCATGAGTCGGCGTGTTCAGCTGGCTCTGCTGATTGTCGGTGCAGCAGTCTTCTCTTTGCTGGTGGCTCGGATCGGGCCGGCCCGCGTGCTGGACAATGCCGCGGCTGTCGGTTGGCTGTTCGTTCCGATCCTGCTGCTTTATGGCGTTGCCTACGCCGCCAACGTAGCCGCCTGGCGCCTGACGATGGGTGACGGCCAACGGCCTGGTTTCTGGCGGACCTACGCGATCACGGTGTCGGGCTTTTCACTCAATTTCGTGACACCCATGATCAACGCCGGGGGAGAGCCGTTTCGGATCGCGGCGCTCTCGCGCTGGCTCGGCCGCCGCCGAGCGGCCAGCTCGGTAGTGCTGCACAAAATGCTGCACTCGCTCGCATTGCTGCTGGTGTGGCTCACTGCGCTGTGCCTGGCCCTGGCCATGCTGCCGCGGACCAGAGCGGTGGTGGCGCCGCTGGTCGGGGCGCTGGCGATCGTCAGCGCTCTCGCCGCGCTGGTTCTCTCGGGCCACGCGCGAGGCGGACTGGAGCGGCTCCTCGATCTGCTTCACCGGACGCCCCTCCTATCACGACTTGCCACTCGGCTCGAGCCTCATCGCGCAGTACTGGCCGAGATGGACCAGCAGATCGCGGCTTTCTATCAGGCATCACCGCAGCGCTTCTGGAGCGCGCTGGCCCTCGAATATCTGAGCCGCTCGCTCTGGATGGTCGAGTACTGGCTCATCTGCATCGGTGTGGGTATCAACACAACCTTCCTCAAGGCGTTCATGATCGGAGGGCTTTCGTCGCTGATACAGAACGCGCTCTTTCTGGTGCCCTATGAGCTAGGCACGAAGGAAGGTTCGCTCTACGCCCTGTTCGCTCTCGCCGGTCTGGATCCCCGCGCCGGCGTGTACACCGCCGTAGTGAGTCGCGCCCGCGACATGCTCTGGATCGCCGCCGGCCTGGGATTGCTCGCGCTGGTCCGGCACGAGGAACGCACTGCATCACCGGTGACGCCACCTGAGCCTGCCGTATGAAAATCTTTACTCACATTCTCGCGACCACTCTGGGCGTTCAAGCTCTCGACCTGCACGGACGCGACGCCGC
>JBKPOS010000032.1:0-54462 GCA_046733215.1 Gemmatimonadota bacterium
AGCCGGCGGCGGCTCCGGATCCGGCGATGCAAGAGGAGCTGCAACGATTGCGGGATGAGGTGTCGGAGCTGCAGGAGCGGGTGGATTTTGCGGAGCGGCTGCTGGCGCAGCGCAATGAGCCGACCCGGCTCCCTGCTTCCTGAGAGAGATTCGAGTACATGGCAATTCCACCCGGTGATGTAGCTCCGATCGTCATCACCATCGTGATCACCGCCGCGGTGGCCGGCACCGCGATTCTCCGCGGACCGGTCGGCAAAGGACTGGCACGGGCCATGGAGCTCGGAGCAGGCGCTTCGACGCCGCCGGAGAACGATGCCAGAATCCAACAACTCGAGCAGCGCGTTTCAGAGCTCGAAGCAGCCCAGGGCCGATTGGCTGAGCTCGAGGAGCGGCTGGACTTTGCGGAGCGGCTGCTGACCCGAAGCGAGGCTGCGAGTCGGCTGCCGGGCCCACGAGGAAGCGAATGAGTCGGAAGGACGCAGACAATCCGGTCCTAGTCACGATCTGTTTGATCGGGTGCTTTCTGGCGATCGGGTTCACGATTGTCGCAGTGAACGTGGGAGAGGACTTCGCGATTCCGGTCGGCATTACGGCGTTCGTCGCGGCGGCGGTGATACTGCGCGGTCCGTTGGGAAAGGCCTTGGCGCGGCGTATCGAGGGGCGGCAGGAGGCAGGGGACAATGAGGCGCTGGTCCAGGCAATGGAGGAGCTGCGTGGCCAGATGGCGGAGTTGGAGGAACGAGTCGATTTCGCGGAGCGCGTGATGGCGCAACATCGGGAGCCGGACCGGCTGCAGCCGTAGATGGAAGGCGTGCATGGGACTCGACGGCATGATGGAGCTTATCGTCTGGACCACGACGGCCGCGGTTATCAGCGCCGTGACCGTGGTATTCGCTCTCCCGACGGGACGTTCCTGGATTCGCCAGGTATCGAAACGAGCCGGCCATGAAGCGGCCAACACGGAGGCTCGCTTGACAGCCATGCAGGACCGGATTTCGGAGCTGGAGGAACGGGTCGACTTCGCGGAGAGAATGTTGACGAAGCAAGGGGAACCGGATCGTCTCGAGAGCTAGGAGTCGACGCCAGCCGTGAACAACGATGTCCTGGTCATTCTCGCCATTGTCTTGGCCGTGGTGCTAGTGAAGCTGGTCCGTGGCCCGCTCGGGCATGCGCTCGCTGATCGTGTTCGGGGGTCTGCTCCGCCGGATCCGGGGGTACTCGAGGAGTTGGAGGCGGTGAAAGGGCGGTTGGCTGAGGTAGAGGAGCGATTAGATTTCGCCGAGCGTTTGCTGGCGAAGACCGAGCAAGCGGAACGGCTCCCCGGGAGGAGCAACGCATGATCACTCGCGAAGACATCCAGGGTTGGCTCGATCGTCTCGAAGGCGGCTCCGCGGCCGTTGAGGAGCTCGAGCCGAATCTGTGGCGGGTCCGCACCTCGGAGGGCGCCGAGGTGGTGGTGCACTACGCGCCGCCGGTGGTCATCCTGCGGGTACGGGTGATGGAGCTGCCGGTCAGCGAGCCGCGGCGCAGCGAGCTGTTTCGGCAGCTGCTCGAACTGAACGCACGCGAGCTGGTGCACGGGTCGTACGGCCTGGAGGGGGACGACATCGTCCTCACCGACACGCTCGAGCTGGAAAACCTGGACTTCAGTGAGTTCGAGGCCAGCTTCGACTCGATCACGCTGGCCCTCGCCACGCACCTGGGCGCCCTGGCGCCCTACCGGGAAGGCTGATCCGCGATGGGAATCTTCGACCGGCTGTCCACCATGATTCGGTCCAACATCAACGACCTGATCACCCGGGCCGAAAACCCGGAGAAGATGCTGAACCAGCTGATCGTCGACATGAAGACGCAGCTGGCCAAGGCCAAGCAGCAGGTCGCCTCCGCCATCGCAGACGAGAAGAAGCTCCAGTCCGACGCCGAGGCGATGAAGAAGCAGGCCGAGGACTGGGAACGGCGCGCCATGCTGGCGGTGCAGGAAAATCGGGACGATCTCGCCAAGCAGGCGCTCATGCGCTACAACGAGCAACTGCAAGGTGCCCAGCAGCTGCACGAGACCTGGCTCAAGCACAAGGCCGAGACCGAGCAGCTCAAGCTCGCGCTGCGGCAGCTCAACGACAAGATCGAAGAGGCCAAGCGGAAGAAGAACATTCTGATCGCGCGCGCCAAGCGGGCCGAAGCCACGCAGCGCATTCAGGAGACCATGTCCGGCATGTCGGACCGGAGTGCGTTCGAGTCCTTTGATCGGATGGCCGAGAAGATCGAAGCGACCGAGCGGAAGGCCCTCGCGGCGGCCGAGCTGCAGGAAGAGGTCTCCGGCGACACCCTCGCGAAACAGTTCGAGGCGCTCGAGTACCATGGTACCGCCGACCAGCAGCTGCTGGCACTCAAGCAGCGTATGGGACTCTTGCCGGGTGGCGCCAACCGGGCGAAACAGCTGGGCACGGGTGCTAATGGCGTGCACGACGCCGAGGTGATCGAGGAAAGCAGCGGAGACACCAAGCCCTGACACACTGCCTGTCACCGATACGGCGGGGTCGTTCGATGAGAGCGGCCCCGCCGAACGCTTCCGCCCCATGAGTCAAATCCGCTATCTGATCATCGCCGACGGCGACTTCGGCCCCATGAGCTCGAAGACAGCCAACGCTATCATCCGGTTTCAGCCCGAGCGGGTCGTGGCCGTCATGGACCGGCGCTTCGCGGGGCAGACCGTCGAATCAGCGCTCGGTTTCGGTGGCGCGATTCCCATCGTTGACTCGGTGCGTCACGGCCTGGCCCTGGGCGCCAACACCGTGCTGGTCGGGATTGCGCCGGTGGGAGGGCGGCTGCCCGATGAGTGGCGAAGCTGGCTGGCGGAAGCTCTCGACGCAGGATGCGATTTGGTAAGCGGCCTACACACATTTCTGAGCGACGATCCGGTGCTCGCGGGGAAAGCCAAGGGCGCGGGCCGCCAGATTTTCGATCTCAGGCGGCCGCCTGCAGATCTGCCCGTCGCGTCAGGTCTGGTGAAAAAAGTCGAAGCCTACGTCGTTCTCACGGTGGGGACCGATTGCAACGTCGGGAAGATGACTGCTCAGCTCGAGCTGACCCGCGAGCTGAACGTCCGCGGCGTGCGCACCCGATTCGTCGCTACCGGCCAGACGGGGATCATGCTGGAAGGATGGGGTATCGCGGTGGATGCCGTGGTTGCGGACTTCATCGCCGGCGCCGCCGAAAGGATTACGCTCGAGGGCGCGCGCGACGCGGACGTGGTGCTGGTAGAAGGACAGGGGAGCATCAATCACCCAGGCTATTCCGGTGTGACGCTCGGGCTTCTTCACGGCGCCTGTCCGGATGGATTGATTCTCTGCCATCAGGCGAGCCGGGAATACATTGGGGATTATGGTGAGGCTGACTGGCTTCGCATTCCATCACTCGCTGACTATGTGAAGGTCTATGAGGCGATCGGCTCGATGGTGCACCCCACCCGGGTCCTGGGTATCTGCCTCAACACGTACGATCTGCCCGATGCCGCTGCTATTCACGCCTGCGAGACGGCGACTCGGGAGACCGGTCTCCCTGTTACCGATCCGGTTCGCTTTGACCCCACACCGCTGGTGAACGCCGTACTGCAAGGGCGAGCAACCAAGCAGGTGCAGCACGTCAGACCGACCGCCCGGCTTTGAGGCGCCGCCTCCCGCTGAGACACGCCCGCCGAATTGATCTCCGCCAGCACACGTCGTTCCTAACTGTTGATCATTTCACGCTCTCACAACCGATTGACTGTGTCATGGAAGGGCTCATAGCTTAGCGGCGTGCTCCTCGAGTTGACGATCCAGGGAACGCTGCACCAGGTGGCGGAACTCTTCCGCCGACTGCTGACGGACTTTGTTCGCCTGGACGGAGAAGAGATCGTCCGGAAGTTCGCCCAGGTCATCAGCATCTGGGTGCTTGCCTATTTCGCCCTGCGGCTCACCCGCCTCGCCGCGCGGCGCATCGAGAGCATGGTCGACGATCATGATCCGAGTATCACCACCCTCCGCGAAAAGCGGGGGATGACGCTCGCCCGGTTACTGCGGAATCTGGGCAGTACCATGGTCGTGACGGTCGCGATCTTCCTCAGCCTCAACCTCTTCATCGAGATCGGCCCGCTTCTGGCCGGCGCGGGCATCCTGGGCCTGGCTGTTTCCTTCGGCGCGCAGAGCCTCGTCAAGGACGTGATCACCGGCTTCTTCCTGCTCATGGAAAACCAGTTTGCCTTAGGCGACGTGATCGAAATTGGCGGGAAGTCGGGCGTGGTCGAGCATCTCACACTGCGTGTCGTCGTGCTACGGGATCTCGAGGGTACCAGGCACATCATCCCGAACGGCGAGATCAAGATGGTGAGCAATAAGACCGCCGGGTGGGGCCGCGCTGTGATCGACGTCGGAGTAGGAGTGGCCGAAGATGTGGATCGGGTCCTCGCTGCCACCAAGGATGAGACTGCCCGATTGATGGAAGACGAGGAGTGGAAGCCCATGCTGGATGGCACCCCCGAGGTGTGGGGGGTCGAATCGATAGGCGACAATCGCATCGTGGTGCGGGTGGTCGCGCGGACTCAACCTGGCGCGCAATGGGGACTCTCGCGCGAGCTCCGGCGCCGGCTCAAGGTCAGATTCGACGCCGACGGCATCCGGCTGCCCGCCGTGCCTTTGGTGCCGCAGCCCCTGACGGTACCGCCACCCCCAAGCGTCACCGACGGAGACAAGGCCCCCACGTCGCAAACCCTGAGGGCCGGCCTGTGAGCTTGCGGCTCTACAACACGCTCAGCCGCTCCATCGAAACATTCGAGCCGCTCCAGCCGCCCAAGGTGACGCTGTACACCTGCGGTCCCACGATCTACAACTACGCTCACATCGGAAATTTCCGGACGTTCCTGTTCGAGGACCTGCTGCGCCGCTGGCTTGAAGTGAGCGGCTACGAGGTCTTCCATATCATGAACCTGACCGACGTGGACGATCGCACGATCGCCGCGGCGCGTCAGCGTGGTGTGCGGCTACGGGATCATGTCGAGCCTTTCGCGAAGGCGTTTTTCGAGGACCGGAACTATCTGCGCATCCGGCCGGCGCATACCTATCCGCGCGCGACCGAATACGTGGGTCCGATGATCGCCTTGACGACCGCGCTGCTGGACAAAGGGGTGGCGTATCGGGGCGAAGACGGCTCCATCTACTTCGCCATCGGAAAGTTTCCAGCCTACGGAAAGCTTTCACGCCTGGATCAACGAGAGCTCAAGGCCGGCGCGAGCGAGCGAGTCTTCGCGGACGAGTACGCCAAGGAGGACGCTCGCGATTTCGTCCTGTGGAAGGCGGCCAAGCCGGATGACGAAGCTGTGGGTGCCGCGTGGGATGCTCCGTTCGGGCGGGGACGGCCCGGCTGGCACCTCGAGTGCTCGGCGATGGCGCTCGATCTGATCAAACGACACATGGGAGTCGACGTACTCGACATTCATGCCGGCGGGGTAGACCTGATTTTTCCGCACCACGAAGACGAGATCGCCCAGAGCTGCGCGTATACTGGCAAGCCGGACTTCGCGCGGTTCTGGCTCCATGGGGAGTTCCTCAATGTTCAGGGCAGCAAGATGTCCAAGCGGGAGGGGAACATCTTCACGGCCCGTGATCTCAAGGAGCAGGGCATCGATGCCGGCGCTGTGCGATTCCTGCTGTTCGGAACTCACTACCAGCAGAAGCTCGACTGGCGTGACGATGCCCTCACCGCTGCGGCCACCGGCTCAGCCCGCCTGGGTCGCTTCCGGGATCGGTTGGGGAACGCCGCTCGGATCGATCCCGAGACAGAAGATCCGGAGAGCGTCAAGGTGGCGTCCCGCTTCCGGGAGCGTTTTGCCGACGCGCTGAACGACAATCTGAACGCGCCCCAGGCGTTGGCGGCCGTGTTCGAGGTTCTGCTGCCTGAAGGAAATCGGCTCCTGGACGAGGGTCGGACCGTAGGTCCTGGATTGGTCGGTGCTTGGGAGTTGGTGGATTGCGTACTGGACATCGCACCTGAGGCTCGCGGCCAGACGGTGCGAGTGGGTGGAAGCCTCACGCCGGCGGACCCGAGTGCCCCGGCCGAAGCGGTAACAGAAGACGGCGTGCTCACGACGCCGCCTGAAGTGCCCCCACCGGACCGGGACAGCCAGGAGCGTTGGGCCCGGCGGTGGGCGGAAATCAGGGCTGCCGAGAAGCAGCGCCGGAATTTTCCGGAGGCGGACCGGATTCGGGACCTGCTTCGGAAGCACGGATGGGAGGTTCAGGACGCCAAGGACGGATCCATCCAACTTCGAAAGCTCGGGGGCGGTTGACGCAAGCTAACTTGGCGTCTATCATATGGGTCTGTTCTTTTCGGCGTGCTTTCGCTGACGTAGCTCAACTGGCAGAGCACCGGTTTTGTAAACCGGCGGTTAGGGGTTCGATTCCCCTCGTCAGCTCGGTGATGCCGACACCCGCAGCGCAACATGACCGAACCCCGCCGACGCGGCGGGGTTCTGTCTCGCTAGGGTGAGAGGGCGAAGCGGTGGGGTGGCCGAGTGGCTAATGGCAGCAGACTGTAAATCTGCCGGGCTTTGCCCTACGTAGGTTCGAATCCTACCCCCACCATGGGAGGCGGAGAGCGAGGGGCAAAGAGGAGACGGCGCAGACTCGCGGGTGTAGCTCAGTTGGTAGAGCGTCAGCCTTCCAAGCTGAATGTCGCGGGTTCGAGCCCCGTCGCCCGCTTATCGGTTGAGCGGTTTGCTCGCGTAGCTCAGTCGGTAGAGCGCATCCTTGGTAAGGATGAGGTCACCGGTTCAATCCCGGTCGCGAGCTGTGTGAGTGAGCTATCAGGTATCAGCTATCGGCTCGTGCTGAAGCGGGCGCAAGACGCAGAAACAAGCTCGTAGCTGATAGCTGATGACTGATAACTGATAGCTGATAGCCGCGAGCGAAAGCGAGCCATGCCCCGCGACAAGATCATTCTCGAATGCACCGAGTGCCGGAGCCGCAATTTCTTCCAGGACAAGAATCGGCGGAAGCACCCGGAGCGCGTGGAGTATCGGAAGTACTGCCCTCGGTGCGATAAGCATCGGGTGCACAAGGAGTCGAAGTGAGCTCAGACGTTCAGGCAGCAACACCGCCCGGGAAGATTTCCGGTGCGGTGGCCCAGGCCGGCGGGTTTTTCAAGGCGGTGCGGGCCGAGCTCGATAAAGTGACTTGGCCAACCCGGCCGGAACTGGTCAAGGCCACCCGGATGATCGTGATTCTCTCGATCGCCCTCGGCATCGCCATTGGCCTGCTCGACTGGGTGCTCCAGAAGATCCTGGTGGACGGGGTCGCGGCACTGGCTCGGTGACGATGGAATACCGCTGGTACGCGATCCAGACGACGGCTGGACACGAAAACAAAGTGCGGAACCTCCTGGGCAAGCGAATCACCGACGATCCGCGGCCCGAGGACCAGAAGCTTATTCGCCAGGCGTTGGTGCCCGTTCAGGAAGTGATCGAGATCAAGAACGGCAAAAAGGTCAACGTCGAGCGCAAGCTGTACCCTGGGTACGTGCTGGTCGAGATGCAGATGAGCCAGGAGGCCCTGCATGTCGTCAACAGCATTCAGGGCGTTATCAAGTTCGTGGGCTCGGGCAAGCTGCCCCAGCCGCTTCGCCAGGACGAGGTCAACCGCCTGCTCGGCATCGCCGAGGCGGTCGCCGAGGCAGAGCCGAAAGAGGAGATCCCCTTCATGGTGGGCCAGGTGGTCGAGATCACCGAAGGCCCGTTCTCTGATTTCAGCGGCACGGTAGAGGAAGTCCTGGGTGACAAGGGCAAGGTGAAGGTGAGCGTGAGCCTGTTCGGCCGGCCCACGGCCGTCGAGCTGGACTACACGCAGCTGCGCGGGCACTGAGGCCCGCTCCCGCGACCGCGCGGGTCATCGCGGCAGCCGTCACGCGAGCTGGATGCGCGGACTCGGCGTTAGAGGAGATGTATGGCGAAGAAGATCCAGGCAATTGTGAAACTCCAGTGCCCGGCTGGCGCGGCGAGTCCTGCCCCGCCGGTAGGCACGGCCTTGGGTCCGCACGGCGTGAACATCATGGAGTTCGTGAAGCAGTTCAACGCCCGGACCCAGTCGCAGGCAGGGATGGTAATCCCGGTCGTGGTCACGATTTTCGCTGATCGGACATTCAACTTCATCACCAAGACTCCGCCAGCACCCAATCTCCTGCTCAAGGAGGCGGGGATCGAGAAGGGCAGCGCTCAGCCCAATCGCACCAAGGTAGGCAAGGTCACCCGGGCGCAGCTGAAGAGGATCGCCGAGATCAAGATGCAGGATCTCAATGCATCGGATCTCGATAGCGCCATGAGGATGATCGCGGGCACTGCGCGCTCCATGGGCCTCGAGGTAGCCGACTGATGCCGGCCGTCGGGAAGAAGTTCCGGGTGGCGCAAGGCAAGGTGGATCGGACTCGGCACTATTCGGTTTTGGACGCCGTAGGTCTGGTCAAGCAGTCCGCGTTTGCCAAGTTCGATGAGACTGTGGACGTCGCCGTGAACCTCGGCGTCGATCCGCGCCACGCCGACCAGGTTGTGCGGGGGACGGTGGTCCTGCCCCATGGAACCGGAAAGTCGGTGCGAGTGTTGGTTATTGCCCAGGGCGACAAAGCGAAGGAAGCGGAAGCTGCGGGGGCGGATTTCGTCGGGGTCGAGTACGTCCAGAAGATCAAGGACGGTTGGCTCGATTGCGATGTAATCGTGGCCACGCCCGACGTCATGGGTCAGTTGGGGCAGCTCGGACGGGTGCTCGGCCCGCGGGGACTGATGCCGAATCCCAAGGCCGGGACCGTCACCCTCGACGTCACCAAGGCAGTGCGGGAGATCAAGGCGGGTAAAATCGAGTTCCGGGTCGATAAGACCGGCAACGTGCACGCTCCTGTGGGCAAAGTCTCGTTCAATGCGGACCAGCTGGCTGCCAACGTGCACGCTTTCATGGAGACCATCGCCCGGGCCAAGCCGGCCGCCGCGAAGGGTACCTACATCAAGTCGGCCACGGTTTCGAGCACCATGGGACCCGGGGTCAAGCTGGACATGGCGGTGTATCGATGAGCAAGACAGAGCGGCAGGCGACCGTGGAGGCGCTGAGCGCCCAGCTCAAGGGGTCCCCCAATCTGTACGTGACCGACTTCAGCGGCCTCAACGTGCTCCGGATGACGGAATTCCGCCGGCGGCTCCGTGCCGCGGGCGTCGATTATGTCGTAGTCAAGAACACCCTGGCGCAGCGGGCTCTCGCCGCCAACTCGGTGGCCGGTTTGGAGGGTCACCTCAAGGGCCCCACCGGACTGGTACTCGCTGGCGCCGATCCGGTCGCGGCCGCCAAGGTGCTCGCCGACTTCGCTAGGGAGTTCGAGAAGCCGGCAATCAAGGTGGGGTTGGTAGACGGCAAGGCGGTCACGTCTGACCAGGTCAAGCGGCTCGCCAGCCTGCCATCCCGCGATCAGCTGCTGGGTCAGCTGGCGGGGGCGCTGCAGGCGCCAATGGCGCAGTTCGCGGGTGCAATGAACGGGCTCTTGTACCAAGTCGTGGGCGCCCTCGAGGCGCTTCGTTCGCAGCGTAGCGCTGCTTCTTAATCGGATGGAGACAACTGACACCATGGCTACCACCACGCTGAGCAACGAAGAAATCCTCGACGCGATCGGGAACAAGACGGTGATCGAGCTCGCGGATTTGATCGAGGCGTTCAAGACCAAGTTCAATGTCACCATCGCCGCGCCGGTTGCGGCCGGCCCCGCAGCAGGCGGGGCGGCCGGTGCTGCCGCTGCGCCCGCGGTGGAAGAGAAGACCGAGTGGGCGGTCGTCCTGAAGGAAGGCGGCGCCAAGAAGATTCAGGTCATCAAGGTGGTGCGGGAGATCACCAGCCTCGGCCTCAAGGAGGCCAAGGACGCGGTGGACAACACTCCGAGCACCGTAAAGGAAGGCATCTCGAAGGCGGAGGCCGAAGAGATCAAGAAGAAGCTGGAAGATCAGGGCGCGGTCGTCGAGCTGAAGTAGGGGAGCCCCGGTCCGGCGCGTGGTTCGCTCTGGCGGGCCGCACGAAGGACGTCGTTGGCCACCTATTTCAGTGAGATGCATGCGAGCTCGAAACTTCCGGATTTCCGTCGTTTTCCCGAGCCCCGCGAGGTCACCCCGCTTTCGGCGGGGGATCCGCGTTGGGGCCATTTGTGTTGCGTGTGAGAGTGACTGATGCCCGATACCCAATCCGTCATCACGTTCAGTAAGCGCGAGGGCGGCATGCCGATGCCGCACCTCCTCGACATCCAGACCGCCGCGTTCCAGACGCTCCTGGTCCCCGACAACATCGAGGGCGACCGCCAGGACGTCTCGCTGGAGCGTGTCTTCCGCGACCTTTTCCCGATCTCCGACGTGAACGGGAAGTACAGCCTCGACTTCCTCCGCTACTCGCTGGGTGAGCCCAAGTACACCGTAGAGGAGTGCGTCGAGCGCGACATGACCTACGCCGCGCCGCTCAAGGCGACACTGCAGCTGGTCGTGTACGAGGACGTGGACGGCGAGCGCCGGCCCAAGAACATCATCGAGAAGGAAGTCTATCTGGGCGAGCTGCCCATCATGACGCCGCTCGGGACGTTCGTCATCAACGGCGCCGAGCGGGTAGTTGTGAGCCAGTTGCACCGCTCGCCGGGCGTCGTGTTCGAGGAGGACACCCACCCGAACGGGCAGCGGCTGTTCTCGGCCCGGATCATTCCGTTCCGCGGCTCGTGGGTGGAGTTCACGATTGACATTCACGACGTGATCTACGTCCACATCGACAAGAAGAAGAAGTTCCCAGCTACGGCATTGCTCCGCGCGTTCGGACACGGCACCAATGCGGACATCCTGAAGCTCTTCTTTGCCACCAAGGAGCTGAACATCACCGGCCAGATGACCGGCCGGCATGAGCGACGCGAGGTGGTCGGCGCGCTGCTGGCGCAGACGGTTCCCAATCCGGAAGATCCGGCAGGAGCGCCGCTGGGTGACGTGGGTGACGAGCTGACCCAGGAGCGCCTGAACGAGATGCGCCACAAGGGCGTGCGCTCTGTGACCGTCTTCGCGGGCTACACCAAGATCGACATCCGTGAGGACGAGCAGCCCACCACGACTCGTGACCGGCACAACCACGTGCTGGCCCGCGCCGTCGCCGACCCCGGCACCGGCGAGCTGCTCGCCGAAGCGGGCGACGAGCTGACGGACAAGCTGCGCGACCGACTCAAGAAGCTGGCCGACGCCGAGCGCGACCGGCGCGAGCGCGAGCTGCAGAAGGGCTCCAACGGAATGGCCGAGCAGCAACGGAGTGCGGCGCAGGAGGAAATCCAGGACTGGTATACCCGGGCGCTTCGGGTGGAGGTCCTGTTGCCTCCCGGGCGGTCGGAGTCGCCGCTGATCAAGAACACGCTCGCCAAGGACCCGACCCACAGCGAGGCCGAGGCCCTGGAGCAGATCTACGCCCTGCTTCGGCCCGGTGACGCCCCCAACCTGGAGACCGCTCGGCAGCAGCTCCAGAAGCTCTTCTTCAATCCGAAGCGCTACGACCTGGGCCGGGTGGGACGCTACAAGATCAACCAGCGGCTGAAGCTGGGGATCAACCCCAACAAGACGGTGCTGACCGAGGACGATTTCATCGAGATCATCCGGTACCTGATCGACCTGCACGACGGGCGCGGGTTCACCGACGATATCGATCATCTGGGGAACCGCCGAATCCGGAGCGTGGGCGAGCTGATCGCCAATCAGTTCAGCGTGGGTCTCTCGCGCATGGCGCGCCTGGTCAAGGAGCGGATGAGCATCAACTCGGACCCCGAGAAGATCTCGCTCGACGACCTGGTCAACGCCCGCACGGTCAGCGCCGTGATCCAGGCGTTCTTCGGATCGTCCCAGCTGTCGCAGTTCATGGATCAGACCAATCCGCTGGCGGAGCTGACCAACAAGCGGCGGCTCTCGGCGCTGGGCCCGGGTGGGCTCACGCGGGAGCGTGCGGGCTTCGAGGTGCGCGACGTCCACTACTCGCAGTACGGCCGGATGTGCCCGATCGAGACGCCGGAAGGTCCCAACATCGGTCTCATCACGAGCCTCTCGACCTACGCCCGGATCAACGAGCTGGGCTTCATCGAGACGCCGTACCGGCTGGTGAAGAACGGCAAGGCGACCAACGAGATCCGCTGGCTCTCCGCATCGGAAGAGGAAGGTTACGCGGTGGCGCAGGCTAACGCGCCGCTGGACGCCGAAGGGAAGTTCGTGGAACAGCTGGTGCTCTGCCGCAAGGGCGATGACTACCCGCTGCTCCCGCCGGAGCGGATCGACTTCATGGACGTGGCGCCGGAGCAGCTGGTCTCCATCGCTGCGGCTTTGATTCCGTTTCTGGAGCACGACGACGCCAACCGCGCGCTGATGGGTTCCAACATGCAGCGCCAGGCCGTCCCGCTCCTGTTCCCTCAGGCGCCCGTGGTGGGCACCGGGCTCGAAGACAAGGTGGCCCGCGACTCGGGTGCGGTGATTGTTGCGCGGCGCGCGGGGAAAGTGACCCGGGTGACCGCCGACGAGATCATGATCGACGCCGGAGTGGATGGCCCGACCGACGACGGCCAGCCGCTCGCCCGGCTGCACCAGTACGACCGGTACCGGGTGCGGAAGTTCTGGCGGACCAATCAGGACACGGCAATCAACCAGCGGCCGCTGGTCCAGGTGGGTCAGCGGGTCGCCGCGGGCGAAGTCATCGCCGACGGCGCCGGCACCGACCATGGCGAGCTGGCGCTCGGCAGCAACGTGCTGGTGGCGTTCATGCCATGGTACGGGCACAACTTCGAGGACGCCATCGTGCTGTCGGAGCGGCTGGTGAAGGACGACGTCTACTCGTCGATCCACATCCAGGAGCTCGAGCTGCACGTCCGCGACACCAAGCGGGGCCAGGAGGAGATCACTCGGGAAATCCCCAACGTCTCCGACGAGAGCGTGGTGGATCTCGACGAGCGCGGCATCGTGCGGATCGGCGCACACGTGAAGCCCGGTGACATCCTGGTCGGCAAGATCACGCCCAAGGGCGAGACCGAGCTGTCGCCTGAAGAGAAGCTGCTGACGGCGATCTTCGGCGAGAAGGCCAAGGACGTGAAGGACAGCTCGCTCAAGGTCCCGCCCGGCATGGCCGGTGTCGTGATCGACGTCAAGATCTTCAGCCGGATCGAAGATCAGGTGGTCGAGAAGGATCGGGGCGAGCGGATCGGCGAGGTCCGCCGGATCGAGACCGACGAGAAGGCTCGGATCAGCACGGTCATGATGGACGAGCTGGCTCGACTGCTCGAGGGTCAGGAAGTGGCGCTGATGCTCCGCTCGGGTACGGTCGAAGAGTTCCGTCCCGCGGGCACCAAGCTCACGAAGTCGATGCTCGAGGAAATCGATCTCGGCGACGTGGACCTCAAGACCCTTCGGGTTGCCAATCGGGCCGCCAACGAGCGGATTCGCGCGGCTATCGACGCCGCAGCTCGGGAGCGGGCCAAGATCGAGGAGAAGGCGGAAGATCAGATCGACAAGATCCTCCAGCCGGACGAGCTCCCGCCGGGAGTGATCCAGCTGGTGAAGGTGTATATCGCCGAGAAGCGGAAAATCTCGGTGGGCGACAAGATGGCGGGCCGGCACGGCAACAAGGGCATCGTCGCCCGGATCGTGCCGGAGGAAGACATGCCATTCCTGCCGGACGGCACTCCGGTGGACATCGTGCTCAATCCGCTCGGCGTGCCGAGCCGGATGAACGTGGGCCAGATCCTGGAAACCCACCTGGGCTGGTGCGCCCGAATCCTCGGATTCGAGGCCAAGACGCCCGTGTTCCGGGGAGCCGACGAGGGTGAGATCGGGACTCTGCTGCGGCTGGCCGGTTTCAAGCGGGCTGCCGAGGGGCTTCGGCTGCGGGCCCGGCCACCCGAGCTCGAGCTGGAGACCATCGCGCGCACGGTCCAGGACCTGAAGAAGGTCGCGCCCAACGGGGAGCGGACCACCCTGCTCGAGGCCGGGATCGACGTGCTTGGCGCCAAGGGCGCGTCGGCCGAGACCAGGTCGCTGCATCACGAGCTGCGGAAGTTCCTGGTGGAATCGGCTCGGGAGCTGGCGGAGCGCGAGGTGGACCAGCGGAAGCACGAAGCGGAGTTCCACCAGGCGTACGAGGCCGCCCACGCAGGCCAGAAGTCATGGACCCGCGCTGCAAAGGAGATCGAGAAGGCCACCCAGGCCTCACCGGCCGAGGCGCTCGAGGCCGCGGGCAAGCCGGCATTGGCAGCGCTGCTCGCGCATCAGGCGGACGCCAGTCTCGATGCGGCTGCCGATGAACTGCTCCGCGCGGCCGGGCTTACTCCGGCCGGGAAGGCGCGGCTTCGTGACGGGCGCACGGGGCAGCTGTTCGAGGGCGACGTGACGGTAGGCTCGATCTACATGCTCAAGCTGAGCCACCTGGTGGACGACAAGATCCACGCCCGGTCGATCGGACCGTACTCGCTGGTGACGCAGCAGCCGCTCGCGGGCAAGGCCCAGTTCGGCGGCCAGCGGTTCGGCGAAATGGAAGTGTGGGCGCTGGAGGCGTACGGTGCGGCCCACGTGCTGCAGGAAATGCTCACAGTGAAGTCGGATGACGTGAACGGTCGCAGCAAGGTGTACGAGGCGATCGTCAAGGGGCAGAACTTGCCCGAGCCTGGTATTCCGGAGTCGTTCAACGTGCTGGTGAAGGAGCTGCAGGCACTCGGACTCAAGGTCACACTGGGCACCACCGAATCCGGCGACGAGTAAGAGGGATACAATGATCGATTTTCGCAGCGGACGCGAGCCCAAGAGCTCGAGCTTCGACTATATCAGCATCCGCATCGCCTCTCCGGAGGAGATCCGCGGACCCCGCGACCCCAAGGAGCGCGAGCGGCTGGAGCTGCAGGGTCAGCGCACCTGGTGGTCGTGGGGTGAGGTGACCAAGCCGGAGACGATCAACTATCGCTCGTTCAAGCCCGAGAAGGACGGCTTGTTCTGCGAGCGGATCTTCGGCCCGGTCAAGGACTGGGAATGCCACTGCGGCAAGTACAAGCGCATCCGTTACCGCGGCGTGATCTGCGATCGCTGCGGCGTGGAAGTCACGCTGTCGAAGGTCCGGCGCGAGCGCATGGGCCACATCGAGCTGAGCGTGCCGGTGGCGCACATCTGGTTCTTCAAGACGCTGCCGTCGCCGATGGGGAACCTGATCAACATCACGCTCCGCGACCTCGAGCGGGTCATCTACTACTCGAGCTACATCGTCATCGAGCCGGGGGACCAGGAAGTCGATGCCAACCAGCTCCTAGACGAAGAGGAGTACCTCACCCTGCGGCAGAAGGCGCGGGACGAGGGCGACACCGGCTTCCGGGCCGACATCGGGGCTCCGGCGGTGCGCGCGCTGCTCGAGCGGCTGGATGTGAAGAAGCTGGCGGAGGAGCTTCGCGCCGGCGTTGCGACGGAGACCAGCCAGCACCGCAAGAAGCAGATGCTCAAGCGGCTCAAGATCGTGGATGCGTTTCTCTCGTCGGGTGACTCGGGCGATCTGCCCAACACCCCGGCCTGGATGATCCTCGACGTGGTTCCGGTGATTCCGCCCGATCTGCGGCCGCTGGTGCCGCTCGACGGCGGACGTTTTGCCACGTCCGATCTGAACGATCTGTATCGGCGGGTGATCAACCGGAACAACCGGCTCCAGAAGCTGATCCAGCATAAGGCGCCGGAAGTCATCCTCCGGAACGAGAAGCGGATGCTGCAGGAGGCGGTGGACGCGCTGTTCGACAACGGCCGTCGTTCCAAGGCCATCCGCGGTCGCGGCAAGCGGCCCTTGAAGTCGCTGTCCGATATGCTCAAGGGCAAGCAGGGTCGGTTCCGCCAGAACCTGCTGGGCAAGCGCGTCGATTACTCCGGCCGCTCGGTCATCGTGGTGGGTCCGGAGCTGCGGCTGCACCAGTGTGGTCTGCCAAAGGCCATGGCGGTCGAGCTGTTCAAGCCCTTCATCATCCATAAGCTGGTGGAGAAGGGAATCGCCGAGACGGTCAAGCGGGCCAAGAAGATCGTCGAGCGGGAGAGCCCGGAGGTCTACGAGATCCTGGAAGAGATCATTCAGGATCATCCGGTGCTGCTCAATCGCGCGCCGACGCTCCACCGTCTCGGCATCCAGGCGTTCGAGCCGGTACTGGTGGAAGGGAAGGCGATCCGGATTCACCCGCTGGTGTGCGCCGCGTTCAACGCGGACTTCGACGGCGACCAGATGGCCGTGCACGTGCCGCTCTCGTTCGAGGCGCAGCTCGAGGCCCGGTTGTTGATGATCTCGTCGAACAACATCCTCAAGCCGTCCGACGGCCGGCCAGTGGCGGAGCCGTCGCAGGATATGGTGCTCGGCAGCTACTTCCTTACCAAGGACCCCGCGGGGTTCGAGGAGGAACTGCGCCGGGCCGGGGCGGGGAAGAAGGAAGACACCGAGAAGCGTCTCTGGAAGGACGCGAAGCATTTCGGCTCGCTGGCCGAAATCGAGATGGCGTTGCTGGCCGGGGCGGTGAAGTACCACACTCCGATTTACTTCTGGTACGTCCCGCCGCGGGAAACCGTGGACGAGGAGATGCGGCGTCCGCGGTGGGTCCGGACCACGGTGGGGCGAGTGCTCTTCAACAGCATCGTGCCCAAGGCTGTGATCGTGGAGCGTGGCTTCCGGAACTATGTGATGAAGAAGAAGCAGCTCTCCGAGCTGGTGCTCGAGGCGTACCGCCGGGCAGGTCTGTCCGACACGGTCATGTTCCTCGACCGCCTCAAGGAGTTCGGCTTCGGCTTTGCCACGCGCGGCGGCGTCTCGATCGGCATCGAAGACCTCGAGATCCCGACCGAGAAGGCCGATCTCCTGAGCGACGCGGACGGCCGGGTGAAGCGGTTCCAGCGGGCCTACAACACCGGCCAGATCACCTTCGGCGAGCGGTACAACAAGGTGATCGACGCCTGGACCCACGCCAACAACGACGTGGCCGAGGCGATGGTGAACCACATGCGGCAGAGCCGCGGCGGCTTCAACCCGGTGTACATGATGTTCGACTCCGGCTCCCGTGGATCGCGGGACCAGATTCGTCAGCTGGCGGGCATGCGCGGCCTGATGGCCAAGCCGCAGAAGAAGCTCACTGGTGGCATCGGCGAGATCATCGAGAGTCCGATCAAGTCGAACTTCCGCGAGGGCCTCACGGTGCTCGAGTACTTCATCTCGACGCACGGCGCGCGGAAGGGTCTGGCCGATACGGCCCTCAAGACGGCGGATGCAGGGTATCTCACCCGCCGACTGGTGGACGTGGCACAGGACGTCACGATCACCGAGGAGGACTGCGGGACAATTCTCGGACTCGAGATCGCAGCGCTCAAGGAGGGCGAAGACATTATCGAGCCGCTCCGGGAGCGCATCGTCGGCACGGTGGCGTCGGAGGACGTGTTCGATCCACATGAGCTGGACGAGCACGGCGACCCGCAGCTGCTGGTGCAGGCGGGCCAGCTGATCGACGAGGAGATCGCCGACGACATCGACGACTCCGGTATCGAGAAGGTCAAGATTCGCTCGGTGCTGACCTGTGAAGCACGTCGGGGTATCTGCCGGATGTGCTACGGCCGCAACCTGGCCACCATGGACATGGTGGACATGGGCGAGGCCGTGGGCATTCTGGCGGCACAGTCGATCGGCGAGCCCGGCACGCAGCTCACGCTACGGACCTTCCACATCGGCGGCACGTCGTCACGCATTGCGGAAGAGGCAGAGCGGCGAGCGCGGTCGGACGGCCGGGTGCAGTACACGGAAGGTCTCGAGTGGACCGACCTGCCGGTGGAGTACGAGGACGGCACCAAGTCCACCATCCGAGTGGTGCTCACCCGCGAGGACGAGTCGGCGGCTGAGGAGCACAAGGAAGGCATTCTGGTGGTGGATCCGAGGGATCCGAAGCGGGTGTTGAACCGCTATCCGGTTCCCGAGGGCGCACTCCTCGCCGTGAGGGAAGGGGACATGGTCACCAAGGGCGACAACGATCGCCGGGCGACCATCCTCTATACCTGGGACCCGTACAACGATCCCAGCATCATCAAGTCCGACGGCGAGCTGCGCTGGAAGGATCTCGTGCCGGGCGTGACGCTGCGGGAAGAGCTGGATGAAGGAACCGGTCTGCGGTCGATCGTCGTCATGGCCGATCCGGATCGGGAGCTGCATCCCAGCGTGCTGGTCTACACCAGCCACCGGAAGGACCCGCAGGAGTACACCCTGGCCGAGGGGAGCCGGATCATTCTGGGCTCTCCCACCGACCAGGTAAGCCGGGCCATGGAGATTCCGGACGAAGCCAACCCGTGGAGCACCAAGCTTCACGTGGACGAGCGTCCGATCAACGAGGCGTGGCCGTCGAAGAGCAAGAAGGAGAGCAAGGACAAGACCGTCTTCCTCTCCACCCCGGTCAAGGTGGCGAAGGGCGTCACGGTCACGAAGATCCCGCGGCAGGCGTACAAGACGCGCGACATCACGGGCGGTCTCCCGCGCGTGGCCGAGCTGTTCGAGGCGCGTCGGCCCAAGGATCCGGCCACCATCTCCGAGGTGGACGGCGTGGTGAAGTTCGGTGAGATCAAGCGCGGCAAGCGCGAGATCTACGTCTACCCCGACGGCACCGACAGCGAGACGCCGGCGCAGCTCTATGAGGTGCCGGCAGGGAAGCACCTCCGGGTGCACGAAGGTGACCGGGTGCGGGCGGGCGACCGCCTGACCGAAGGACCGGTCAACCCGCACGATATCCTGCTCATCAAGGGACCGCGTGCGGTGCAGGAGTATCTGCTCAACGAGGTGCAGGAGGTCTATCGCCTGCAGGGCGTGCGCATCGCCGACAAGCACATCGGAGTGATCGTGCGCCAGATGCTCCAGAAGGTCCGGGTCACCGATCCGGGTGACACCGACTTCCTCGAGGGGGAGACGGTGGACCGGTTGAGCTTCCGGGACGAGAACGACCGGACGCTCAGGCGGAAGGGTACGCCTGCTCAGGCTGAGCCGGTGCTGCTCGGCATCACCAAGGCGAGTCTCACGACCCAGTCGTTCATCTCGGCGGCGTCGTTCCAGGAGACCACGCGGGTGCTCACCGATGCGGCGATCCGCGGGGCCAAGGACGACCTCCTGGGCCTCAAGGAGAACATCATCATCGGGCACCTGATCCCGGCCGGCTCGGGTATTTACCGGTACGCCGAGATCGACATCGAGCCGCCGGAGGGATACGAGCCTCCGCCGCCGGCTCCTCCGGAGGGCGAAGTGCTGGCGCCGGTCCAGGCGCCGCTCACGCCGGTTCCCGCGCTGTTGGGCGAGGAAGAAGAGTAGCAGACGAAGACCGGCGAGGCACGAAGGGTCACTCCGACCTTCGTGCCTCGCTTTTTTGTCGTTAGCGATTCCGCAGCTTGGCCGCGACGGCCTTGGCGAGCGAGGTCATCGTGGATCTCACGGAAGCCTCGGTGGCTGGTGGCTCCACATCGGCATCGACGATCAGAT
The DNA here is from genome assembly GCA_046733215.1 of Gemmatimonadota bacterium. Classification (GTDB taxonomy): domain Bacteria; phylum Gemmatimonadota; class Gemmatimonadetes; order Gemmatimonadales; family GWC2-71-9; genus DASQPE01. Next base: position 19,548 of record JBKPOS010000032.1, read on the forward strand.
CGTCCGACTCCACCTTGACGAAGAGAGCGGGCGCGCTTTTGGCGCTGCAAGGGCAGCATTCGAAGTATGCCACATCACCCACACCTTTCACGCTCTCCCTCTTGCAGCGATCCCCGGGCGGCAGCTTGGTCGTGCTGTGGCGCCGAGTGTAGTCCTTTCCTGAAATAAGGACGAAGCCGATCTTCGGCGGCTCTTTGAGCGAGCTCGCGGCACCCTCGTAGGCGCAGGCCGAGCCACCCGCAACACCCTCACCAGGAGGGGCAGCTACCGACGGGCGCTCGTAGTCCTCGCGCCCCGTGATTTTTCTAACCTCGGCCACACTGAGCAGGGCGCAGGCGGGGTTGTTGGCCGCGTCGTCGGATCGGTTTGGACTTTGACCCGGCAGCTCGCCGCCCGCAGCACTGACGAGGAGCACAGCGGTTGTCAGGGTGGTAATGCCTGGACCAGAACGCATATCGGTTCTCCCTTCTTGGGTGCGCGGTTCTTCCCGGCTGACTTTTGTGCGGCGTGTGCTTACCACCGGTGCCAAAGGCGGGCTTAGAGCCCGAAAAACCCGAACGGCGCATAATCCGTGATCACCTTCTCATATGGCTTCACCAGCTTCTGATTGGCTGGCGGCCCGGTAGGACCGACGGTAATGACGCGGTTCGGGGGTGTGGGCGTGCGCCCGGCCTTGGCCTCTTCGATCATTCTGGTCACATCGAAGTCCATCATGGGCACGCCGAGTGCCGCGTAACTCTGGGTTCGCACCCACCGATACTCGTCGAGTGAGAACCCCGCGCTGTTGAGCGCATCCACCTGGGCCCGCTTGCCGTCCACGTATACCCCCGCGAGGTCCCGATAGGCGGCCATCAGCTCGGGCATGTCCAGCGCCGTCGCTTCCTTCTTCGACAGTAGGGTATGGTAGGTGCGCTCCATCTCGGTGGCTCGGACGCCCATCCTGGCCCGGACCCTCTGCTGGACCGCGAGGAATTTCTGTAATTGGGCTGCGGAGATTTCGCCGTTGGATGGAGGCACATAGGGCGACTGATTGCGGACCGACCGCTCGATTTCGGGGACCTTGCCCAGCTCGGCGAACCCGCCGATGGTCGAGCGCACCTTGTGGTACACGTAGTACGATCCAACCGCCCCACCAACAACACACACCAGGATGAAGATGGCACACCCGATCGCGAGCTTTTTCATAAAGCCTCCGCCGGCACGGATTGCTAACGGTCGCAAGAACATGCTGCGGCCGGGTCACCTTGTCGAGCCGGGTCCGGTGGCGGCTTGGCCTGCGCCGCTGCAACTTTCCCGTCGCCATGTTTCCCCACCCGCCAACTCCGCATGGAGGCTTCCCAACCACCCGGCGCTCGGTGGTCGAGGCGATCCGTGACGAAGACCCGGACATCCGCCGCGACGCTCTCGACTCGCTTGTCGCGGTGTACTGGCGACCGGTGTACGCCCATTGCCGCCGGAAATGGCGGTTCCAGCCTGCCGATTCCGAGGACCTCACACAGGAGTTCTTCGCCCAGGCGGTGACTGGGGAATTTCTCCGCGGTTACGACCCCACTCAGGCCCGCTTTCGCACTTACATCCGTGCCTGCCTGGACCGGTTCGTCGCCAACGCTCAGCGGAATGGACAACGGCTCAAGCGCGGCGGTGGCGCGACGCTGCTGTCACTCGACTTCGATCTGATCGAGCGCGAGCTCACCGCCGGTGACGGGCTCACCGAGGACAACTCCGATAGCTGGTTCGACCGGGAGTGGATTCGCGGTCTCTTCGCCGCGGCCGTTGCCGATCTGCGATCAGCGTGTCAAGCGACTCCGCGCGAAATCCGTTTCACCGTCTTCGAGCGCTACGACCTCAACCCTGTGCGTGACGGCGATCGACCGGCCTATCGCACCATCGCCGAGGAGCTTGGGCTGCCGGTGACCCAGGTGACCAACCATCTGGCTTGGGCACGGCGAGAGCTTCGCAGGCTAATCCTCGAGCGCCTGCGCTCGCTGACGGCCACCGACGCCGAGTTCAGAGAGGAAGCCGAGGAGCTGCTCGGCGAGAAACGATCGTGACGCTGCCCGACGAGACGGTCGCTCACCTGCGACGAGTGCTCCAGACGCCGGAGCTGCCCGGCGACCGCTACGAGATCTGCGAGTCCATCGGGCACGGCGGGATGGGAATGGTGTATCGGGCGCATGATCGTGCGCTTGCGCGCGACGTTGCCCTGAAAGTTCTACGCTCCGACGTCGCCGGCCCGGAGGCGGCGGTGCGGCTCGAACGCGAGGCGAAGATTCTCGCGCAGCTCGAACATCCAGGCATCGTGCCAGTGCATGATGTCGGCGTGCTGGCGGACGGGCGTGTGTTCTACGTGATGAAGTTGATACGAGGAGAGCGGCTGCACGATTTCGCCCGGGGAACCAGTCGTACGGATGTCCTGCGAGTGATGCTGCGCGTCTGCGAAACAGTCGGGTTCGCCCACGCCCACGGCGTCATCCATCGCGATCTCAAGCCTTCCAACATCATGGTTGGCAGTTTCGGCGAGGTCCTGGTCCTGGACTGGGGGATTGCGCGTGTGCGGGGAACGGCCGAGCAGGGTGGGCCATCAATTGCGGGCCTAGCGGCCGCGACCTCGAACGAGGATACCGCGCCCGGCATGGTTTTGGGAACTCCCGGGTTCATGGCTCCGGAACAGGCTCAGGGGCTTTCCGCGCAGGTCGACGGTCGGGCCGATGTCTATGCGCTCGGCGCGATCCTGCGCGCCGTCGCCGGTGCCGACCTTCATGCGGGCCCGGTGCCGCGCCCCCTGCACGCCATTTGGAACCGGGCTTCGTCGCCCGATCCGGCGGGACGTTATGCCTCCGCCGCTAAGCTGGCCTCCGATCTCACTAGGTTTCTCGATGCGCTCCCGGTCGAGGCGTATCAGGAGAGCTTCGGCGAACGGGTCGGCCGGGTGTTCCGGAAGTACCAGACCGCCATCATCCTCATCCTTACCTATCTGGCGGTCCGCCTGCTGTTTCTCGTGCTGCGGGGACTCTAGTACCGGTCCCGTTTAAAGGATTCCATCCCGACGGGTAATAGAACTGCAGAGAGCCTCGCGATCCCGCGTCCTCAACCCGGAGGCGTTTGTGAACAAGCCCGTGCTCGGTCTGCTCCTTGGCGGCGCCCTTGGTGCTCTCGACGGACTGACAGCCCTCATTTCCGCACCGGAGGTTCGACCGGAGATCATGGGCATAGTCATCGGCTCGACGGGAAAGGGGCTTCTGGCGGGACTTCTAATCGGCTTCGTTGCACGCAAGGTCAACAATCTGACCGCCGGCATTCTGATCGGCACCGTGATCGCCGCGTTGCTCGCACTCCCAATTGCGCTCCACGCTGATCCCGTCACGGGCAGGCGCTACATCTGGGAGATCATGATCCCCGGTTCGATTGTCGGTCTCATCGTGGGATACGCCACTCAGCGATTCGGGCGATCCGTCGCTCAACGATCCTGAGTCCACTCAACCGTACGTCACAGGAGGCACCATGCCCCGGCCCATCCATTTCGAGATCCCGGCCGACAGCCCCGAGCGGGCCATAGAGTTCTACCAAAAGGTCTTCGGCTGGGAGTTCCAGAAGTGGGACGGGCCGATGCCCTACTGGGTCGTGCGCACCGGGACCGGCACCGGCATCGACGGCGGACTGCTCCCTCGCGCGTATCCCGGTCAAGGGACGGTAAACACCGTGGACGTCTCCTCCTGCGATGAATTCGTCCGCAAGGCGGAGAGCGCAGGCGGCAAGGTGGCCGTGCCCAAGATGGCGATTCCGGGCGTGGGCTGGCTGGCGTATTGCACCGATCCCGAGGGGAACACTTTTGGGGTCATGCAGAGCGATAGCCAGGCCCGGTGAGGGCAACGTGGCGGAGCCGGGAACCCGAACCGCTGAGGCGTCGTTGAACCCCGTAATCCCGCCGCGCTCGGCGGCGGGCGGTTTCCAACGGAGGTACAATGATCATCAGATGGCTCGCGGTCGCAGGCGCCCTCAGCGTGACGGCGCTCCTCGCCAACCCCGCAAGCGCTCAGGCACAGGCCGCCGATCCCTCGCCCGGGTCGCGGGCATTGCTGGGCATTCTCACGGGCTCAAGTAGTTTCGGGAATCTGGAAGTGCGACCGGATGACGGTACGGCCACACCAACTGAGCGCGGGCTGCTCGGGGCTGCATCCGGCGTTCGCGTCGAGCTCACGGCCGAGCCCGCGCCGCATCGGAGATCAGCTGGTGAAGCAGCGCTGTTGGGGCGTTAGCAAAGGCTATTTCCAGCGAAACATCCGGAGCGCGAGGGGAAAGCTGACGACGAGCCACGCGGTTATGATGGCCAGCTCCAGGGCAACCGACTGAAATGTGGCGCCCTGGAGCATCGTGGCCCGCAGCGCATTGATGACAGCCGTGAGGGGCAGTGCCCTAATGAGCGGCTGGATCACGTCGGGAAACCGTGACGACGAGAAGAAGACGCCGGAAAAGATCCACATCGGGAGCATGACCAGGTTCATCAGCCCGGAAACACCTTCCACCGTGCGAGCGCGGGACGCGAGCAGGAGACCGATCGACGCAAACGAGAGCGCGGACAGGAGACAGATAACCGCAAGCTCGAGCAAAGGGCCTCGGACCGGTACCCCAAACACCAACACGGCGAAGCCGAGCAGGAGGCCGACCTCGAGGACGAGCCAGGTGAGCCGAGACAGCACAAACGAGGCGAGATACTGGGACCGGGACATTGGGGTTGCGATAAGGCGCTTGAGCAGCCGCTTCCGGCGCGCGTCCACAATCGCGAACCCGATCCCCCAAATCCCACTTCCCATCAGATTCATTCCCAGCAGCCCCGGTACCACGAAGTCGATATAACGAGAACCGGGTTCGCTCACGTGACGATCGGACACCGGAATCGGATCGCTGCGTCCCGCGGCTCGCTGGAGCGCGTCGTCTACGATCAGGCGCGCAGTCCGACTTTCCGGTCGCCGATCGTCGTAGCGATACTCGATCTTGTTGCCACTTCCGGTGGCCAGCATGAGCGCAACGTCACCGATACGCAGCGCCTGCGTCGCGGCTGAATCGTCCAGCACGCGGACGGTCAGATTATCGTCCCGGCGCAAGGTTTCCGCGACACGCTCCGCCTGAGGAATCGACCGCGGGATTGCGATGGCAGTGCGCTCGCTTGGACGGCTGCGGAAGGCAATGCCGAGACCGGCGGCGAGTAATACCGGAAAGATGAACACCCAGAAGACCGCTTCCGGCTCTCGAACGAATTCGAGGTACCGGACCAGGGTGAGCTGGGCCAGCGGGTGCCTGCGCCGGCCAGTCAGTGGCGGGTGCTCGATGCCTTCAGTCATCTCTCAAGTGCCGGCCCGTGAGCGCCACGAAAACGTCCTCCAGCGTCGGGGAATGGGTCCGCAGCTCGGTCAGCTGGGTTCCTTCGCGCCGGAGCTCTGCGAGGAGGGCCGGCATGGCCCGGTGCAGCTCTGTCACCTGGAGCTGCCAAGTGCCGTCCCGCCTGGCGGCGGAGCAAACGCCGTCGAGCGCACGCAGTGTGCCGGCGTCGAGTGCAGCGCCTTCGCCCACAGCAAACTCGAGCACGTGCTCGGCCTCGAGCAAGGCAATCAGCTCGCGAGGTGTGTCCATAGCGATGACCTTGCCGTGGTCCATGACCGCGACACGGTCGCAGAGCCGCTCCGCCTCTTCCATATAGTGGGTGGTCAGCAGGATGGAGCGGCCCGCCGCGCGGAACTCCTCGATCAGCTCCCAGAGCTGGCGGCGCGACTGAGGATCGAGCCCAGTAGTTGGCTCGTCGAGGAAGAGCAGTTCGGGCGCGCCGACCAGGGCGCATGCCAGAGCGAGGCGCTGCTTCTGCCCGCCGGAGAGCTGGCCCACACGGCCACTCGACTTTTCCTCGAGTTGAACCATGCGGATGACGGCTTCCGGCTCCGGGCCTCGAGCATAGAAGCTGCGAAAGAGCCGCACCGTTTCCAGGACGGTGAGCTTTTCGGAGAATTGGGTTTCCTGAAGAGAGATCCCGAGCAACTGGCGCAGTTCCCGATCGTCGCGACCCCATCGGCGGCCCAGTACGACGACGTCGCCGCTGTCGGGACTCGTCAAGCCCTCGCAGATCTCGACCGTCGTGGTCTTACCTGCCCCGTTGGGGCCGAGCAGCCCGAAGCATTCGCCCGGGCGAACCTCGAGGTCGAGACCGTCGACCGCTACGACGTCACGATAGGCCTTGCGGAGACCGCTAACCGACAGAGGAGGAGCCGAATTCGACATTGGGCGAATTCTAAATGTAGGGCCCCCGCTCGGCGCGGGGGCCCGGGACATACTTGCTGGTGCTTACGGTACAACTTGGCGGATCGGGTGCGTTTGCGGCAGGTGCTCAGCAATAAACTGCATGGAATTCTCGTTGAACGGCGCCGGCGGGTTGTCGCACACTGGATGTCCAAAGCCACTTGCACTCGATCCGTTCGCGTTCAGATCGAAGATGATATTGTCGGTGCTGTTGTTGGTGTTGTTGGGGTTCACATTGAGGGTGCCTGTCGCGACGCCTGCCGGGACATGGTCGAGCGAAATGTTGTGGCGAACCTTCCAGGCGATAATGTGATCCGCGCAGGATGCATCCCCGCTTACCCCGATGGCTCCCATAAGAGATCCGTCAGCGGCGTACAGTGCGAGTCCGCCACCGAACACGTTCACGCCGCCCGGGCGTTTGCCGATCAGGGGATCCTTGGAAGTTCCGAAGTCCTCCAGCTTGCCGTCATAGGCCACCCCTGGGTCGACCGGGTTGCTCTCCTGCAGCCCGAACAGGCTCCCGCCGGGTTGAACCGCCGCGTAGAGGTTGGCCGTGGAGAGTGCGAAGCCAGTCAGGCTGAACGAATTTGCCGTATTTGCCTTTTGCGCCGAGATCACGCGGCTGCCCGGCCACTCATCCGTTGGCGAAGCGCCGCTGAAGACCACGGTCTGCACAACGCCGCCCCGGTCAATGATCGTCGCCCACATGTTGAACCCGAGTCCGCCGTTGTTTTCGGAGACGACTTGCTTCAGCGCCGCCTGGAGATCGTCATGGGTGGGAAGCGCACTGACCTTATGAGTCGAAGAAGCCGTGGGACCCGAGTTGCTGTCCGAGCAGCTGGCCAGCATGAGGCTGACCGGGATGACACCGAGCAGGAACCGTCGCGCACTGCGGCGCGAGCGAGCATACAACATGACGACCTCCTTGTGGGGGAAAACGCGTGATGCCGGCAGGTCGCGGATGGCAGACGCCACCGGACCCCCCGGGGTTCGGGGGAGAAGCGGTTTGTTGTTGTTTGCTTTGTGGAGCCGGATGACCGCCGGCTTCTCCCTGCCAAGCGCTAAGATGCAGACGGAATCAGCAGTGCGCTACAGCCGACGAGTAAGTGAAATCGGCTTCAAGCTCTTCCAGTCAGGGGAGAATGCGGAAGGAATGGACCGGCGTTTCTAGGGGGGCGTCGGTATCAGTGAGGACCTCGCCCTTCACCCGATACTCCCCTGGTTGTACCAATGCGCCGGCATTTGTGCGTTGCGTCCAGACTTCCTCGAATGTCAGTGTCTTACCGGGAGGCAGCTCACGAACTTGAAGCACCATTGAGGTGACTGCGTTTTCGAGTCTGCGCCAGACGATTTTCCCGTGCACATCCGTAACGATTAGATCGAAAGCGACAGGGCGTCCCCGCAGATACAGGGTCATCGGCGCCTTGCCGGTGTTCGTTAGATGGATGGCGAGGGCGACTAGTTCGCCGGCTCGCACTTCACGCGGCGCGGAAACATCGAGCGTCATGGAATCACTGACGAGGGCTGCGGCGAGGAGGAGCGAATACAACACACACGGGACTCGGCACCGGCCGCCGGGACAATCCCGACGGCCGGCATGATGAGGTCAGTGGGTCGTGAGCGCGCCCAGCTCCTGCTTGACGTTGGCCAGGGGACTGAAAACGAAGACCGTGCTTCCAGAGCCCCCCCACAGGATACCATCGAGGGTCACGTTGGTGCCGCTGCTGATCGTAAACACGTCGGAGCCGCTGTCACCCGCGCCAACCGTCGCCCGGACGATCGTCTGACAAAGTTGGGTTATGTTGCTGCCGCTCACGTTCACATCGACGCAGGTGGAGGTCACGCGGCCCTGACTCCAGCCGGTGGTCCGCCCGACCTTGTTGACGACCGTGCCGACCGCAATGCTGGACGACGGAGCATCGGCGGTAATGGTCCAGTTTCCTACGATGGTCAGATTTTGCTTCTTGGTGCTCGAGGTTCTGGCAATCCTGCCCAGAGTGTTCGTGGTGCTGTTGATGTATCTGGCAAATGAAGCGTCGCTGCGCCGACACACGTGTCCGGCGGGGCAGGAGCCGCCACTGGTGTACACCGGATCAACCGACTCGGTCGCGATCTGGGTGGGACTTGTGCTTTGGAGTGGCTGCCAATAGGGGGTGTTCTCGGTGCCGCCCTGGGTGTTGGTGCAGTGCGACGCCGTGACGAAGCCGCTCGTGCCACTTCGCGTCGCATTGAATCCGATGGAGCAGAGGAAGCCGGGAAAGTTGATCTGCAGACCCGCGACCAACGGCCGAACAGTTTGCTGCAGCGTAGCTAGGCGTACCACGGGCTCGGTTACCTCGATCGAGACCGCGCCGGCGGGAATGCCGAGGCTGCTGAGAGCCTGACGGACTTGGCCAGCCGATGCACCGCGCTCGATGCCGATCCGGAGGCGATTGGTTGCGTGGTCCGGGCCGGCAAACACAGCGCCTTTCACCGCCAGTGCGGCGGGAGAACCCTTTGCATGCCAGCGCTCGAGGTCGGCCCAATCGAAGTCGGCATGCAGGACTTTCATCTGGGCGCCTCTGACGCCATGACTCCCCAGCCACGGTGCGAGCGCCTGCTCGGCGGAGGCTCGCTTCCCGGTGTCCTTCAGATAGATCGTGGGTGTGCCTTGCTCGTCGAGGAAGAACCCGCCGAATCCCGGAACGCTCTTGGCAAGTGCTATGGGATCGTCCGCGCCATTTTGCGCGGCGGCCCGCATCGCGGGCTCGGAAGAAGAGTTGTCGGATTGGTCGTTGGGGCCAACGGGCTGGTTGCTGTCGGAACAGCCGAGAGCGACCGCGCCCGCGAGAACCGCAACGGAGATGGTGCGAACACGCAACATGCTAGCCTCACGAAGCAGGGGTTTTCGCCTCGAATCACCCGATTTTGAAGGCGGTGCAAGGTATGTCGGTCGGTGCTGTGCAACCAGCAGGCCATCGTTCGCTAGATTGCCAGTATGACCATCGTCGGCCACGGAGTTGACCTGGTGGAGGTCGAGCGTATTCGCTCGGCTCTCGATCGTCACGGTGAGCGGTTCGCCAATCGAATCTTTACCCAAGGTGAGCAGACGCAGGCCGGCACGGGACCGCTCAGGGTTCAATTTCTGGCCGGCCGGTTTGCTGCAAAGGAAGCCGTCATGAAAGCCCTCGGCACGGGATGGGCGCGAGGGGTCTCGTGGACCGACATCGACGTGAAGCGGCTCCCGTCGGGCAAGCCCGAGGTCACCCTCCAGGGAAAGTGTAAGGAGATCGCCGATGGCCTCGGCATCGGTCGCTGGGACATCAGCATCACTCACACGGACGGCCATGCCGCAGCCAGTGTGGTAGCTACGACTGCTTGACCTACCTACGCACCGTCGCTACACTTGCAAGTCTTTTCCGGATCGCCTCCGGGATCAACCGAACCAACAGCAGGGCAGATGCCGACAATTAACCAGCTGATCCACACCGGCCGCCGCGATGTGCTCGCCAAGGACAAGGCACCCGCGCTCAAGAGCAACCCCCAGAAGCGGGGCGTCTGCACACGGGTGTACACCACGACTCCCAAGAAGCCCAACTCGGCGCTCCGTAAGGTGGCGCGTGTTCGGCTCACCAACGGGTTCGAAGTTACTGCCTATATCCCGGGCGAAGGGCACAATCTCCAGGAACACTCGATCGTGCTCATTCGCGGCGGCCGCGTGAAGGATCTGCCTGGAGTGCGTTATCACATCGTGCGCGGCACGCTCGACGCCGCGGGCGTGAACGACCGGCGGCAGGGCCGTTCCAAGTACGGCGCCAAGCGGCCCAAGGCCGCGGGCAAGGGAGGCGCCAAGTGAGTCGGCGCTCCAAGTCGATCAAGCGTCCGGTACCGCCCGACCCGCGGTACGACAGCCAGACGGTCTCCAAGTTCGTCAACAATCTGATGTATCAAGGAAAGAAGAGCCTGGCCGAAGGACTGTTTTACAAGGCCATGGATCTGATCGAGGAGCGTACCGGTCAGCCGGGCGTCGCCGTGTTCAAGCAGGCCGTGAACAACGCGAAGCCCATGCTCGAGGTGAAGAGCCGCCGCGTCGGCGGCGCATCGCTCCAGGTTCCAGTAGAAGTTCGTCCCGACCGGCGCACCGCGCTCGCTATGCGGTGGCTGATCCAGTTCTCCCGGGCGCGCACCGAGAAGACCATGGCAGAGCGGCTCGCGGCCGAGCTGATCCTGGCGTCCAAGGGCGAAGGCAACACCATCAAGAAGAAGGAAGACACGCACCGGATGGCCGAGGCCAACCGGGCGTTTGCGCACTATCGCTGGTAGGGAGAGCCGGGAAGGGGCGAATGGGAGAAAGGGGGAATGGGCAACCTGTTCCCCCTGTTGTGTTCCCCTTTCGCCAGTTCTCCCCTTCTCCCGTCCTTCGGTCCTGTTGACATCCCGCCTCAACCCGCTATCTTTGCCGGGCTCTGGCATTTCGGGCTTTTTCAACCTCCCCAAATGCCGGTAGCAACATCGGGTCACGTGACGGCCGCCAGCCGCCACCTCTGGTCCTCCGACGACAACGCGTAGGGTCCTTGAAGGATCCTCGTCCAGGGCGAGAGCCCGGATGCGCGCGGAGCGATACCACCGGATACAAATCCGGTACGGTCGCCCCGCTTTTTCGCTGAAATGCAGTGCCGGCAGAGAGAGACCGGCTGACCGAGATCTCGTCCATGGCACGTGAGACCCCGCTCGAACGGTATCGGAACATCGGCATCATGGCGCACATCGATGCCGGGAAGACGACTACGACCGAGCGCATTCTCTACTACACGGGGAAGAACTACAAGATCGGCGAGGTCCATGAGGGCGCAGCCACCATGGACTGGATGGAGCAGGAGCAGGAGCGCGGCATCACGATCACCTCTGCCGCCACGACCTGTTTCTGGATCCGGAACGGTACCCAATACCGGATCAACATCATCGATACGCCGGGTCACGTGGACTTCACGGTAGAAGTCGAGCGCTCGCTCCGAGTGCTGGACGGGGCCGTCACGTTGTTGGACTCCGTCGCCGGAGTCGAGCCGCAGACGGAGACCGTGTGGCGCCAGGCCGATCGGTACGGCGTGCCGCGGATGATCTTCGCGAACAAGATGGACCGGGTGGGAGCCGACTTCGACCGCTGTCTCGCCATGATCCGCGATCGCTTGACCAAGAAGGCTTTTCCGCTGCAGCTGCCGGTGGGATCGGGTGAGCTGTTCACCGGACACATCGATCTGCTGCGCCGGGTCGAGGTGGTCTTCGACGAGGAGACGCTGGGCAAGACCTTCACCGAGATGCCGATCCCCGAGTCCTACCGGGAGAAGGTCGAGCAGGCTCGACATGAGCTGGTCGAAGCGGCGGTGGAGCACGAGGACGCGCTGCTGGAGAAATACCTGTCTGGCCAGGAGCTGACGGTCGAGGAGATCGTAGGCGCCATCCGGAACGCCACGATCAAGCATGGGTTCGTGCCCGTGCTGTGCGGGGCTTCGTTCAAGAACAAGGGCGTGCAGGCGCTGCTGGATGCGGTGATTGACTTCCTGCCGAGCCCGCTCGACATCCCGCCGGTGCAGGGGCATCTGCCGCTGCACGACGACACGCACGTCGAGCGCTGCGCATCGGACACGGAGCCGTTTTCCGCCCTGGCGTTCAAGATCATGACCGACCCGTACGTGGGCCGCCTCACGTACTTCCGGGTGTACTCGGGCTCGCTCAAGGCCGGGAGCTACGTCTACAACAGCACCAAGGACAAGCGGGAGCGTATCGGACGGCTGCTGCAGATGCACGCCAACAAGCGGGACGAGATCGAGGAGGTGCTCGCGGGCGACATCGCGGCCGCGATCGGTCTCAAGGAGACCCGTACCGGCGATACGCTGTCCGACGAGAACAAGCCGGTGATTCTGGAAGCAATGAAGTTCCCCAATCCGGTCATCGACGTCGCGATCGAGCCAAAGAGCAAGGCCGATCAGGACAAGCTGGGCATCGCAATGCAGAAGCTGGCGGAGGAGGATCCGACGTTCCGGATTCGGAGCGATCAAGAGACCGGCCAGACCATCATCGCCGGAATGGGCGAGCTGCATCTGGAGATCATCGTTGAGCGGATGAAGCGGGAGTTCAAAGTCGAGGCCAACGTCGGCCGCCCGCAGGTGGCTTATCGCGAGACCATCCGGAAGAAGGTCGCCGGCGTCGAGGGCAAGTTCATCCGGCAATCCGGCGGTAAGGGGCAGTACGGCCATGTCGTCATCGATCTCGAGCCGGCGCCGGCGGGTTCCGGATTTCTGTTCGAGGACAAAATCGTGGGCGGTGTGATCCCTCGCGAGTTCATCAAGCCAGTCGAGGCCGGCATCCGGGAAGCGCTCGAAGGTGGCGTGCTCGCTGGGCACCCGTTGGTGGACGTCAAGGCGAGCCTCGTCTTCGGCAGCTATCACGACGTGGATAGCTCCGAGATGGCATTCAAGATCGCCGGATCGATGGCGGTGAAGGAAGCTGCCCGGCAGGCCCACCCGGTACTGCTCGAGCCGGTCATGGAAGTCGAAGTCGTGACGCCCGCGGATTTCCTGGGCGATGTCATCGGCGACCTCTCGAGCCGTCGGGGCAAGGTGGGCGGCATGACCCAGCGCGGAGATGCGCAGGTGGTCGCGGCCGACGTGCCGCTGGGTGAGATGTTCGGGTATTCCACGCAGCTCCGCAGCATGACGCAGGGCCGCGCGGTGTACTCGATGCAGTTCGATCATTACGAGGAAGTGCCGAAGAACATCGCGGACGGAATCATTTCGAAGCAGAAGGGGTAGGAGCTATCAGCTATCAGCTATCGGCTATCAGCTACTCCGGTGATGGGAGAGCCGTGGCGGCCGTTAGCGGACTTATGGCCGATAGCTGAAAGCTGATAGCCGACGGCAGGAAGACAAAACCGGGAGCATCAAAAAATGGCCAAGGCGAAATTCGAGCGGACCAAGCCCCACGTGAACGTGGGCACTATCGGACACGTGGACCACGGCAAGACGACCCTGACCGCGGCGCTGACGAAGGTATCGGCGGACAAGGGATGGGGGACGAAGTACGTCTCCTATGACGAAGTGGCGAAGGCGTCCGAAGCCCAGGGACGTCGCGACGCGAGCAAAATCCTCACGATCGCGACCAGCCACGTGGAGTACGAGACGCCGAAGCGGCACTATGCCCATGTGGACTGCCCGGGCCACGCCGACTACGTGAAGAACATGATCACCGGCGCGGCGCAGATGGACGGCGCCATCCTGGTGGTGAGCGCGACTGACGGCCCGATGCCGCAGACCCGCGAGCACATCCTGCTCGCGCGTCAGGTGAACGTGCCGTCGATCGTGGTGTTCCTCAACAAGTGCGATCTGGTGGATGACGCGGAGCTGCTCGACCTGGTCGAGCTCGAGGTCCGCGAGCTGCTGAGCCAGTACGAGTTCCCGGGAGATGACACGCCGGTGATCCGCGGCTCCGCGTCCAAGGCGATCGAGGGCGACAAGAACTGGGTACCCAAGATCGAGGAGCTGTACACCGCACTCGACAACTTCATCCCGGAGCCTGTGCGCGAGACGGACAAGCCGTTCCTGATGCCGGTGGAGGACGTCTTCTCGATCACCGGGCGCGGCACCGTGGCGACGGGCCGGGTGGAGCGGGGCAAGGTCAAGGGTGGCGAGGAGGTTCAGCTGGTGGGCTTCGGCGCCGAGAAGAAGACCGTGATCACGAGCGTCGAGACCTTCCGCAAGTCGCTCGACTGGGGCGAGGCCGGCGACAACGTCGGCTGCCTGCTCCGTGGGGTCGAGAAGAACGAAATCGAGCGCGGCATGGTGCTGGCCAAACCGGGCAGCATCACCCCGCACACCAAGTTCGAGGCCGAGGTGTACGTGCTGACCAAGGAAGAGGGCGGACGGCACACCCCCTTCTTCAAGGGCTACCGGCCGCAGTTCTACTTCCGGACCACGGACGTGACCGGCTCGGTCGAGCTACCTGCCGGCGTCGAGATGGTGATGCCGGGCGACAACATCCAGATGACGATCGAGCTGATCACGCCGATCGCGATGGATGAGGGGCTGCGCTTCGCTATCCGTGAGGGTGGGCGGACGGTAGGCGCCGGGGTGGTGACGAAGATTCTGAAGTAGCTATCGGCTATCCGCTATCAGAGGAGACTGATAGCCGATAGCTCTCAACCGAGGGCGACAAACCAAATGGCGCAGCGAATCCGCATCCGCCTCAAGGCGTTCGACCACGTTGTCCTGGATCAGGCCGCCGCGGACATCGTCCGCACCGCGGAAAAGACCGGGGCACAGGTGTCCGGACCGATTCCGCTTCCGGTCAAGACCGAGCGGTGGACGGTGTTGCGGAGCCCGCACATCGACAAGAAGAGCCGGGAGCAATTCGAGCTGCGCACCCACAAGCGTCTGCTCGACATTAACGACTCGCGGCCGCAAACCATGGACGCGCTCACCAAGCTGGACCTACCGGCGGGCGTCGACGTGGAGATCAAGGTCGAGTAGCGATGAGCACAGGATTGATCGGCCGAAAGCTGGGCATGACCCGCGTCTTTACGGAGGACGGCACCGCAGTGCCGGTCACCGTGATCGAAGCGGGACCGTGCCATGTGGTGCAGGTGCGTGAGGGTGGAGTTCAGCTGGGCTTCGGCGCCAGGCGGGACAAGACGACCACCAAGGCCGAGATTGGTCACGCCAAGAAGGCAGGGCTCGATGCCGCGCCTCGCGTCCTCCGCATGTTCCCTATGAACGGCGAGGCACCGGCGCTCGGCTCGCAGGTGAAGGTGGACATCTTCGCGGCCGGCGAGCTGGTCAAGGTCACCGGTACCAGCAAGGGCCGCGGCTTCCAGGGCGTGGTCCATCGCCATGGCTTTGGCGGCGGCCCGGCCACGCACGGCAACACCCGGCACCGGAAGCCCGGCTCGATCAGCCCGGGCACCGACCCCTCGCGGGTCATCAAAGGGAAGCGGATGCCCGGCCACCAGGGCGCTGAGCGGCACACCGAGCTTGGCTTGCGGGTGGTGAAGATCGACGCCGAGCGCAACCTGCTGTTCGTGCGGGGCGCCATCCCCGGCGCGAAGAACGGGATCGTCACCGTGGCCAAGCAGGGAGGCCCGAGTCGCCATGATTGAGGCGCCGCACTTCTCCGCCGCCGGTACGCGGAACTCGAGCGCGTTCGCCCTCCCGGCCGATTACTTCGACGGGACGGTGCACGAGCACGCCATGCATCAGGCGGTGCGCGCTTTCCTCAATAACCAGCGGCAGGGAACCCACCAGACCAAGAGCCGAAGCTTCGTCTCCGGTGGAAATCAGAAGCCCTGGAAGCAGAAGGGCACCGGTCGGGCGCGACAGGGATCGACTCGCGCGCCGCACTGGCGCGGCGGCGGCGTCGTGTTCGGTCCGCACCCGCGGCAATACACCACGGAGCTTCCGCGGAAAGTGAAGCAGCTCGCCCGGCGATCGGCGCTCAACGCCCGCGCCCGCGAAGACGGAGTGCAGGTGATCGAGCGCCTCGCCTTCCGCACGCCAAAGACCAAGCAGATGGCCGAGCTGCTGGCCAAACTCGGTGTGGACGATCGCAAAGTCCTGGTGCTCACGGCCACCCACAACCCGAACGCGTACCTGAGTGGTCGCAACCTTCCGCGGGTCGAGGTGA
Source organism: Gemmatimonadota bacterium (assembly GCA_046733215.1). Taxonomy (GTDB): domain Bacteria; phylum Gemmatimonadota; class Gemmatimonadetes; order Gemmatimonadales; family GWC2-71-9; genus DASQPE01. Next base: position 35,484 of record JBKPOS010000032.1, read on the forward strand.
TGCGCTACGCGGATGCATCGGCGTACGACGTGCTCTGGTCGGATGTTGTCGTCGTCGAAGAGGGCGCGATCACGGGAGTGATTCCCGAGGGCGAGGCGCCCGGGTGGGAGAGTGCGGAGGCGCCAGCGCCGAAGAAGCGGGCCAAGAAGAAGGCTCCGGCGGCCAAGAAGCCGGCGGCCAAGGCCGCGCCGAAGGCCAAGGCTGCGAAAGCCAAGGCGAAGAAGTCGCCGGCGAAGGGCGCAGCCAAGAAGCCGGCTCCAAAGAAGAAGAAGAAGGGAAGCTGAGATGCCGGCACTTCATCAGACGATCGTCCGGCCTGTCGTGACCGAGAAAAGCTCGGCGGCTTATCAGGAAGCGAAGGTTTACACCTTCGAGGTCCATCCGGAGGCCAACAAGCGTGAGATCCGGGAGGCGCTGCAGCGACTCTTTGGGGTCACGGTCACCGGCGTTCGCACCATGCAGATGCGCCGGCACGAGGTGGTACGGGGCAGGACGCGAGGCACCACGGCCCGCTGGAAGAAGGCGATCGTAACCCTGAAGGAAGGCGACTCGATCGCCGTGTTCGAGGGCTGAGATGAGCATCCGACAGTTCAGGCCGATGACGGCCGCCACTCGCTTCCGGTCGGTCTCCGGCTTCGATGAGGTCACCCGGGATACGCCTGAGAAGTCGCTGCTCGAGCCCAAGAAGCGGACCGGCGGGCGCAACAACCAGGGCCATGTGACGGCTCGCTACAAGGGCGGCGCGCACAAGAAGATGTATCGCCGGATCGACTTCAAGCGCGAGAAGCTCGGTATCCCGGGGCGGATCGCGGAAATCGAGTACGATCCCAATCGGAGCGCCCGGATCGCGCTCGTAGTCTACGCCGATGGCGAGAAGCGCTACATCCTGCACCCGAAGGGTCTCGCGGTAGGCGACAACGTCGTGTCGGGCGCGGGCGCCGACATCCGGACCGGGAATGCGGTGCCCTTGGCCGAAATCCCCCTCGGCACGGCGGTCCACAACGTGGAGCTCAAGATCGGCAAGGGTGGCCAGCTGGCCCGCACCGCCGGCTCGAGCGCGCAGGTGGTGGCGAAGGAAGGCGACTACGTCACGCTTCGGCTTCGCTCGACCGAGATGCGATTGGTGCACGCCCGCTGTCTCGCCACCATCGGAGAGGTTGGCAACGCGGAGCATGAGCTGCTATCGGTCGGCAAGGCGGGCAAGAGCCGCTGGCTGGGCCGGCGTCCTCGTGTCCGTGGCGTCGCCAAGAACCCGGTGGATCACCCGCTGGGCGGTGGTGAGGGTAAGAGCTCGGGTGGCCGTCCGCCGACGTCGCCCTGGGGCAAGCCGGAAGGCCGGAAGACCCGGCACCGCAAGAATCGGTCGAACAAGTACATCGTGCGGGGACGGAAGCGCGGCAAGGCGACGACATAACGAGCTATCAGCTGATAGCTGATAGCTGATAGCAGCCAGCGGAGACGAAATGGCTCGCAGTGTGAAAAAAGGTCCGTTCGTTCAGGAAGCTCTGCTTACGAAGGTCCAGATCCTGAACAGCCGGAACGAGAAGCGGGTGGTGAAGACTTGGAGTCGGGCGAGCACGATCCTGCCCGAGTTCGTGGGCCACACCTTCGCCGTGCACAACGGGAACAAGTTCGTCCCGGTGTACGTGACCGAGAACATGGTCGGCCACAAGCTCGGCGAATTCGCGCCGACGCGGCTCTTCCGCGGACACAGCGGAAAGCTCGTGGCCGACAAGAAGGCCAAGCCGGAGTAGCCGATGAGCGGACGCGCCATCCAGCGAGGGGTGCGGCAGTCACCCCGCAAGATGCGGCTCGTGATCGATCTCATCCGCGGCAAGGATGTGAACGAGGCGTACGCCATTCTCAAGTTCAACAAGCGGCTCGCGGCCAAGCAGATCGCCAAGACGCTCCGCTCCGCCGTCGCCAACGCCGAGCAGGCGGCGCTCAAGGACAACGAGCGGTTCGATCCAGACACCCTCGTGGTCACCAAGGCGATCGTGAACGGCGGCCAGCCTCTCAAGCGCTTCACCGCCGCGGCCCAGGGCCGGGCCACCCCGATCCGCAAGCGCACCAGCCACGTGGAGATTCACGTGTCGGTCAAGGAGAACGAGTAAATGGGTCAGAAGACGCACCCGATCGGCCTTCGGCTCGGCATCGTCAAGCCGTGGAAGTCCCGCTGGTTTGCCCGAAAGGACATGCCGGCCCTGCTCAAGGAAGACGAGCTGATCCGCAAGTACCTCAAGACCCGACTGGGCCACGCCGCGATCTCGGAGATCCACATCGATCGCCGGCCCGGTAAGGTGACCGTCACCGTGCACACCGGTCGTCCGGGCGTGGTGATCGGAAAGCGGGGTGCCGAGGTGGACAAGCTGCGCGACGAGCTGGCCCAGCTGACCGGCAAGGAAGCCGCAATCAATGTGGAAGAGATCAAGCGGCCGGAGCTGGCCTCGCAGCTGGTGGGCGACAACATCGCGCACCAGCTGGAGCAGCGGATCTCGTTCCGCCGCGCGATGAAGCGCGCGGTACAGAGCGCAATGCGCATGGGCGCGCAGGGAATCAAGATCCGGGTGTCCGGGCGGCTGGGCGGTGCCGAGATCGCGCGGACGGAAGGGTATCGCGAGGGGCGGGTGCCGCTTCACACGCTTCGGGCCGACGTGGACTATGCGACCAGTACCGCAAAGACCACGTACGGCACGATCGGGATCAAGGTCTGGATCTTCAAGGGCGAGGTCATCGAAGACATGGCCGGCCGGACCTACAGCACGGGGGCCTGAGCCATGCTGGCGCCGAAGCGGATCAAGTTCCGCAAGATGTTCAAGGGTCGGACCAAGGGGATCGCGCAGCGGGGCAACCAGGTGAGCTTCGGCGAATTCGGGCTCATGAGTCTCGAGCCGGGATGGATCACCAGTCGCCAGATCGAGGCGAGTCGGGTCGCGATGACGCGTGAAATGAAGCGCGGCGGCAAGGTATGGATTCGGATCTTCCCCGACAAGCCGATCACGAAGAAACCGGCCGAGACCCGCATGGGGAAGGGCAAAGGAAATCCCGAGGGCTGGGTCGCGGTAGTGAAGCCCGGTCGCGTTTTGTTCGAGCTCGAAGGCATCAGCGAAGATCTGGCCAAGAAGGCTTTGGCGCTCGCGTCCGCCAAGCTGCCGGTCAAAACCCGGTTCGTGCACCGCGAGGAGGGCTGAGGTGAAGCCGGCTGAGCTGAGAGAAAAGTCCACCGACGAACTCGAGGACCAGTTGCGCGAGTTGACCGAGGAGCGTTTCCGCCTCCGGTTCCGCTCAGCCACCGAGTCGATCGAGAATCCGATGCGGTTCCGGGCAATTCGGCGCGACATCGCACGGATCAAGACCGTCCTGCGCCAACGCGCAGGCCAGGCGCAAGGGTAAGGGCATGGCGGACACGAAGACTCGCGGGCGGCGCAAGGTGCGGCAGGGCGTTGTCACCAGCGACAAGATGATGAAGACCGTCGTGGTATCGCTCAACCGGCGGTTCGCCCATCCGGTGTACGGCAAGCAGGTGGTCCGCACGAAGAACGTAAAGGCGCGGAACGAGCACGATGCCAAGGTCGGCGACACCGTGCGCATCATGGAGACCCGGCCACTCGCAAAGACGGTGCGGTGGAGAGTGGTAGAGGTAGTCGAGCGGGCCAAGTAGCGATAGCTGATAGCTATTCGAGGAACCTATGGTGCAACAAGAATCTATCCTCCGCATCGCCGACAACTCGGGAGCACGCCGGGCGCTGGTGATTCGCGTTCTCGGCGGGAGCAAGCGCCGCTATGCCGGCCTGGGCGACATGGTCGTCGTGGCAATCAAGGACGCAATCCCGACAGGTCAGGTGAAGAAGGGGGACGTGGCCAAGGCAGTGATCGTGCGGACGGCCAAGGAGGTTCGTCGCAAGGACGGCTCCTATATCCGCTTCGACGAGAATGCGGCGGTGCTGATCAATGATGCGGGCGAGCCGCGGGCGACCCGTATCTTCGGCCCGGTCGCACGGGAGCTCCGCGAGAAGCGCTACATGAAGATTGTGTCGCTGGCGCCGGAGGTGATCTAGCATGAAGCCGCTGGTCTACAAGAAGGCGAAGCGCATCCGCCACGCGCCGCCGGTGCGGCAGAAGCTGCACATCACCAAGGGCGACACGGTGCAGGTAGTATCGGGCGACGACAAGGGGAAGCGGGGCCGGGTGCTGCGGGTGATCCCCAAGACCGGCCGCGTTGTGATCGAAGGCGTGAACATGGTGAAGCGCCATCGGCGGGCCACGCCAACGGCTGAGGGTGGGATCGTGAGCTTCGCAGCGCCGATTCATCACTCGAAGGCGATGCTGGTCGATCCCAAGACCGGCGAGCCGACTCGGATCCGCCGCCGGAAAGACAAGGATGGGACGTTGGAGCGGATCGCGGTCAAGTCGGACCAGCCGATCCCGAGGACACGCTGACGATGGCTGACGAGACGCCCAAAGAGAAGGCGCCCAAGAAGGACGCGCCCAAGAAAGAAGGGACCAAGAAGGGCGCCGCGCCGAGCGGCGGCGGGCGGGCCAAGGACAAGGCTGCGGCCGGCGCGACCGATCCTGCGCCCAAGGCGAGTGAAGGCAAACCCCGGCTCCAGGTCTACTACGAGCAGACGGTCCGGCCTCGCCTCCAGAAGGAGTTCGGCCTGGCTAATCCCCATCAGGTGCCCGGGCTGGAGAAAGTCGTGCTCAATGTGGGGATGGGCGACGCGAGCAAGAACCCGAAGGCGCTCGAGGCCGCAGCCGAAGAGCTGGCGGTGATTACCGGACAGAAGGCCGTGATCACCCGCGCCAAGAAGGCCATCGCAAATTTCGGCATCCGGGCCGGCGTCCCGGTCGGCGTCACAGTGACCCTCCGAGGGGCCCGGATGTACGAGTTTCTCGACCGGTTCATCACCCTCGCGGTACCGCGCATTCGCGACTTCCGCGGGCTGCCGAACCGGAGCTTCGACGGCCGGGGCAATTACACCTTCGGCATCAAGGAACAGATGATCTTCCCGGAGATCGACTTCGACAAAGTCGAAAAGATCCACGGGATGGACATCACGGTCGTGACATCCGCCCCACGGGATGATCTGGCGTTGGCGTTGTTGCGGGAGTTGGGGTGGCCGTTTAGGGGCGAAACACCGGCGAGGGTGGCGTAATAGAAAAGCGTGAACAGTGAACAGTAAAAGTGAACGGGGCGTTCCGTTCACCGCGAAGCTCCTGTTCACTGTTCACCGTTCACTGTTCACGCAGTTACTGAGGAAACATGGCTAAGACCGCCTGGATTGAAAGGGCAAAACGCACGCCGAAGTTCAAGGTCCGCACCGTCCGCCGCTGTCAACGGTGCGGCCGGAGCCGGGCCGTGCTCCGGAAGTTCGGACTCTGCCGCATCTGTTTCCGGGACCTCGCGCTCAAGGGCGAGATTCCGGGCGTGCGCAAGGCTAGCTGGTAGGGAGACCTCGGATGAGCCTGACAGATCCCGTCGCGGACATGCTGACCCGAATCCGGAACGCCTGCACGGCGGGCCACCGGCGGGTCGATATGCCGGTATCCAAGCTCAAGAGCGAGCTGGCCCGGCTGCTGCGCGACAATCATTACATCGCGGACTTCAAGGTGCTGGACGACGGCGCACACGGCGTCCTGCGGCTCTATCTCAAGTATCACAACGACGAGCCGGTCATCCGCGAACTGCGTCGAGTGTCCGCCCCGGGCCTCCGGCGTTATGTGAAATGCCGCGAGATCCCGAGGGTGAAGAACGGACTGGGCATGGCGATCGTGTCGACGCCCAAGGGCCTCATGACCGACCGCGAAGCGCGGACGGCCAACCTCGGCGGCGAGCTGCTCGCCGTGGTCTGGTAGGAGGTCCCTATGTCCCGCATCGGAAGGAAGCCGGTCGCGATTCCCAAGGGCGTCACCGTGTCCCTCGACGGTCGCACACTGCTGGTGAAGGGGCCGAAGGGCGAGCTCACTCGCACCTTTCATCCCGACATGTCGCTGAGCGTGAACGCCGATGAAGTCTCGGTCGCGCGGCCCAGCGATGAAAACCGGCACAAGGCCCTCCACGGGCTGAGCCGCACCCTGGTGCAGAACATGATGGACGGCGTGTCAAAGGGGTTTGCCAAGACGCTCGAAATCCAAGGGGTCGGCTACAAGGCCGAGCCTAAGCCCTATGGTGTAAACCTCGTGGTGGGGCTCTCGCACCAGGTGAAGTACGAGGCGCCCAGGGGCATCAAGATTTCCGTCGAGAACAACACGCTGGTCAAGGTTGAAGGTCCCGACAAGGAGCTGGTCGGTCAGGTCGCGGCCGAGCTTCGGCAGGTGCGCCCGCCTGAGCCGTACAAGGGCAAGGGCATTCGGTACCAGGGCGAGCACGTCCGGCGCAAGGCCGGCAAGACCGGAGCGAAGTAAGTATGCGACCGATCCATTCCCCGAAGACCAGAGGAGACCGGCGGTACCGCCGCCATCTTCGGGTTCGGAAGCGGGTCCACGGGACCGCGGAGCGGCCCAGGTTGGTTGTCTTCCGCTCGCTCAAGCACATTGCCGCGCAGCTGGTAGACGACGATCGCGGGGTGACGCTGCTCGGCGTGAGCGACCTGAGCGAGGGCGTGCAGGTGAACGGGGGCGGGAAGGTCGCGAAGGGAAAGGCGATCGGCAAGCTCCTGGCGGAGAAGGCCAAGTCGGCCGGGATCACGCGGGCCGTATTCGACCGCGCCGGCTATCGATATCATGGTCGCGTGCAGGCTGTCGCCAACGGTGCGCGCGAAGGCGGATTGGAGCTCTAGCATGGCTGACGATCAAGTCACCACCGAAGTACCCATGAGCACCGGGGACCGGCCGGCAACACCGAGCGCCGAGCAGCCGCGGCAGCGGGGCCGTGGGCGGGGTGGCGAGCGGGGCCGGGGCGGCGACCGTGGCCCCCGGCGCGATCGCGATCGCGACCGCGAGCATGGCAGCGACATGGTCGAAAACGTCATCTCGATCAACCGGGTCGCCAAGGTGGTCAAAGGTGGACGCCGGTTTTCGTTCAATGCTTTGGTCGCGGTGGGTGACGGGCGCGGACGGGTCGGCATCGCTACCGGGAAGGCGAACGAAGTCTCCGAGGCAGTGCGAAAAGCGGTGGACGCGGCGCGGCGGAAGATGGTGGACCTCCCCCGCACCGGATCGACCATTCCTCACGAAGTGGTGGGCCAGCACGGGGCCGGCCGGGTACTGCTCAAGCCTGCGGCCACGGGTACCGGCGTGATCGCCGGCGGACCGGTACGCGCGGTGCTCGAGTGCGCCGGCATCACCGACATCCTGACCAAGAGCCTCGGGTCCACCAATCCGCACAACATGGTGCGTGCCACCATGAACGGACTCACTCGGCTGGTTTCGGCCCGCCAGGTTGCCCGCGAGCGCGGCATCGAGCTGGATCAGATCGCCTACAAGCCGCGGCAGGAGGTCTGAGGCATGGGTCGCAATCCTGTGGTCGGACGGCAGGGGCCGGTCTATTACGCGGCCACGATTCCCGCCGAGGGCGACGCCGCCGAGCTGAACGTGAAGCAGATTCGTTCGGGCATCGGGCATCCGGCCACTATGCGGCGTACGCTCGAGGCCTTGGGCCTCCGTCGCCATCAGCACACGGTGCGGCTCCGCAACACGGCAGCGGTCCGCGGGATGTTGTATAAGGTGCGGCACCTCGTCGAGGTGTCGGCCGCCAAGGAGTAGGAATGGCAGACCAGACCAAGAACACGCCGATCACACTTTCGACGCTCCGCGCGGCTCCGGGGTCCAGCACAGGGCGCCGGCGGATCGGTCGCGGACCAGGCTCGGGTCTGGGCAAGACGGCCGGCAAGGGTCACAAGGGCCACAAGGCTCGAACCGGCGGCCAGACGAACCCGGGCTTCGAGGGCGGCCAGATGCCGATGTATCGTCGGCTGCCCAAGCGTGGGTTTACCAATCCATTCAAGGTGACGACCCAGGTCGTGAACCTCCGGCAACTCGCCAAGGTCAACGGCCAGGTCGTCAATCCGGAAACACTTTTCGCCGCCGGCCTCATCGGCAAGCGCGATGCTCCCGTAAAGCTTCTCGGGACGGGGGATGCCGACCGAGCATACACCGTTCAGGGCGTTACGCTCTCCGCGTCCGCGCGCACCAAGCTTGAGGCTGCTGGCGGAACCATCGAGGCTTAAGGTGTCTGCCCCGCGCGTTCCCACGTTCGCCATCGACGACGAGCTCAAGCGAAAGCTGCTGTTTACCCTTCTGGCGCTGGTCATCTACCGGGTCGGGGCTCACATTGCCGCACCGGGTGTCAACGTCACCGCGCTGGCCGACTTCATCCGGAACTCCGGCGCCGCGGGATTCTTCGGGCTGTACGATACGCTGGGCGGCGGTCTCTCCCGAGCCACGGTCTTCGCGCTCGGGATCATGCCCTACATCTCCGCGTCGATCATTTTCCAGCTGGCCGGCGGGATCGTACCGTCGGTCGGCAAGATGCAGAAGGACGAAGAAGGCAGAAAGCGGATCACACAGTGGACCCGCTATCTGACCGTCTTCATCTCGCTGTCGCAGGCGTACACCTTCGCGCTCTTTACCGAGTCGATCCCCGGCGCCATCACCAATCCCGGCTTTGCGTCCCGTCTCATCATGGTGGTGACGCTCACTGCGGGCGCCATCTTCGTGATGTGGCTGGGCGAGCAGATCACCGAGCGGGGAATCGGCAACGGGATGAGTCTTCTCATCACGTTTTCCATTCTCGAGCGACTCTGGCCGTCGCTGATCGAGCTGGTAAACTTCATCAAGGGCGGCATCGTCTCGCCGCTGGGTGCCACCTTCTATATGGTGATCGTGGTCGCCGTGATCGCGGCGGTGGTGGCGATGACCATCGCGGCGCGTCGAATCCCCATTCAGATCCCGCGCAAGGTGATGGGCCGCGGCCGCATCCGGGAAGGCCAGAAGACCTTCATCCCGATCCGGCTGATTACGGCAGGCGTAATGCCGATCATCTTTGCCCAGACGATCATCATCGTCCCCGGCACGGTGGCGAGCTTCACCAAGAACCCGGTGCTGCAGGATGTCGCCAACTTTTTCTCACCCGGCGACCTACCCTACGATCTCACCTTCGCCGTGCTGATCGTCATCTTCAGCTACTTCTACACGTCCATCATCTTCAATTCGGTGGATCTGGCGGAAAACCTGAAGAAGCAGGGCGGATTCATTCCAGGTGTGAAGCCGGGCGCAAGCACCGCCGATTACATCGATGCCGTCCTCGCCCGGGTCACCTTGCCCGGCGCCCTGTTCCTGGCGATCATCGCCCTGCTTCCGGTCATCATCTCCAAGCGGGTCGGCATCCAGTCACACTTCGGCGGCACCTCGGTGCTGATCGTGGTCGGCGTGCTGCTCGACACGATCGCGCAGGTAGAGCAGCACCGGACGCTGCGGAAGTACGATGGGTTCATGAAGACCGGGCGGGTAAAGTTCCGAGGGCGGCAGCAGAGGTTCATGTAGGACTGCGTGAACAGTGAACGGTAAACAGTGAACAGGGAGCTCCTCGAACGCCGGGACTCCCTGTTCCCAGTTCACTGTTCACTGTTCACTGTTCACGTTTTTCCGGAGCCTCTCACGTCCATGGATATCCTCCTCATGGGCCCCCCGGGGGCCGGCAAGGGCACCCAAGGCGCCATCCTCGCGGAGCGGCTGGGGCTGCCCAAGTTCGCCACCGGTGACCTCCTGCGCGACGCGGTCAAGCGGCAAACAGCGCTCGGCCTCAAGGCCAAGGCCGTTATGGAAGCCGGCCATCTCGTGAGCGACGATATCATTCTCGGAGTGGTCCGCGACGAGTTGGGAAAGCCGGCCGCCGCCAAAGGAGTAATTTTCGACGGGGTGGTCCGGACCGTTCCGCAGGCGGAGGGAGTCGATCGCATGCTGGCTGAGCAGGGCCGCAAGCTCGACGTAGTGCTCTTCTTCGACGTTACCGACGGAGAGATCCTCGAACGGCTGGACAAGCGCCGTGCCATCGAAGCGCGCGCCGATGACGACCCCAAGGCCGTCGCAACCCGGCTCCGGACTTATCGCGACCAGACTGCTCCCGTGCTCGACTGGTACGATGCCCGAGGACTGGTCCGTCACATACCCGCTGTCGGCAGCGTCGAAGAGGTGGCCCAACGAGTCCAGCGCGCGCTCAACCACGCATGATCACGCTCAAGTCCCCTCGGGAGCTCGAGACGATGGGCCGGGCGGGACGAATCGTCGCGGGGGTACTCGCGATGATGCACGAGCTGGTCCGCCCTGGCGTCACCACCGAAGAGCTCGACTCCGCGGCCGAGTCGTTTATTCGCAGCCACCCGGGTGCGACACCCTCGTTCAAGGGACTCTACGGCTTTCCCAAGACGCTCTGCACCTCCATCGATCAGGAGATCGTGCACGGCATCCCGTCGACCAAGCGGGCTCTGACAGAGGGGAGCATTCTGAGCGTCGACGTCGGAGTGCAGCTGGAGGGCCTTCACGCCGATTCGGCGGCCACATTTGGGGTGGGATCGATTTCGAAGGAGGCCGAGCGGCTGCTCGATGTCACGCAGCAGTGTCTGGCGGCGGGGATAGCCCATGCGCGGGTCGGCAATCACGTCGGCGACATCGGGCACGCCGTGCAACAGGTGGCGGAAGGCGCAGGTTACGGCATCGTGCGGGAGCTGGTCGGGCACGGAATTGGAACCCGCTTCCATGAGGAGCCGCAGGTTCCCAACTATGGCGCTCCGAAGCGGGGGCCTCGCCTGCTCGAAGGCATGACCATCGCGATCGAGCCCATGATCACCATGGGTAACCCCGCCACCCGCACGCTGTCCGACAAGTGGACCGTCGTGACGGCCGACGGCAGTCTCTCGGCCCACTTCGAGCACACCGTCGCGATTACCAGCAACGGTCCCCGAATCCTCACCGCCGCCTAGACCCGCTTTCCCAACTCGAGCTGAACCTGGCGCTCGATGGCTTCGACCAACGCGAGCCGTTCGAGCGCGGCCGCGGCCAGGCGGTCGGCTTCGGGATCATCGTAGATACGCCGCAGATTGGAGCGGATGGCCCAGTAGGCGCTTCGGCAGGCGGCCACCGAGAGAAAAACTGCCGACGCGGCATCGCCGACGGCGCTTCGGAGTCCACGCTCCACCAGTCCCTCGGCCAGCTCAGCAGCCTGGGCCGCAAGCAGCAGCAGCTCGTATTGCACGCTGGCGGCGCCCTTGAGCGCGTCGGCTCGTGCCGAGTTGCGACGGGCGATCTCGGCCTCGGTGCCGCGGGGCAGATTCAGCGCGTTCATGACTTCCTCGAAGGCCGCTGCGTCTTCCACGGCGATATGCATCAGTCGGCGGCGGAGCGTCGCCGCCTCCTCCGCGGCCTTGGCGGCTTCACTCCGGATGCCGGCGTAGCTCTCCCGTCCGCTAGTGAGCGTCGCCACCATCTCCACCAGCGACGCGGCCAGCGCACCGCCTATCGCCGCAGCGGATCCACCGGCCGGCGTCGCCGTGCCTGCCGCGAGCGCCTCGGTCCATCTACTCAACGAATCGTCAGGACCCGTCACGAATCGTCTCCAGGAGCCACCGATGGATGGCCGGATTGCCTGCGACTACTGGTCCGTGTGCGATTCCCAGATCGTTGCCGTCGGCATCAGTCACTACGCCGCCGGCTTCCCGAATCAGCAGCGTGCCGGCGGCTATGTCCCAGGCCGAGAGCTGCTGTTCCCAGAATCCCTCGAAGCGCCCGGCCGCCACGTCGGCCAGGTCGAGCGCGGCCGAACCGGCTCGCCGGATGCCGGCTGTAGCGGCCGCAACGCGCGCGAATTGGCGCTGATACTCGTCGAGACGACTCAGGTCCTTGAAGGGGAATCCGGTACCGATAAGCGCCTGGCCCGGCGCCGTGATCGGAGAAACCTCGATCTGCCGATCGTCGCACCATGCACCTGCGCCGCGCGCTGTCCAGTATACCTGCCCCTGGGGCACGTGGTGGATCACGCCGGCCTGGAGCACGCCGTCCACCACCGCGGCAATCGATACCGCATAGGCTGGATACCCGTGAAGGAAATTGGTCGTACCATCGAGCGGATCCACCACCCAGACCAGACCGTCCAGCGCCAACTCGGGACTCAGCTCCTCACCCACGATCCGTCCACCGCCGTCTCCGGAGGTCAGAATCTCCCCGATGAGGCGCTCGGCAGTCCGGTCTACTTCAGTGACGAAATCGTGCCGGCCTTTCAGGGACCAGCCGCTCGTGGCCGGCTGCGCGCTGCTCCGGACATGGTCGGCGGCACGCGCGGCTGCGGAGCGGGCTCGGTCCACTAAGTTCAATGGCGACAGCATCTTGCTGCTCTGGGTCCGGGTGGGTACCTTCGGTGATGCCCCGCATCTTTTCCGGAATCCAACCGTCCGGTGAACTCCACATCGGCAACTACCTCGGCGCGGTCCAGAACTGGGTCCGGCTTCAGCTCTCGTACGAGTGCTTCTTCTGCATCGTGGATCTGCACGCGATCACGGCCAAGTACGATCCGACCACGCTGACCGCCCGGACGCGGGAGATGGCTATCGGCCTGCTCGCCTCCGGCATCGACCCCGATCGTGCCATCCTCTTCGTGCAATCGCACGTAGCGGAGCACTCGGAACTCATGTGGCTTCTGAACGCGGTAGCGCCGGTCGGCGAGCTCGAGCGGATGACTCAGTACAAAGATAAGGCGCAGCGGATGGAAAGCGTCGCGGCTGGTATACTCAATTATCCGGTCCTGATGACGGCGGACATCCTGCTCTATCGGGCCGATCTGGTACCCGTGGGCGAGGATCAGGTCCAGCATCTCGAACTGGCGCGGGAGATTGTGCGCCGGTGGAACGCGGAGTTCAGTCCCGATCGGGAATTCTTTCTCGAGCCCAAGCCGCTCCTGACGGAAGCCAAGCGAATCATGGGTCTTGACGGCCAGGCAAAGATGTCGAAGAGCTTGGGCAACACGATCGGGATTCTCGAAGAGCCCGACGCCATCTGGCAGAAGCTGCGTCCGGCCGTCACCGATCCGGCACGGGTCACCAAGAAGGATCCGGGCACGCCAGAAATCTGCAATCTGTACCATCTGCATCGATACTTCTCGACGCCGGAGACAACCGCCCAGGTGGCGGAGAACTGCCGGGGTGCAAAGTGGGGCTGTCTCGACTGCAAGCGAGTGCTCGCCGACTCGATCACGACGCACTTCGCGCCGATCCGCGAGCGGGCCCGCGAGCTCCAGGCCGAACCTGCACGGGTCGAGGAAATTCTGGCGTCCGGAGCCATGCGGGCGCGCGCCATCGCGCGGGAGACACTGCAGCACGCCCGCGAGCTGATGGGATTCCTCCCTGCGGTAACACCGGTCAACGACTGAATCGCTACAGGTAACGAGTCGATCGGACATGGAAAAGATCATCAAAGCGGCGGTCGAGCGCGGGGCGTCCGACCTGCACATAAAAGCCGGCGATGTCTTCCGAGCCCGGATCAACGGCAAGCTCGTGGCGCTCACCAAGCAACGGCTCACTCCTGATCAAACCAAGGCCATCGCGCTTAAGCTCATGAGCAGTGAGACGGATCGCGCCCGAATCGATCAAGTGCGCGACTTCGACTGCTCCTGGGGAATGCCCGGTGTAGGGAGATTTCGGGTGAACGTGCTGCGCCAGCGGTCGAGCTTCATGATCGTGATGCGGGTGATTCCGTTCACCGTTCCGTCAATAGAATCGCTCGCCTTACCCGACTCCCTAAGGGCGGTCGCCGAGGCGGAACGCGGACTGATCGTCGTGGCAGGCGTCAGTGGCAGCGGCAAGAGCTCGACAGTGGCGGCCATCGTGCACCACATCAATAAGACTCAGCACAAGCACATTGTGACCGTCGAAAACCCGATCGAGTTCCTGCACCGGGACTTGAGCTGCTCAGTGACGCAGCGCGAGGTCGGCGTGGACACGGATGCGCTGGCCACCGGGCTCCGGGCGGCGCTACGGCAGGACCCCGACGTGGTGGTCATCGGCGACATCGCCGATGCGATTACCGTCGATGCTGCCATCAAGGCGGCGGAAACCGGCCGGCTTTTGATTGCCACGTTGCCCACCCCGGATGTTACCACCACCATCGAGCGCATCCTGGCCACCCTGCCCACCGAGGAGCGGGAAATCGGGCGGATGCGGTTTGCCGAAGCCGTCCGCGCTGTGCTGGCTCAGCAGCTCCTGCCGCGCAAGGACGAGAAAGGCCGCGTCGCCGCAATGGAAATCCTCATCGCCACGCCGGCCGTGCGCGAGTGCCTCAAATCGTCTACCCGCTTCGCCGAGCTGAAGAAAATCATGAGCGATGCCACCGACGACGGCATGCAAACTTTCGAGCAGCACCTGCACGACCTGGTCGGCGCCGGACGACTGAGTCCCGAAAGCGCCAAGGCCGCACTGATACCGACTCCCCTGTCTGGATCGCAGCCAGGCAAGCGTGGCAAGCAGGCTGCATCCGCTTGACCCGGCGGTCCGGGATGTCCTGACTCGCCCGCGCGAAGCGGGTACGGCGGATGCAGCCGCCGCCCGCGAGGCCGTCGCAGAACGGCTGGGCGCGCTGGGGTTCACGGTCGAGACCCATCCCTTCCGTTTTCATCCCTCTACTCTCCTGGGTTTTCCCCTGCTGGGCGCCGGTCTTGGCTGGCTCGGCCTCGTCCTCATTCCGCTCTTGGTGTCGGCCCAGGTTCCTGCGTGGGCCGCCGGCGCCGCCTGGCTCATAGGCTGTGCCAGTCTCGCAGCGCTGGCGTATGGTGTCGGGTCCGGCGCGGCGCCCCTTCGGGTCGGAAATTTTCGGGACGATGCCAACCTGCTTGCGACCCGGTCGCGCGACGTCAGAGGTTGGATCGTCGCCCACGTTGATACCAAGGCGCAGGGGCACTCGATGGCCGGCCGCCTGATCGCAGTCTGGGTGATCATCGCGGCAGTGGCGGAGCAGACGGTACTTGTAGTTCTTCGACTCTCGGGGCCGGTGCCGCTGTGGGCGGCGACTATCGGCGCATTGCTGGGCGTGATTGCCGGCATGCTGGCGGGGAAGGGACGGCTCGCGGGTCAATCCCCTGGTGCACGCGACAACGGCAGCGGTGTAGCAGCCGCTCTCTCGGCAGCCGCCGCTCTGAATGATCCGGGAATCGGGATCATGATCACCGGTGCAGAGGAGTTCGGGATGCTGGGCGCCCGTGCACTGGTGCGAGATCGTCCGGGGTTGTTCGCCGGGCGCATCGTGGTGAATTTCGACACGCTGGACGACACCGGTTCGCTGCAGGTCGTAAGCCATGACCTGCCGGGGCACGTCGCGGCGCAGGCCGCTGCTGCCGCGCTCCAGGCCGACGGCCTCGCGACGAAACTGCGCCGCCTGCCCCTGGGCATCCTGGTGGACAGCCTTCCCTTTGCACGGGCGGGAGCGCGAGCCGTCACGGTTGCCCGGCTCGACTGGTCTACTCTCCAGCGCCTGCATACGGCGCGTGATTCGATCGACGGCTGCTCGTTCGAGACGGCCCTGCACGTCGGAGAAATCATCGCTCGGCGCTTTGACGTTTTCGATGCCGCCAGCTAGTTTCGTGTAAGGATTCCCGAACCCCGCGCGGGGTTTTTTTGTTGGCGTGGGTGTCCCATTGACTCGCTGGAGGACGTGCATGTTCGACGCGCGAACCGCTTGCGTCGTAGTCGTGGGTGCCCAATGGGGCGACGAGGGCAAGGGGAAGCTCGTCGACGTCCTGGCGGAGCGGGCGGATTTCGTGGTCCGGTATCAGGGTGGGGCCAACGCCGGGCATACCGTGGTCACCGGCCAGACTCAGTTCATTCTTCAGCAGATTCCCTCCGGGATTCTCCATCCCCGCGTCATCTGCATTGTTGGGAACGGCGTCGTCCTGGATCCCGACCAATTGTTTACCGAGTTGGACCAGCTGGCGGCCAAGGGGATCGATCCGAGCAACCGGCTCTTCGTGTCGGATCGAGCCCATCTGGTTCTTCCCTATCACAAGCAGCTCGACCGGGCGAGCGAGCGCAGCCAGAACATCGGCACCACGGGGCGTGGCATCGGTCCCACCTACGAGGACAAGTATGGGCGCCGCGGCATCCGGGTGGGCGATCTGCGGCAGCTCGACTGCATGCGGCCGGTCCTGGCCGAGCGGGTCGAGCGCGCCAACCGCCTGCTCGAGCTGATGGGCAGCACGGAGAGGGTGTCACTCGAAAGCGAAATGGCGCTGCTCGAGCGCTGGGCCCCACGCTTGCTGCCGCTCACGGTCGACAGCGGACTGATGGTCTATCGGGCCATCAAAGACGGCAAACGGGTCCTGCTCGAAGGTGCTCAGGGTTCGCTGCTCGACGTCGATCATGGGACCTATCCGTTCGTCACCTCGTCCAACACGACGGCCGGCGGTGCCGCGGTCGGCGCCGGCATCGGTCCGACCGCGATCCACGGCGTGCTCGGCGTCGTGAAGGCATACACGACGAGAGTAGGCAACGGGCCGCTGCCAACCGAGGCCGTGGATGATTCCGGGACCAAGCTGCGGGAGCTGGGCGGCGAATTCGGCGCGGTGACGGGACGCCCGCGCCGCTGCGGGTGGTTCGACGCGACCGTCGTACGATATGCCGTGCGTGTAAACGGTCTCACCGGCCTTGCGGTCACCAAGCTGGACGTGCTGGATGGGTTCACCGAAATCCCGGTCGGCATCGCGTACCGTTTGGACGGGTCGTCCTGCGCCGAAATGCCTTCGGAAGTGGATCTGCTGGGCCGGGTCCAGCCGGTGTACGAGACGTTGCCGGGCTGGAATCGCCCAACGGGCGAGGCCCGCAAGCTGAGCGATCTCCCAGTCGAGGCTCGGCGTTACCTCGATCGCCTGGAGCAATTGTCGGGTACGCCGATCCGGTATGTCAGCGTAGGCACCCGGAGAGATCAAATCATTGAGGTTTAGGACAGCGGTAAACGGAGAAGATGCCGGATCCCGAGACTGAATCGACTTATCTCCTCGTCGTCGGTGCTGGGCCATGCGGCCTCGCTGTCGGCGTTGCCGCCAAGCAGGCCGGCCTTCCCTGCATTCTCCTCGACCGGCGGAACATTGTCTCGACCATCGAGCGATATCCGCTGCAGATGACGTTCTTCTCTACTCCCGAGCGGATCGAGATCGGCGGGGTGCCGTTCGTCGCCAGCCACGAGAAGCCCACCCGGCGGGACGGGCTGATCTACTATCGGCGCGTCGCCGAGCATTACGCGCTGGATGTCCGTCCTGGCGAAGAGGTCGTCGATGTGCTGCGGGAGGCAGACGGGAGCTTCCGGATCGCAGTCAGCCGAAAGCACGACTCGAAGACCTATCTGTCACAGGCCGTGGTCTTTGCCACCGGGTACTTCGACAACCCCAACATGCTGCGGGTGCCGGGTGAAGACCTGCCTCACGTCGCGCACTATTTCACCGAAGGCCATCCCTATTGGCATCAGCGGGTCGTGGTGATCGGGGCAGGGAACAGCTCAGTCGATGCGGCGCTCGAGTGCTGGCGGGCCGGCGCCCACGTCACCCTGGTGCATTTCGGCGACGCGCTGGATCGCACAGTGAAACAGTGGGTCCTTCCCGACATCACCAACCGCATCAAGGAAGGCAGTATCGACATACGGTGGCGATCCCGCGTCCGGGCGATCACGCCCACTCACGTCGAAATCGAAACCGAGGGGCGAGACGAGGTCGAGGAGCTTCCAGTCGAAGCCGTCCTCGCCATGACCGGCTACCACGCCGATACCGATATTCTTTGCCGGCTGGGCGTCCCCGTGGATGAGCGAACCGGAATCCCCGCGCACGACGACCGCACGATGGCCACGCCGGTGCGGGGCTGCTATCTCGCCGGGGTGATCGCGAGCGGCAACGATGCCAACCGGCTGTTCATCGAGAACGCCCGGGGCCACGGAGACCTGATTGTGCGCGATATCCTCGAGCAGCGGAAGGCGAATTACCCGCCAACCGAACGACGCAGGAACCGGAGCCGTTAGCTGGGGCGGGCTCGTTCGTATCGCAGGTTACGGGGAGAGAATCGCCAGCTGAACTGACGCTGGGCGGGCTGCCCCCCGTTGACATGGGGGTTCGTGATACTCGACGTGAGAGTTCCCTGCACCCGGACGCTAGCGATCTGATCGTAGTTATTTGACAGGTCGGCGTCCGTCCCGCTCACGCTTGTCAGCTCGTCCCCATCCAGAAAGATCACCGACGCCTCGAACGACACCACACCCTCAAACAGTGGCTCACCCTGGAGAGTGCCGTTGGCGTTGAATCGGGTGGCCCGCATGAGCCGTCCGGACGCGTCGCGCCAATAAGCAGCCATCGCAAGACGTTGAATCGACGTGCCGGAGCGATCCAGAAGGAGCCCGCCTGCGAATGCAGCCGGCCGGTGGAGAAGCGAGTCGCCGTTCAGGAATGAGATTCGAAAGGTGTCGGGCCCCGCTGCGGCCACCCCGGTCACTACGATGAGATGGCGGATGTTGTTGACCTGGAGCTTGGCGACGTCACCCGCCTGCAGCAGGACCGGCTTGCCGGCTGAATCCGAAACCACCGCGATGCAGTCGGCGCCGCAGGTACCGCCCGCCGGGAGCGGGTTGGGGCTGCCGGCCGGTGGTGCGATTCGGTAGGCCGGCGCCTCGTCGGGATCGAACGGAACGGAGAGGACGCTTATCGTGTCGTTACGCACGTCCACGGAGCCAAAAGTCGCGGTGCTCCGCAAGTCGACGCCCGCCTCGGAAAGGTCCCGCTGTAGCGCTTCTCCCAGAAAGCGCGTATTGCGCGCCAACTCTTCCCGCATGTCGCTCCCCGCCTGCGCCCGGAAGGTCGCGAGCAAGATACCGGTGGCGGACATGAACACCACAACACCCACGACCATCGCGATGAGAAGCTCGATGATCGTGAAGCCCTGGCGGCCTCTGGGCGTGGTCCAGCTCATGGCGAAGGCCGGTAGACGAGTGAGACCAGCTCGAGCGACCCCGTCGTGCGGGGTACGGC
>JBKPOS010000033.1:0-10254 GCA_046733215.1 Gemmatimonadota bacterium
GCGCTCCCGCCGGGACTTGGGTCTTGTATCGCCCGTCGCAGGACAGGCAGGTAGTCCACGTCCGTTACGTCGATGAGCGACGCGACGGTGTGATAGTCTGGATTCGCGTGTTCGATGTGAAGAGTGGAGCGTTTGTTCGGGACGTAACCGGCTGAGTCGGTCGCGGGACGCACACTCAACGCAGCGATACTTGCCTTCGTACGTGATGCAGGACGGGTCGCCCGGCGCGGTACCCGCCGGGCGACGTCGTTCGGTCCTGACGCCGCTCTCGCTCACACAGCGCGGCATCAGGAGGTATCGTGCGACTTGCGGGACTGCTCGTACTCGCGCTTGTCGTCGGCGTAGCGGCATGCAGCGACAGCTCGTTGGCGCCGCTTCCCACCGATCTTTCCGGCTCGTATAACCTGCAGTCGATTCAGATCTCCAGCGTGACGGAGCCGAACTCGAACGGCACACTCCAGCTGGGCACTACCTCGTACGATCTCGCGCTCACGATCAACGGGCAGATCCAGCCGGAGGATGTTGGCACCTACGCGATCGGGACCCCGAACACCTGGATACAAACCTCTACCACCACGGGCGTCCAATCGTTCGGTTCATTCTCACTGTCGGGATCGACTCTGACCATCACGTTGACGTCACCCGAATCGATCGTCATGACGTGGACGAAAGTACAACAACAGTGATGTTGCGGCACTCCGACTAGTGTTTCCGCCGCGCCGCGAGCGTACTCTCTGCCGGAGTGATCTGGTCGGCGCTCCAGGGTTCCAACTTCCAGACAGTGCTCCCGCTGTCTGCACGGGCCCAGAGGCCGCTCTTGGTCGAATCGAAAGCCAGCCGGAGCTTCGACCGTCCATCCGGCCCGACTACGGTGAGCCGCCGCTTCGGCGACGTGAACCTGAGTGAATCCAACTGCGCCGGCGTCGCGAAGCCGGCTGCCTGGATGCTCCCGAGGTCGTCCAGAAAGCTCACGACTGCCGTAGAGTCGGTCGCTCCGCCGGGCGACAGAATCCACTTGCCTGCCTGCTTTGCCAGCGTGTAACGCTTGGCTCCGCGCACGACCTCGACGCTGCCAATGCTGTCCTTGGGTGTGCCCCCGATTCGACGGTCACGCCACTCGTCCGCCGTCCGGCTGGCCAGGCTGGGCAGCGCGCTCCGAACCAGGTAGACGCGTGGCTGGCTCGACGCCCGGACGTAGCCCGTCCCGTAAACCTGACCCGCCTTCCCCACGATTACGTCGGCGACCGTCTTTCCTTTCGCGACTACGCGGACCCGTTTGGCCGACGCGCTGTCCATGCCAACCGAGCTGTACAAGGCCGGTGTCTCCGCGACCAGATCGCCCGACGCGGCGGTGTCCGCCACCGACGTGAGTAGGTCTTCCACCATCCGGCGGTCTGCGGGATGGCCGTTCGCCTTCCAGGCATCCGCGCCCGAACGCGCCAGGACGAGAGTGTCATGCAGTCCGGCGAAGACCACGGTGTCCACGTCCTTCGCTGCCGTGCCCGGGATCCGAAACCGCTCCTCTACGTCAGCCTTCCTGGTGCCGAGTGTAACCGCACCCCAGAGCGCGAGCAGGACGACAAGTGCGATCGCTAGGCGAAGGAGATTTCGCGCGCTCATGCCGGCTGCTCCTGGGGCGCCGGCGCTCCTGCCTGATCTCCCGGCCGATAGCTCTCTCGCGTCTTGCGACGGCGACGGAGAAGCCGGACCAGCCCATACAACGCCACCAGCGCCGGCACTCCGATCACATTGACGTACTTCACGCCTTCGCGTACCGACGCGCTGGAATAGACCAAAGGTGGCGGCCGGCGATCCTTGGATCGAATTGCCATCAGGGCGTCATCCTGCGCCAGCCAGTCCACCGCATTGAGAGCCAGCGACAGATTGTCCGGAGCGCGGCTCACGAAACGGTCATTGATGAAGTCGGTGCTGCCTACCACTACGACGCGTCCCTTCGCTGCCCCCCCGGTTCCACCCCGGACCGCGGCAGCCCCGAGCACGTGAGGTGCGAGGTTGTTCTGCGGAAATGACTGGGTCGGATCGATCGACACCTCACTGGTGAGCGTGCCCGAGCCTCGGCTCGAGACGAGCAGCGGCGTTACTCGGCCCTTGGCACCGGTCGTGTCTACCGTGCTGGTCCAGGTGAGGGTGACCTCGTTCACTTCCTGGTTGATGGGCGACTGGGCTGTGCTGCGCGCCCGGATGAACAGCGGGTACGACTGCAGTACCTGGCCTATGTCGCTGGGCAGGGGGACGATCTCATTGGCCATCAGATCATAGGCCATGTCGGAGCGGATCTCGAGGCCAAATGGCTTGAGGTAACGGTTCCAGGCCACTGCCCGCGGGCCGGCGGCTGGCATCTGCGGCGAGAGCTGCATTCCGCTCGCCAGGACGAGCGCGCTTCCGCCTCGATCGAAGAAACGCTGAAAGCGTTCTCCCTGAGCCGAAGTCAGCGAGTCGGGCGACCCGAGCAGTGCGAGCACTGATACGTCCGCGGCGGGTTGGGTGGAGTCGGCCAGATTGATGCTTCTGACCTCGTACGACTTGGCGAGCTGTTCCTGCAGCTCAGAGATCTGTAGTCCCGGTGGTGCCCCCGTCACCATCAACCCGAGCACCGGCTTCTTGGACCGCGTAAGCGTTCGGATCGAAGCGGCCAGACGGTACTCGAGGTTGTCGGTACGCTGGACCAGCGGAATCGCTTCCGTGCCGCCGCCGTACTGGACCGCCAACCCCAGGTAGCCCTGCTTGACCTGAAGCTCGGTTTGCCCAAGTACGTTGAACTGGACCGGCGTAATACCGAGGTCCTGGGCATCCTGTTTGGCCGAGGGGTCGTCAGCGGGGTCACGCTCGATGATGCGGACCTTGCCGCGGCCGGCCGTGCGGATGTCGCGAAGGAGGTCGTCGAGATCGCGCTTGATCAACGAGACCTCGGTTGGAAGCTCCTTCGAAGCAAACACCTTGATCGTGACCAGGTCGGGAAGATTGGCGACCAGTTGTTTGGTAGGCCGGGAGAGCGTGTAGGAACGGCCCGGCGTCAAATCCAGTCGACCTCCGATACGGTTGCCCACCAGGTTGGTCACAACCAGAAGCGCGACCAGGAGCCCAACGCCCAATCGCAGGCGGCCGGCAGCGCCGCCGCCGTGGGAAAGCTTTCGCATCATCAAAGAGCCAAACGCCAGGGCGAGGAAGATGCCGGCTAGGGAGACGAAGTAGATCGCGTCCCGCAGATCGATGACACCCCGGCCAATGCTCTCGAAATGAGAGAGCACACCTAGGCGGGCCACCACTGCGCCCAGACTCGCCGGCAGCCCCACGAGCAAGGGGTCGAGCCCCACCAGCACCAGAACAAACATCACCGCGACGCCGGCTATGAAGGCGGTCATCTGACTGCGGGTGAGGCTGGAGGCCCAGACCCCGACTCCTGCGAGACCCGCCGTGAGCAGAGCCGCCCCGACGTACTGCGCAGCTATGGCGCCCCATGGAAGATTTGCTCCGGCGGCGAGCCCGACTGGGATCGGCAACGTGGCTGCCAGCGCAATCCAAAGAAACAGAACGCTGCCGAGGTACTTGCCTAGCAACAGCTCGGCCTCGGTGATCGGCTGCGAGAGCAGGACCTCGAGTTGTCCGCCTCGCGTATCCTCCGCCAGCGCTCGCATGGTCACAGCGGGGACGAAGAAGAGCAGCAGCCAGGGGAGAAAGTCGAGCATCGGGCGCAGCGTAGCGCTCCCCTGCAGGTAGGCCTGGCGGAAGAACAGAAATCCGTTGACGGCCAGAAACACGACCAGCAGGACATAGCCCGTCGGGTGATCGAAAAGCGCCCGTAGCTCCCGCCGGACGACGGTCCATATCCGCGTCATGCCGCCTCCCCTGTGGTGAGCTGGTGGAACAGATCCTCCAGGCTCCCCGCCTCCTGGTGCAGCTCGAACAGGGTCCAACCCTGGGCCTTGGCCAGCTCGAAAATCTGGGGGCGCAGATCGGTTTCTCCGCTCACCATCAAAGTCACGCGCACGCGGCCGTCGACGGTATCGCGGACTTCTAGGTTCCGCACGCCGGGTAGTCCTGCCAGCCGTTCGGTGATCCCGCTTCCTGACGCCTCTACCGACAGGTGTGCGCCCCCTTCTGCTCGCGCTACCAGGTCGCTGACAGGGCCATCGGCCACCAAACGGCCGCGGTTGATGATGAGCAGTCTGGAGCACACGTGCTGGATCTCGGGTAGCACGTGGGTGGACAGGAGAACCGTGCGCTCGCGTCCAAGCTCCGCCACGAGCCGCCGAATCTCGACTCTCTGGTTGGGATCGAGCCCTTCAGTCGGCTCATCGAGCACAAGGAGGTCGGGTCGGTGGAGAATGGCGGCGGCCAGCCCGGTACGTTGGCGAAAGCCTTTGGAGAGCTCACCGATGGGCCGATGGAACACCGACTCGAGCCCCGTCGCGGCGACTGCCTCCTCCGCCGCCCGACGCCGCTCATCGCTCGCCAGCTCGCGCAGTCGGCCGACGAAGTCGAGATACTCGGACACCAACATCTCACTATAGAGCGGGTTGTTTTCCGCCAGGTAGCCGATACGGCGCTTGGCATCGCGTCCTGCATCGGCCAGTGGAACGCCATCCAGGCTGATGCTTCCGGCATCAGGCTCGTAGAATTGGGTGATCATCCGCATCGTGGTGGACTTGCCGGCACCGTTTGGGCCTAGAAAGCCCACGACCTGGCCACGATCGACTCGGCAGGAAACGGCGTCGACAGCCACGATGTTGTCGAACCGCTTCGTGACTGCATCGAGGGTAAGAAAGGACATGCTGACTCGTCTGGCGTTAGTGACAGGCGGACCGTACGGTAAATCAGGCCCGCGGGGGCATTGGAGCGCACTGCGGGCGGAAAAATCCGGCCCGGTCGCGCCTTTGGGATGCTCCAGACACCCCAACCGTCGCGCCCCTTCAAGTCTACAATCCATGCGAGGTTGCGTGTCCCAATCCCGATTCGGCTGGACCTTGCTCGGCGTTGTCGTCGGCAGCTTGGCATGTCACCAGGAGACCGGTCGACTCACTCCGGACCAGGAACAGCGTCTCTCCGCGGAGGGCGTTCTCCACCGCGCCGATAATCTGCGGTTCCGGTGGACTGAGGGGGCAGGTCGGCGTGGCGGAACCTGGGAAGATCGGCTTGCATCCATAGTCGTCACTCGCCGTTCGGTTCTCATCCATAAGAACACCAAGGTCGGCGTGGAGATCACACCCGGAGGCGCTCGTCACTACGAGGTGCATCGCGATGGCGACCGCGTGCGGATCAGCGTCGGCAGCGGCAGGTCCTCGGAAACGTGGTCTTTCGCAGCCCCGGACAGCGCCGACGCCTGGACCCGCGATATCCGAGCAGTCATCCGTCTCGCCTCGCCCAACGGAGCCGGCCCGCAGTGAGCGGGATGACAGCGCTCCAAACGGCGATTGCTGTTGGACATGTTCTCCTCGCCCTCGCCGTCTCGGTGCACATCGTGCTCACGAAGGACGATGTCCGCGCGGCGATCGGCTGGACCGGTCTGGTCTGGCTGACGCCCGTCGTCGGTTCCGTGATGTATGGTCTCTTCGGGATCAATCGAATTCGCCGCCAGGCGGGAATGATGCGACGGGGTCGGCAACTCGCCGACAGCCGAACAGCGGAGCTGGCGGCGACTCACGGACCCGATCAGCTGCTCCCTGCTGATACCCCGTCAAGTCTTCTGGGCATCGCCACGATTGCCGGGCGCGTAACGGGCCTACCGCTGACTCCCTCCAACGCCGTGGATCTGCTGGTGAATGGCGACGAGGCCTATCCCGCGATGATCGCGGCAATCGACGAGGCCAAGCGGAGCGTTGGGCTCGCCACGTACATCTTCGATCGCGGCGTTGCCGGTGATGGCTTCGTAGCCGCGCTCGGACGAGCCGTGGCGCGAGGAGTCGAGGTCCGGGTGCTGGTGGACGGGGTCGGCGCCCGCTACAGCCGACCTCCGGTGTTTCGAGCCTTACGCGAGCAACGGGTGCGTGTCGCCGAATTCCTGCCTCCGCGCATTCCGCTGGTACAGCCGTACTCCCAACTCCGCAATCATCGCAAGCTGATGGTAGTGGATGGGCGGGTCGGGTTCTGTGGCGGAATGAATATCCGCGACGATTGTCTGCTGGCCCTCAAGCTGCCGAGCGCGACACAGGACGTGCATTTCCGGCTGCGTGGACCGGTGATTCAGCAGCTCGGCCAGACATTCGCGTTCGATTGGGCATTTACCACCAAGGAACGTCTCGATGGCGAGCGGTGGGCTTGCGATCCGCAGGTTGCCGGGAGCGTGGTCGCCCGCGGGCTTCCCGAAGGACCGGATGAAGATTTCGAGACGTTGATGCTCGTTCTCCTCGGTGCCCTCTCCCAGGCGCGCCGGTCGATCCGGCTGGCAACGCCCTACTTCCTCCCCGATTTGCCACTTGTGGACGCCCTGCGAACCGCCGCCCTGAGAGGCGTGCTAGTCGATATCGTCCTGCCCGAACGAGGCAACCTCAAGATGGTCGAGTGGGCGGCAATGGCGCAGTTGGGGCAGGTGCTCAAGTGGGGTTGCCAGGTCTATCTCTCCCGGAAGCCGTTCGACCATTCCAAGATCTTGGTCGTTGATGGAAACTGGTCGCTCGTCGGGTCGGCAAACTGGGATCCCCGGAGCTTACGGCTCAATTTCGAGTACAACGTCGAATGCTATTCGACTGAGCTCGCGGCTCAGCTGGAAAGTCTTCTGGATCAGAAAATCGCGAGCGGCAGACGGATGACCCTGGCCGATCTCGAGGGTCGTCCGCTGCCGCTCCGCTTGCGCGACGGGATCGCGCGATTGGCGCAGCCGTATTTATAGGTGCCGCTAGCCTAAGGCCAACGGCTTTTCTTCCTTGCGCTCCGCCAGCAGCCGTTCCGCAAAATCCAGCCGATTCTCCAACTCGGTCACGCGGGTCTCGAGCTGGTCCACCAGGTCGAGCCGAGCGCGCACCGCTTCGTCCAGCTCCGGAGCTCGATCGGGCCTCTGATAGTGCCGGGGGGGCGGCCACTGCCAGGCGTGGTACCCCCGCCGCCCCCAACGCCACGGCCGCCAGAAAACGAGCGCGAAGATGAGTAACGGGATCCACCAGGTCCCATGTACCCAGATCATGATGCGGTGCTCCTCTCCGGGCCCCCGCCCGTTTGCGGCTGCTCCCATTCCCGTTCGATGTCCTCAATAGCTCGACGGAGTATCTCGACCACCCGCTGGAGCGAAGGATGATCCGGACCCCGGCGCCAAGCCCGCTTGTACGTCACTGCGGCCAGGCGCGCGAACGCTGCGTTCAACTCGCCCATGTGACCGCCGGCGACATCGCGCAGTGTATCACGCACCCGATCGATGATGTCATCGATGACGTCGCGGTTTTCGTCCAAGAAGCGCTCGCCCTCGGGCGTGATGTGATAAACCTTCCGACCCTCGGTCTCCACGGCGCGGACGTAGCCCTGGTCTTCCAGCAGTTGAAGCGTGGGATACACCGTTCCGGCGGACGGGGTGTAATGGCCGCCCATGCGCTCTTCCAGGTCCTTGATGATTTCGTAGCCGTGGCGGGGCTTTTCACGAAGCAACCGAAGAATCACGAACTTGACCTCTCCGGCCTCGAACATGGGCCCTCGGCGTTGTCGTCCACGCCCCTGGTGTCTCCATTGGAAGCCGAAGCCTCCGGGGCCAAAGCCTCCGAACAAGTCTCCCAACCCCCAGTCATCTCGACAGTTACCCACTTAGCACCTCGCTGTTCGATTCGTCATAACGCGCGATATATCGTACGACTTAACGCACGATACGTCAAGCGCACCCGCGGAGTTTCGGATGGCGGCGCCGACCGGTTCAACCCATAATTGCGGATCGTTCCTCAACGACCTCCCTTCAGCTCAGCCTCCATGTCCACTTTGCTCCTGACACTCACCTCCCTGCTGCTCCCATTGGCCCTTCCGCATCAGGGACCCACGCCGCCTGCGCCCGCCGACTCCACAGTCGTGGCCTTCGATTCGGTCACGGTTGTCCCAATGGATCGGGAGCGTGTTCTAGACAGCCAGACGGTCGTCGTGCGCGACGGCAAGATTGCCGAGATCGGCCCGAGCAACTCAGTTCAGGTGCCGGTCGGTGCGATTCGGGTGAATGGCAAAGGCAAGTACCTGATGCCCGGAATCGCCGAAATGCATGCTCACGTTCCCTCCCGCGATGACCCCACTCTGGATGCGGTGATGGCCCTCTATGTGCTCACGGGGGCAACCACGGTACGGGCCATGATGGGCAAACCTGACCAGCTGGAGTATCGGAAGGAGATTGCGTCCGGCCTGATGCTCGGTCCGACCTTGTTCGCGGTGGGGCCACCCTTCAATGGAGACAACACCAAGAACCCGCAGGACGGGGAGGCCAAGGTCCGCCAGTACCATGCGGCCGGTTTCGATGTGCTCAAGATCTTCCCCGGAATGAATCGCGAGACATACGATGCGATACTGAGGACCGCTCACGAGCTCCACATGCCCATCTCCGGGCACGTTCCGCCGTCGGTGGGCGTGCGGCACGCCATCGAGTCCGGACAATCCATCGAGCATCTGGACGGCTACCTCGAGGACATCGGGCGCGATCGCGGACGGATACAGGAGCTGGTTCAACTGACGACGAAGGCCGGGATCTGGAACTGTCCCACGATGGACATCTGGAAGACGCTCCTCGGTCTGCGCGATCCTGATGAGCTGTTGCGCGACCGACCCGAAGTGCAGTATATGCCGCGGCAGCTGGTGGACCAGTGGACCAGGGCGGTACGCGAGATGGGAGGCAGGAGTCCGGTGCGGCTGGCGCTCGAGGGCTTGGGGATGAGCCGATCACCGGCCGACCTCGCTGCACTGCGCGACACGCTCCTGCGAGCGCTGTCGGACGGCGGAGCCAAGCTGCTGTTGGGATCGGACTCGCCCCAGGTCTTCAGCGTGCCCGGATTTTCACTGGCTCATGAGATGGACGCCATGGTTGCCGCGGGCCTGTCTAACTGGACGGTTCTGTCCGCCGCGACCCGTAACCCGGCCGAGTTTTTTGGTCGATCCGCGGAGTTCGGTACTGTTGAGGTCGGCAAGCGTGCGGATCTCCTGCTGCTGGACGGCAATCCGCTCGAAGACATTCGGAACGTTCACCGGCAGGCTGGGGTGATGGTGCGAGGGCGTTGGCTGCCTGCGGAAGAAATCAGCCGCCGACTGGCGCAGATTGCTGCGGCATGGAAAGGCCGATAATGAGGGAGTCGAGATGACGCGCGAGCGACTGAAACAGCTTCTGGAGCAGCTTCATGCCGAGCTGGCGGGTACCGATGCCGTCGATCCAGGTGTGCGCGAACGGCTGGAGGGCATACAGCGGGACGTGGGCGAGGCATTGAAGCGCGAAAGTCCGCCGGGCACGCTGCGCGACCGTCTGGAGAACGAGGTCGCGCAGTTCGAGGCATCGCACCCCACTGTGGCTCGGCGGATGGCCGAGGTCATCGACACCTTGGCGCTGTACGGCCTTTAACGCTATACCTGCCTGCGACGGCCTTGCAGAGCCGGTTTACACCTTCGATCTCAAGACTCCGACATTCAACAGCGACAATCCCAGTTCCTACTACCAGATCAAGCTGGCGCTCCGCTACAGCTTCTAGGCCCGGTTGTAGTCCAAGTCCGGAGAGCCCGGGCGCGCAATGTTCTGCATCGACCGCGGCGTTCGCGCAGCACCGATTGCTGCAGATGCTCGGCGCTCGCCGCGACATGACAGGTATTGAGAAGTTGAGGCTGCCGTTTACCCGCCAGCGGCTGCGGTTTGCGCCATCCTGCGTATGGCTGCCGATCTCTCCGAGGCAGCTTCCTGCAACCAGTTCAAATCCAAGCGGTTAGCAAGGGCAAGATGAGAAAGGCCAAACCGGTCGATCATCCCTGTTCCTACCTAGAACTGCTTGGCACGCCGCTCGATCGACGTGGCGTGACCCTCCCGTGATCTTCTTCGCCGGTCCAATCAACCGGCCCCGGCATTGCAACCACCTGCCATTTCCGTCAAGTTGACGATGGACCGTCAAGCAGGCCGGCTGCCGGGCCGGTGACCCAGAATCGCCTCGAGGCCATGACCGACAACCAGCCCCAGTCTCCTCTGGGCATGAGCCCCCTTCCGGGTGCTGAACGGGAAGAGCTGGAAGCGCTTCGCGCAGTCACCCTGGGCCATTACGACGTACTGGGCGAGCTGGGTCGGGGAGGGATGGCGACGGTTTATCT
>JBKPOS010000034.1:0-38677 GCA_046733215.1 Gemmatimonadota bacterium
CTCCGCAGTGGTGATGTACATGCTCGACGTCATCGCGTTCTTCTTTGCCGGACGATTCAGCTGGACGCCCAAACTGTTTCCCTAGTGCTCCACAACAATGTCACTCATGGCCGGACTCCCTGCGTGAGAACTTGCCTACACTCAGTAACTCCTCCTCGTCCGTCCCGACGACGGCCGCAGGATCGGGCATGCCCCAGTGGGCGATCACAGGCTGGCCCGGAAAGATCGGGCATGATTCCTTCGCGCGATCGCAGACCGTGATAACAAAATCCCAGTTCTCTCGGTCCAGGCCATCGAGGCCGCGTGGTGGATGGCCATTCCAGAAGAAGCCATGCTTTTCGAGCGCTTCAACTGCCAATGGGTTCACGCGGGCCGCCGGTCGCGCCCCCGCGCTCTCGGCCACGAACCGTCCGCGGCCTTTGCGGTTTAGGACGGTTTCGGCCATCTGGCTGCGGGCGCTATTGCCGGTGCAGAGGAATAGCACGCGGAGCGCCTTGTGACTGGATTGCATCGGGTCTTCTCTCCTTCCCACCGCTGCGGCTAGTGGGGATTGGCTTCACTCCGCCTCAGGTGCAGCAGCTCGGGCCGCAGCAGGATCCTGCTTTGCTTTCAGGCGCTTCGGCCACGACGGGAGCGACGACCGGCATGGGCTTCCGCGCCCGGATGAACGCGCCCATCAGGCGGCCGCCCACCTCGCGGGCGAGCATCTCAGCATCGAGCCCGGTGCCGCGTAGAAATGCTTGCGCGTCCTCAAATTCGTAGATCCGGGTGGGCTCGATCTCAATGTCGGCGAATCCGGCCTCCCGAAGGAGCTGCTGGTAGTCCTGCTCAGTCAGCGCTCCCGCGACGCATCCGACCCACAGCTCCATGCTGCGGCGCAATTCAGCTGGCACCTCGCCTCGGATTACCACGTCCGAGACGGCGAACCTGCCGCCAGGCTTAAGCACGCGGAACGCTTCGGCGAGCGCCCGGCTCTTGTCGGCGCTCAAGTTGATCACGCAGTTCGAGATGATGACGTCCACGCAGTCGTCCGGCAGTGGGATGTTCTCAATTTCGCCCTTCAGAAATTCGACGTTTTCGAGCCCCGCTTTCCGTTGGTTCTCGCGTGCCAACGCGAGCATCTCGTCGGTCATGTCAAGCCCGTATGCCTTGCCAGTCGCGCCTACTCGGCGCGCCGACAGCAAGACATCGATGCCGCCGCCCGATCCGAGATCGAGAATCGTCTCTCCGACTTGGAGTTGTGCCAGCGCCGTGGGATTTCCGCAGCCCAGCGAGGCCAGCACGGCCTCCTTCGGCAGGCACTCTGTCTCTGCATCGGTATAGATGTTGGTGGTGATCGGGTCAGCTCCGATCTCGGTCGCAGTCTCACCGCAGCAAGTCGAGGTGCAACACGACCCTCCTTCATCGCCATTCGCGACGCGCTGGGCGATCTGCCCGTACTTCTCGCGCACCGTTGCCTTGATGCTCTCCGCCCCCATCCTGATCCTCCATATCAACGTAGGTTGATGTTTAAGACAAATAAAAAGCCCTAGCAGCAGCCGGACGACCGGTTCCTGAGCGACGGATCGGGCGCTAGTGCCTGAATCACTTCCTCGATCTTGTGCAAGCCATCTGGATTGATCGTGTAATACATCCAGCGACCCTCGCGGCGGTCGGTCACCAATCCTGCGTCCTTCAGGACCTTGAGGTGGAATGAAAGCCGTGACTGGGCCGCATCGAGGGCGTCGGTTAGTTCGCACACGCACCGCTCGCCCTTGTGGAGCCGTCGCAGAATATTGAAACGAGTCGGCTCAGCGATAGCCTGCAGAAGCTGGAGCCCACGCTCCGGTGCGATGGATGAACGAGTTGCCATGGCTGTAAACGTATCAAGTATGATTGATATGTCAAGGGCCTTCGACCCGCGTGGGGTCAGGCGGTCTAACGGGCACGTCGGGCCTGAGCTTGTTCGGCGATTTCTTGCGAGGCTTTTTCCCCTTGCCGGACCGGAGCATCCGCTGCGTAGTCCGTCAGTCACACAATGAGACCGGGGGGGTACATGCCCTTTGTGCTGGCAGGATTCTTGACCGGAATCATTGGAGGCCTATTCGGTGTGCGCGGTGGAGAAATTTTCATCCCACTTCTGATCTACATCTTTGGGTTCTCCCAACATCAGGCCCAGGGCACTTCACTCGCGGTGCTGCTCCCACCCATCGGGTTGCTGGCTGCATTGCGCTACTACCATGCCGGTCACGTTGACTTCAAGGTGGCCGGGCTACTGGCGCTGGGCTTCTTCTTTGGCGCATCTCTCGGAGCGCTAGGCGCTACCAAGATGCACGCCGACGTGCTACGCCGCGTATTCGGCCTGTTCTTACTCATCGTCTCGCTGCACATGATCTTAGGACATCGAGGCGGAAAGCAGACCGGGACGGGCGTGGCAGCCATCGCGGCCGACCAACCCTAATGTCACATTCGAGGGCCTCAAAGAGCTCCGTGATCCAGAATCCCATTACAGTCGCTGGCATCCCCATTCCCTCCGACTCGCCACCCTTCCTGGCAGTCCTCGGGGTTCACGTGGCGGCCGGTCTTGCCGCCGTCAGCACGGGACTGTTGGCCATGCTAAGCCCGAAAGGCCGGGGTCGCCATTCTGGTCGGGGAACGGCGTATTACTGGTGCTTGGCCGTAGTGTTTGTCACGATGTCAGTCTTATCGATCATGCGCTGGACCGAGGACTACCACCTGTTTGTCTTAGGTGTGCTGTCCTTTACGGCTGCGTCGATTGGCCGCGTGGCCCTTCGTGTTCGCTGGGAGGGTTGGGTAAGGATTCATCTCAGTGGCATGGGACTCTCTTACGTCCTCCTCTTGACCGCGTTCTACGTGGACAATGGCCCAAACTTGCCCCTGTGGCGGGAGCTGCCATCCATCACCTACTGGTTCCTGCCGAGCGCCGTCGGGCTACCGCTCATCATCCGAGCACTCGTCGCTCACCCCCTGGTCCGCCGATCGCATGATCGAGCTCACCCGAGCGGCGCTCTGTAACGTGCAGCTCCGCGAAGCTGCGGCGTGTGGCCCGGTCCCCAAGGCGTGAATCTGAAGTGGACTAAGAGGTAGGAGCGAAATCACCGGCGCTCGCGGCAGGTCGCCAAGGCGTGACGCGAGTGTGACGACACCATCGTCCACACCCGACCATATCCGTCCATGACGCACGTGGAGGACGCCGGA
Source organism: Gemmatimonadota bacterium (assembly GCA_046733215.1). Lineage (GTDB taxonomy): Bacteria > Gemmatimonadota > Gemmatimonadetes > Gemmatimonadales > GWC2-71-9 > DASQPE01. The sequence continues at coordinate 3,199 of JBKPOS010000034.1, forward strand.
CGAAGTCATTCGGTTGTTGTCGGCTGTGGTCTGCTATGGTCGGATGTGTAGCGGGTAGGCCGAACTCAAAATCCACCGGGGGCAACCTCGTCCGAGTTCGACTCTCGCCTCGGGCATTACCGCTGCAGCACGGACTTACCGCGCGTCGCCTCATGTAGCACCTAAGCGTCTCACACAAACGGGCTGGTGTAGTGCAGCTTCCAAGAGAGGACGAGCCCGCAAGAGAAAAACGGCCGCCCTTTCCGCGGGCGTATTGCCCCTCCTGGCCTCTAGGCCCTCTGACTTGGACTCCCCCGTCCGCAGTTCAGCGAAAGAGAAAAACCGGCGCTAGTAGACTCGTCGCTTGGTCACCACCATGATTCCATCGAGCGCGTCGTATGGCGATCGCTAGAAAGGGGAGGTCAGACCGTGCAGTCCAATGCGCCGGAGCGGTATACGCCCGCCCTGCGGGCGGGGAGTGCCAGCTTGGCGGTCCTGTTCGCCGTCGGCGGCTGTCGCCCGTCGCCAGGGCCCATGCAATTGCCCCCGACGCGGGTCACCGTGGTGACGGTGACACCGCAAACGATTCCGGCGCAATTCATATATCAGGGCGTCGCCCAAGCGTCGAAGCACATCATCGTGCGGGCCCAGGTGGCCGGCGTGATTGTCAGGCGTCCGTTCGTCGAGGGTACGGACGTCGCCGAGGGCGCCCTGCTGTACCTGGTCGACACGACGCAGTACGCCGCAGCCCTGCGAACCGCGGTTGGCAACCTCGAGAACGCACGAGCGAGGCTCGTCAACGCGGAGATCAGCATCCGCCGCACACGACCCCTGCTGGCGGACCGCGCCGTGGCGCAAAGCACCGTCGACAGCGCCGAGGCGGTCTACCGGCAGGCTCAGGCCGATGTGGCGGCGGATCAAGGATCGGTCGATCAGGCCAGAAAGAGCTACAACGATTGCTTCGTCCGTGCGCCGGTCGCCGGGCGCGTGGGGATCGCGTATCTGGTGCTCGGGTCGCGGGTAACCGGACCAGACGACTCCTTGACCACCCTGGACCAGATCGACCCGCTGTACGTGGAATTCAATCCACCGTATCAGGATATTCTGGCCTGGCGCCGGGAGATGGCCGCAAAGGCGCTGACGTTTCCCTCGGGAAAGCTGCGGGTGCGCGCGCATCTGGAGGACGGAAGTGTCTTCGAGCAACCCGGCACGCTCGACTTCGCCAGCATCTCGCTCCAGGCAGAGACCGGGACGCAAACCCTGCGTGCGACGTTCCGGAACACCGGCCACATTCTGCTTCCCGGCGCATTCGTGAAGGTGGAATTGCTCGACTTGAAGCGGGATGGGGCGATCCTCGTTCCGCAACCCGCGGTCCAGCAAGGGTTGACGGGCTCCTACGTCTACGTGGTCGGTGACAGCAACAAGGTCGCCATCCGCCCAGTGCGGGCGTCCTCGTGGTTCGGATCCCAGTGGACAGTGGATAGCGGGATCAAGCCGGGGGACAAGGTGGTCGTCGACGGGACGCAGAAGATCTTTCCGGGCGCCAAGGTTGCGCCGCTACCATATGAGGCCGCCGACACGGCGACGCCGACCGCGGGCCAGCAAGTGCCCGCGGCCCCGGCGATCCCGCTCGGGTCGGGGCGCCGATGAGCGCCCCCCGCGACGAGGGACCCGAGGAGGTCACCTACTTCTTCGTGAAGCGACCGATCTTCGCGATGGTGATCTCGCTGGTGATCGTCCTGCTGGGGCTCTTCTCCCTGCGAACGCTCCCGATCAACACGTACCCGCGAATCACGCCACCCTCGGTCCAGATTACCGCCGCGTACCCGGGCGCCACCGCCGAACAGGTGTGTACCGCCGTCGCGGCGCCTATCGAGCAACAGCTCCCGGGTATCCAGGGGCTCGAGTACTACAAGACGTCGTGCGGGAGCGACGGATCACTCGCCATCCAGGCGTTCTTTGACATTTCCCGGGACCTGGATCAGGCGGCGGTCGACGTTCAGAACCGGGTACAGATTGCCACGCCGCAGATTCCGCAGCAGGCGCAGCAGCTCGGCATTACCGTGCTCAAGGCCCAGACCGACATCCTCCTGGGCATCGCGTTCACGTCCGACGATCCCCACTGGGATGCGGCGGCGCTCAGCAACTACTCCAAGATTTACATCCAGGACGAGATCAGCCGCGTCCCCGGTGTCGGGCAAGCGGTCACCTTCGGCGGCCTGCAGTTCGCGATGCTGGTGAGCCTCGATCCGGATCGGATGGCGCACCTGGGGTTGACCGTGACCGACGTCATCCACTCCATCGAGGAGCAGAACGCGACCCATCCGGCGGGACGGATCGGACGCGAGCCGGCGCCGACCGGAACCCAGTTCACGATTCCGGTCACTGCGGTCGGGCGGCTCTCTACGCCGGAAGAGTTTGCCAACATAGTTCTCCGGGCCAGGCCCGACGGCTCGCTGCTCCGCGTTCGCGACGTCGGGACGGTCAAGCTCGGCTCCCAGAGCTACGACAACGTGATTCGCCTCAACGGCAAGCCCACCGCCGGCCTGATCGTGTACCTGCGGGCGGGCGCGAATGCGCTCGCGGCTAAAGAGGGGGTCGTCGCCCGGATGGCGGAGCTGGAGAAGCGCTTTCCCCCGGGGGTTCACTGGGCCATCGGCTTTGATCTGACGCCCTTTATTAAGGCGTCGATTCACGAGGTCGAGATCACGCTCATCCTCGCGATCATCCTGGTCACGATCGTCGTCTTCGTGTTCCTGCAGAAATGGCGATCCACCCTCATCCCTGCGCTCGCGGTCCCGGTCTCGATCATCGGCACGTTTCTCGGGATGGCGGTACTCGGGTTCACAATCAATCTGCTCACTCTCTTCGGCCTGGTGCTCTCGATCGGCATCGTGGTGGACGATGCGATCATCGTCATCGAGAACGTCGAGCGCATCATGGAAGACGAGCACGTCTCCGCTCGCGTGGCCGCCGATCGGGCGATCCGGCAGCTGCGCAGCGCGTTGATCGCGATCGTGATCGTCCTCTGCTCGGTCTTCATCCCGGTCGCCTTTATCGGCGGCATCACCGGCGCGCTGTACAAACAATTTGCCGTCACGATCGTCATCTCCGTGGTCCTGTCGGGAATCGTGGCCCTCTCGCTGACCCCCGCGTTGTGCGCCGTGCTGCTCACAGAAGGCAAGACCGTCTCGCGCCGGGGCTTCTTCGGATGGTTCAACCGGACGTTCGACGGCGCGCGGAACCGGTATGTGCGGACGATGCACAAGGTCTCGCCGTACTCGGCCGCCGCGGTCGGGGTGTTGTGCGTCGCCGTCGGCATCATCGTCTACCTGTATAAGACGACGCCGTTGGGATTTCTCCCCAGCGAAGACAAGGGCTATTTCATCACTGCCGTCGAGCTCCCCGGGTCGTCGTCGGCGCAACGGACGACCCAGGTGCTCGATAAGGTCGAGCGGTTCCTGCTGAAGCAGCCCGGTATCGACCACGTCTTCGGCCTGTCGGGGTTCAGCCTCATCTCGGGAGTCAACCAGACCAGCTCGGCCACCATCTTCTCGGTGCTGAAACCGTGGGAGGATCGCCCGAAGCGCTCGGAGCAGGTGGATGGCCTGCTCCAGGCGTCCAATGGCTACTTCTTCTCCCAGATCCCCGAAGCGTTCGCCTTTTCGTTCAACGCCCCCGAAATCATCGGGCTCGGGACGACGTCGGGTCTGGAGATGAATCTGCAGGACCGCGGCATCAATAATTTCGGGAAGTTCGCCGCGACGGCCCAGGAGTTCGCTCAGGATCTAGGGAAGACAGGCGCTGTGGTCGGCGTCAACACCACCATCCGGGCGGATGCGCAGCAGTTGTACCTCGACGTCGATCGCGACAAGGTGAAATCGCTGGACCTGTCGCTGGACGACGTCTTTACGACTCTCCAGACGATGCTGGCCTACGACTACGTGAACGATTTCAACCTGTACGGCAAGACTTATCGTGTGCAGGTGGAGGGGCAGGCGTTGTTCCGGCAGCGCCCGGAAGACCTCGGCAAGTTCTATGTGCGGAGCGCCACCGGCACGATGGTGCCCCTCGGTGCGCTGGTGCGCACGTCATTCCGGGCGGGCCCCACCGTGGTGAACCGATTCAACGGGTTTACGTCGGCGCTGGTCATTGGAGCCCCGGCACCGGGCAAGAGCTCGGGGCAGATGCTCGAGGCCGCGGAAAAGCTGATCAAGGACAAGTACGAGGCGATGAACGTCGGATACGGATACAGCGGTGAGTCCTTTCAGGAATCGGAGTCGAGCGGGCAGGGCGGCGTCGTGTTCGGCCTCGGCCTGGTGATGGCGTTTCTGGTTCTGGCCGCACAGTACGAGAGCTGGTCGACCCCGCTCGCGGTGATGATCGGTGTACCCTTCGGCGTCCTCGGCGCGTTTCTCGGATTGTTGGTTCTGCGTCATCCCCACGATCTGTATTTCGATATCGGGCTGCTCGTCGTGATCGGGCTCGAGGCGAAGAACGCCATCTTGATGGTCGAGTTCGCCATCGAACAACGAGCCGCCGGCAGATCCATCGAGGACGCCGCGGTGGAGGCGGGGAGGGAGCGGATTCGACCGATCCTGATGACGTCCTTTGCGTTCATTCTGGGCGTCGCCCCGCTCATCGTCGCTTCGGGCGCCGGGGCGGCGGCTCGGCACTCCCTCGGCATCGGCGTATTTTTCGGGATGCTGGTGTCGACGTTGCTGGGCGTCAACATCATCCCAAACCTGTTCATCTTCGTGCGGAAGTTGAGTGAGCGCATGGCGGCGCGTCGCTCCGGCTCGCCGGCTCGCTCGCCAGCACGGGACGTGTCGCCCAGACCCGCTGACTTCACGCCTCCAGGTTCAACCGATCTGTGAGGCCCGTTTCATCGGATAGTCTGCCCTTTGTCTGCCATGACCCATCGGGGGGCGCACTGCGGCGGGTTCGGGTCCTTGGGGCGACTACACCAGGAGGACAACCGATCGAGAAATTTATCCTGGGACCACAGAGCTGAATCGGTGGTCTGACCCACAGAGCGCGAAAGAGGCAAACCGTATGGCGAAAACGAAGAGCCGCTCCAAGACAAGAGCGGAACTAACAGACCAGATTCACGCTAAAGCGGGTGCTGCGTTTTGGAGGTCAGTGCCGTCGCTCTCACGCATGCTACTAGATGCCGAGGCGGCCGGTAACACAAAGGAGGTGCAGCGTGTGGAGACTTTCCTGAGGCGTACGTACAGTGAACTGGAAGACCGGGAAAGGTTCCGCGTTCTCATTGTGGCTGGCCTCGGGCAGGAACGCACCGAACGCATTCTTGGGGCCTGACCCGTCCCACGCCGGCGGGCACACGCCGATAGCGACCTGCGGCTGTCGACCACCGAGCGAACCCCGGCCTTGAATACTCAAATCGAACCGTATCGGATTCCGATCCAGGAGGTATTCGTGGAGGAGGACGTTTTCAATCTCGAGCTTCGCAGATTCCTCAAGGGTTTCGGAGTGACGGCGCAGCGCGAAATCGAAAAGGCAGTGGAAGCGGCTCTGCGTGAGCGGAAGCTGGCGGGAAACGAGATCCTGCCAGTCCATGCGACACTCAGCATTCCGGGTGTGCTGTCAACCTTCGAGATCAACGGCGAGATTGCGTTGGCCAGCCCCACCTGACGCCGTGCTGCGGGCATGGCCAGCAGTTGGGCTGACGAGGAACGATTCGTGACACGCTGAGCACGTCACTCTGTCGACCATCGCCGGGTGAGGTCTTGAGCAAAAAGAAGACTAGTAGGATGGCCCACCTCTTGCGCTAACCAAAGACGTACCACCTGTGGATCTGTAAGCCCTCCCATGGGCGTGCTCAGCGGCGTTCTGCGCCGCTAAACATAGATCTCGATTCTAAGAGCCTGAAGCTGTAGCCCTTGGACCGTTCATCACGGGTGAAGGAAGTGCGCCCACGATGGGATTATCCGGAGGCCCCAAGACCGGCGTCGCCCATGCGGCGAATGTCTTGGTAGTGGATGATGAGGCCCTTGCCGCCGAAGTGATCGCTCGGATGTTGCGGCAAGTTGGCTACAGCGTTGTGGAAGCACACAATGCCCGAGAGGCATTGAGCGCCCTTGGAGCGGGTGACCGCCGCTTCGACCTCGTCATCACCGATGTAGTCATGCCAGAGACGGACGGGCGCACCCTAGGTCAAATGATCGGAGAGCGTTATCCAGGCCTGCCCGTGCTCTACGTCTCAGCCTACCCAGCTAACGATGTCTTCCATCGCGGTGCCCCAGACTCGCTCGTTCCGTTTCTGCAGAAGCCGTTTTCGCCTGAACCCCTTCTGATTGCCGTTCGGCGCCTAATCACTAAGCCCGTGCGTTCCTGAGGTGTGAGCGAGAAGTCCGATTTCCGCACCGACTCCATCGGCTTGTTCGATGCGGAATGTGTACTCCTGCCGCATGACCGATGAGCAAGAGACGAACTCGCGATCCTCGAGCCGAAGCGGGCCGTGTGTCAAAGCGGTCCGCACCTCATCGCGGAGTACCTCCGTTCGATGTCGCACCGATCATCCCCGTGCTTCGCTCCCATCCGTTTAACGATCCGGCTTGGGTATTCGAGCCGAAGTACGATGGCTTTCGAGGGCTGGTATATCTAGCTGCTGGCACTTGCTTGATTCGCTCAAAGAGGGGCGCCACGCTCAAGCGGTTCGCATCCCTTTGCAATGCACTCCCTCGAGAACTCGATGTGAAGAACGCGATCCTCGACGGTGAGGTACTGGCATTGAACAAGACGGGCCAGCCGCAGTTCACGGACCTGCTCACGGGATCGACCACGCTCGCCTACGCCGCGTTTGACCTGCTCTGGCTCAATGGCCGCGATCTGCGGCATCTGCCGTTGACCGAACGCAAGGAACGGCTCATCCGTATCCTCCCAACGAGCGGTGGGCAAGTATTTGGCGTGCTCACTGTACCAGAACGGGGTTGGGACTTATTCGAGGCAGTGCAACGGGTCGATATGGAAGGGATTGTCGCGAAGCGGAAGTCAGATCCCTACGCTGCTGGGACCGTCTGGTTCAAGATCAAGAATCCGCGGTACACGCAGGCACCAGGTAGAGGCGAGTTATTCAATCGGCCTCGACGTAAGTAGGGCACCTTAGTAGAACGAGCTATGCCACTCTATCTTCGCGCCCGTAGGCGTGACCAATAGACCAGGTGGTCGGATTCCAAAGATTCGCCAATGACCGTTCACCAGCTTCGCGCTGAAGATGCCAAGTTCCATCCCCATTGCCGTGTCGCTCAACCAGTGACGGTTGTCGTTAATGCGGGCGAAAGCCGTACCGGTTGCCGCCGTATAAAGCAGCACGCTAACGAGCGGCTTTTTTATGTCGTCGGACAGCGAGGTAGCGATCGCGAACGCTGCGGTCACGTGACCCGAGGGAAACGACGCGCTTCCACTGAACGGGTCGAAATGGAATGCTCCGAGACCTGAATCCGGCCGGGCACGGCCGATCACAAACTTGAGGCCCTCGGCCGCGGTGAATGAGACAGCGAGGGATGCGACCATACGCATGCCGGCACGCCGGATTTCCGCATTACCGGACAGGAGACCAACACCCAGGACCCCAAGGCTGATCCCCGCGTAGTACGGTGCCTCTCCCTCTTGAGTGAAGATGCTGGCAATGTCGTCCTTCGTGTCGGTGCGGTGACTCTGGGCATGGCGTTGGAGAGGCTCGTCCAGCGCCATGAGTGCACCGACCCCGCCCACCCCGATCGCAACCTCGTACCAGCGGACGACGTGAGCCTCGGCGAGCACTTGTTGCCGAGCTGCTTTGATGCCTGTATCCGCGACAAGGCTCTCGGCAGGTTGTGGCTTCGGGGCGGAATCAGCCTGCTGGCCACTCAAATAGCTGGGCAGCTGTATCTGCAGAGCGAAAACAACCGGGAGATTGATCCAGGAGAGCCTAAACATTGCGGGTGGGTGTCCGTTGATAAGCTTGACCGAGCGATGGGTTACGCGAGTCCGTGAGGTGGGCGTAGGACTATTTGCATGAGCGACTTTAGTTGGAACGCACACGAAGGGCGGTGACCCATCACACCGGCCTCACTGATTATCACCGTGGCCCGCCATGTTCACTTCTCATGCGCCGAGCGTCGAAGTCAGATCGTTAAAACTGGCGACCCCTTCAACCGACCTAGGGGGATTAGGGCCAGATTCGCTTGAAGATTTCTGTACGGCCTCGGGCACTGCTTTTATCTCGCGATTTACCTCCTGTACGCTGTCCGCCATGAGTGCGAGAAGTCTTAGATCCGACGACCGACGCGGTGGAACACGCATTGGATGGGCTCGCCCTCCCGCCTCGAAAGCGTCGGTGTAGAGACGTTGGCGGTGGGGTAGGTCAGGCATCGCGCCCAGGACGTCGAAAGGAAACGTGCGGCCGTCGTCCTGGTGGCCGCCGTGTGTCTCAGGATTGCGATGAGATCTCCGGCGCAATGATGAGGAGCTGCGTACAGCCTCGTCGGGAGAACTCCCGAGCACCGATAGTGACTGGAGCGGCGCGAGGGCCTCTGCCGGGTCCCCGGGCCAGATGCAACAAGAGTAGGTGCGCACCCTTACTGCCCAGCGTTTACCCTGAGCCCATACTGGCCCTCTGCCTCGCTAGGAGTGAGATCATGGACCGGCCGTATACTGTTCTCCTCGTTGAGAGAGCCAAGCCAGTGCGCCGGCTCACAAAGCGGTTGCTCAGGCGACTGGGGTTTGATGTAATGGAGGTTTCGGACGCCCCAGCGGCACTGGAGGTGCTGGCGAATGACGGAAGGCACGTGGATTTAGTCCTTATCGGGGCGGTCGGCTTGGACTTACGGTAGTTTGCTGGGCAGGAACGAGGGGGTACCGCCAAAGCGCCGTGCACTTCGAACTTCTCCGATGGTGCCAGTGGACCAGATCACACTATGGCTAGCTGTCGCATCAAAATGCTAAGCCCGCGAAAGTGGACGACTTTTCCACCAAAGGAGCCTCTTATCGTGTCGATGTCGCTGGGTGTGCGACGGCGTGGTGGCGATGCGCATAAGCAACAGATGATGCGCCCAAGCACGTCTTGCGGTGGCCAAAACGGCAACTAAATCCTTGGGAAGGCAAGGCTGTTCGTAGCGCTTAACAGGCGAAGGAAGCGCACACGCTCGATGGAATCGGTTGCCCGCCGTCCGTCCTATAAGCCTCTATCGCGGATGTACTTACTCCTTGAAGGACGGTGGGTTCAGCGTCATCAGCGTAAACAATGCCAGAGCCGCATTAAGGACTCGCTTGAAGCAGCTGCCCCGGCTTTCGACCTCGTCAGCACCGATGTTGTAATGCCAGAGACAGACGGGCGCGCCCTCGGTCGCATAATCGGAGAACGCTACCCCGGCCTGCCAGAGCTCTACGTATCAGCGTACCCAAGCGACGATGTCTTTCACCGCGGTGCTCCAAATCCTCTCGTCCCATTTCTGCAGCAGCCATTTTCGCCGGACGCTGTTCTCATGCTCGTTTCGGCGACTGCTGACCACGTCTGCCTTTCCTGACGTGCGCAACGACAGGCTCGATTCCTGCACCTACCTGATGGCTTTGATGCCGTGGGATGTCGTCCTCATGCTTATGTGACCGATGAGGAACGATCGGACTCGCCGGCGAATCGACCTCAAGTGCATTGTGGGTAGGGAAGTTATCGCCCGACGCTCCGAGAGCGGTCTGTTCAAGGTCAGGCTATGTGTACTCCCCCGCCTGGATACGGGCTATAGGCTCTGACCGTCTGTCGTTCCCTTAAAGTTTGGCCAGCCTCCCGGCAGGTGTGTGATGGGCGTGGACCCGGGGCTCGAAAACGATCAGCTGATCAACGCCGATCAAGGCGGCCGGGCCTCACTAACGGGCCAAACGCTCCCTGGCAATCTCCACGTGTTCCAGAGACTTGGGGAAACCAGCGCGGGGCCGCTCTACCGGGCCGAGTATGCCTCCAGGTACGGCTTCGAGGCGAGCCTTGAGGTCTCGCTTGTCGTATTGCAGCGGGGAACACATGGCGGAGGACCACCGCGCCAAATCGCCGAGGCGGGATCCTGGCACGACAGCTTCCATAGTAGGTGGATCGCGCACCCCAACATCCTCGCCATGCACGGCGTGGGTGATATCTCCGCAGGAGGCCGCTTTGTCGCGACCGAGCCCCTTGGAGGCGATTCGCTCTCAAAGGTTCTCGAGGGAGGAGGCCTTCCCTTCCGCGATGCTATGGACCTGTTCGCCCAGGCAGCCGCCGGGGTTGAAGCCATCCACGATACGGGGACCTTCTACGGGCACCTCTCGCCAGACAGTATCTTGGTCACGAGGGCAGAAGCCGGCCGTCGTCAGCTGAAGCTGCTTCCTTTTGACCTCAGAACGCCCCGGCCACCGCGGTCCGATGCCCCATTGCCGAGCACAGATATCTGGATGGCGTACGCGAGCCCCGAGCGCGTCGCCGGCCACGCGATGGACAAACGAAGCGATATCTACAGCCTGGGGGCCTTGCTTCACCACCTGCTTGCAGGCGTGCCACCCGGCTTCGAGCCGGCACGGGCCGGAACTCTGTCTGAATCCGTACGTGAAGTGCTCCTGCGAGCGCTCGCGCCGTCGCCGGGCAATAGGTTCCAGACGGTCCGAGAGTTCGTGTCCGCGCTGGAGCGCGCGAAGCCGAGCCTGCGCCGTTGGTTGAGAGTGTCGAGTTGGCGCACCTTCGCCGTCGTCGCGACGCGAACACTCGCGGTCGGTCGCCGAGCCCTCGCCTTGGTCGCGAGTCGGACGCTTGCTGTCAGTCGCCGAGCGCTCGCTCTCGGCGCGCAGGCAGCGCAGGCGACATTCGCAGCAACTCGACGACATGCCCGTCTCGCCGTAGCCGGATTGATCCTGGGGCTCGCCATCACCGGAGTCTGGCACTTTCGGGCCCTGTTTCGCCATCTGATCCATACTTCACGGCAGCAGCTGGTCCTTGCCATGAGGCCTACGCCGGCTGCAGGGTCTCATCCAGGCGCGCCGGCACGCCCGCGGGAGCTGCGGGCTAAAGCACTTGAAACCTCTGTTCGTAAACTGAAAACCCGGCAACAGTCCGACAGCTCACCTCAGCCGCTTCGACGTACCGGCTCCTCGCGGCCTGCGGCGAACAGGGAAACCGCCGTCCCGACACCCCCGGCCCTACACCTCCCTACACCACGCAGCCTGCCTGTTGCGCCTATCGAGAGCGGGCGACTGGAGCTGCGGTCGAGCGCATTACTTTCGGTTGATTCGCTCGAGAACACGCCAAGCGGTGACCGGGATGCCGCGATAGTGCGTGTCAATGACGTCGCTGCGCGTGAGAGGTCGCGGGACCGCCCATCAGAATCAGGCCGCAGCACGATCAACTCGGAGGCTCTCCGCAACCGGGCTTTCCAACTCGCAGTCGGCGACGCCCAGCGGCTGCGAATAGCAACCCAAGTTGGCGAATCGCGGCCTGGAGTATTGATCGTGGAGGTCGGGCCGGGCCTCGAAACAGTGAGCTCGGCGCGGTACACCCTTGGGCGCCTTTTCAGCGCGTACGCCGAAGCCTCTCTGATGGCCAATGACACCGTCATCGAGCTCCGGAGAGACGGTGCGAAGATCGGTGAGGTCACCTCCCGCGGAATTCAAATCACAAACTCCCCACATGGTCCATACGAGCCCTGAAAGCCGCGACGCCTAGCCCCTGCTAAGCCGCCGAGGCGCTCGGCGCAGCTCGGCAATGCTTGGGAGCGTTTCAATTTCCCGTAGCGAAAACATCGAGAGGCCCGTCATGCCCGCAGTCTTCCTTGATGCTGGAGCGTTATAGATTCGAGAGCGAGCGCGCTTGCTGGGCCTCGAGCGTCGGAGGCGTGTTCTCGCGGGGACGCGATTATGGCGTGCTGGCGATGGCCGAAAAAGGTATCGCGCTGCCGTCTAATTGGAGTTAGCACTAAAGCTACTGGGCGTCGACAACTGTGGCCGCGGGCAGGAGCACTCGGGCTGTTGCTCGCCGAGGGACCCGGGCGCAATTCGTTGGCGTCAACCAGATGGTCAAGGAGAGAGTTTCACGATGTATCCATCACAAATGGTGCCATTGCCGAATGGCCGGGCACTCGTGATCGAGCGGGCCGCGCATGGCAGCGCCTCGGCCGACGAGGTGGTCATTTGGATTTCGCGGGATCAAGTTGTGCCTGAGGGCGGCGTCATTCCGACCCGTGATCGTGCACTCGGGGAGGGTGTTCGTTTCCCGCAGGCCGCGCTGGCCGACGTCAACGTGGCGCTTGCCCACTTCCGCCGCTTGAGCAGTCGCTATCGGATGCAGGTAGAGGGATGAAACAATAGGAGGCGTGTAGAGCAGGGGTGAGCGGCCCCTTTCCCGATACGCGATGTCCAAGCGAGCGCATGGATACCCGTACAGACCACCGTCGTTGACATGAAGGGCTGAGCTGCACCGTCGTCGCAGAATGAAACTGGTCTTGGTGCGACCCGTAAGGAGCAGTACTTGCCGGGTCACACCAAGCTCTGGGAATCGGCCTCATGCTGCTCTCGCTCCTGCTCCTGCTGCGCGTCGTCGCCCCATCTGACACACTTACGTCGGCCGAGTGGCGGGAAGATCTGCATTTCCTGGCGGCCGAAATGGCGCGCCTGCACAGAAATCTTTACCACCAAGTCAGCCGCCAGCAGTTCGATAGCGCAGTCGGCGATCTCGACGCTCGCATTCCCACGCTGTCGCGGGAGCAGATCTTGGCGGGCTTCGCACGCCTCGTTGCGCTCGCAGGTGACGGTCACACCCATCTGCCCCTCCCATGGGATTCGGCTGCTGGATTCGGACGCTACCCCCTCTCGCTCTACCGCTTCAAAGATGGGTTTTACGTCATCGGAGCCGATCCAGCACACGCCGCGCTGGTAGGCGGCAAGCTCATGAGTATTGCGGGGCGCTCCGCGGACGATTTGTTCGCCGCTGTCACCCCTTTGATCGCGAGGGACCCGGGGAATCGGATGTGGTATCAGCTGTTCGCCGGTCCCTACATGGTGACGCCCGAAGTGCTCGAAGGCCTCGGGGTCACGCGAAAGGGTGAACCCGCAACGTTCGTGGTCGAGAAAAACGGCAGTGAGCGTGCGGCCGAGCTGGCACCGGGCGGTCGCTCGAGTGCGAGGGGTTACAATGGCTGGATAGTCGGCGGTGGCTGGGTCACGATGCACGATGGTGTAAAGGCTCCGGGCCCACTCTGGACCCGTCATCCTGACGATGTCTTCTGGGTGGAATACCTGCCTTCCAGGCGAGCCGTCTACGTACAGTACAACGCGGTTCAGGATGGGGAGAAGGAGACGGTAGCCCACTTCTTCGATCGGGTCTGCGCTGAGGCGGCCCGGCGCCGCGCCGATCGCATGATCATCGACCTAAGGCTGAACGGCGGCGGCGACAACACGCTTAACGCCGAGGTCGTGAAGACGATCATGCGGACATCTGCGATCAACCATCGCGGTCATCTCTTCGTGATCATCGGCCGCAACACCTTCTCCGCGGCACAAAATCTGGTGAACTCGCTGGAGCGGTACACCGATGCGATCTTCGTCGGCGAGCCGACCGGCGCGAACCCAAACCAGTACGGCGACGCAGTGCCGGTGCGACTGCAGCACAGTGGCGTCGTGGTCTATGTGTCGACGCTCTGGTGGCAGGACCTGGATCCTCGCGATCGGCGTCTGTGGACCGCGCCCGACATCGCCGCTGAGATGACGAGCGCCGACTTCCGCGCCGGCCTCGATCCGGCCCTGGAGGCGGCGCTTCGATGGCAGAACGAGCCGCCATTGGCCGACCAGATGCTCCAGGCTCTTCGCCAGAGCGATACCGCAGGGGCCTTCGCGCGGTATCGGGCCTACCGAGATGATCCTCGGCATGTCTATGCCGACACTGACCGCCTGCTCCAGGACGCCTCCCGACGGGCTGCAGACTCCGGCCGGCTCCCCGACGCGATGGCAATCGCGGAGCTCAACGTGCGCGAGCATCCGCGGTCCTCTGACGCCCAGGCCTATCTCGCCGAGGGGTATGCCCGCTCGGGTCGGAAGGAGATGGCCATCGCCGGCTTTGAGCGAGCGGTCGCACTAGACCCAACCAACAGCTTTGCGGTAACCCGACTCGCGCAACTGCGCGCGGGAATGTGACGATCTCAGCGGCAGGCGCTCTGGCCTAATAGTCATGGCTCACGGTGGGGGTAGGCGCATTCCTAGTGCCACCCTTAGACACGAGAAGCGCCGCTCTAGTGGATCAGAGCGGCGCTCCATGTATCTATGTTTGGGATAAGCTTTCGCTGCTCGATGCAACCTTCACAGTGGTGCATCTGAAAGCCAGTCGAATGATCGCGCCTTTAGCTGGACCCGAGCTGGAGGACGCCCTCCGGCACCTGATCCGTGATCTCAAGGTGATCGACGGTGCGACCCAGCGGGTGAATGTGGCAGTAGCGCCCATGGCGCTTTGGTCGATTCGCGGGCTCACACACCAGCTCGACAGCATCAGGCCCCGCTATGCCGCCTGCCTCACCGGCATTACACGCCAGTCCATCAATCCCGAACAATCGGGTGACGGCGGGGTACACCCGGGAGGTCTCATAGCTCTCCTCGATGTCCGGGATTATTGGACGCGCGTCGAGTCATCCCTCGACCGCGTAACCGCGCAGGCTTTGGGCTGGCTTTCCGTGTGGCTGGCGGCCCTCGCCATCCTGATCTCCTTAGTGGCCCTATTCGATGCGCTCGAGGGCTCCAGATGATCGCCCGCTCTGCCCATCGAATCCGCCGGCGCCCCGCTTTGCACGCACCCCGGCCGGCACGCGTATTAGCAGACTCAACAGGTACACTACGACGGAACAGACGACTGGAACCCCTGCGTCAAGTGCGTGGTCCTTCCAGTCGATCGAGGCAGGGAAACCCCATGCCAGCATCAGCTCCTCGCACTCACGGAGCACATAGTAGGCCGCCGCCGTCCACGGCCCCACGCCGAACGGCGCGCCGAATGCCTTTGCGATAACACCGATCAGGAGCCCGAGGCTCGCCGCGATGAGGCCGTGTGCAACCCAGTTGTGCCACGGCTCGGCATTGTTGAGCGACCACGCCCACAGGTCACGGAATAGACTAGCCGAGTCGATCATCTGAGTCTCACCGCTTCGCACGCTTTGATACCGACCAAGACCCTCCGACCAAGCGCCCGGTCAGCCTACCTAGGGCCCAGAACTTCCTGTTGATTTATGAGGAGGTCTGACTGAAAGGGACCGCGATGTATCGTCTGGCCAGGATCATCCCCAAAAGGCTCAGGCGGCGACTCGAAGTCTTCCTGATCGACCGCGGGTTCCCGACGAAGAAGAAGCGCGGGATGCGGGGAATCGAACAGCTGGGCCACCGGGGGTACGTCGGCAGGACGGAATGGTACGAGGCCGCCGGCCAATCTCAGTTCGCCTTCATGCTTGAGCATGGGCTGCAGCCCGGCGACGTACTGTGCGACATCGGCTGCGGCGCTCTACGGGGCGGGCGCTTGTTCATCGACTACCTCGATCGCGGGAACTACCTCGGCCTCGATGGCGAGGGGGAGCTCGTCGAGCTCGGGCTTCGGCACGAGCTGGACCCGCGCGTGCGAGAGGACAAGGCGCCAGAGTTCGTGATCTCGTACGAGTTCGGGTTTCGCCGGTTCTCGAAATCCCCGACGCGCGCGTTGGCTGTGTCCCTGTTCAGCCACTTGAACGAACGCGACATCCGACTCTGTCTCCAAAACCTCGCCGGCCACGCGACGGCCCCCTGTCAGCTCTTCGCGTCCTACTTCGAGTCGGAGCGGCCGACACCGAACTTTCAGAAGTCGCACCCCCAGCTCGCGTTCTACTACACGCGCGAGCAGATGCAACGGATGGGGCACGATGCCGGATGGACGCCGACGTTCCTGGGCGAGTGGGGATCGCCTGCAGGCCAGCTGATGATGCGGTTCACCAAGGAGTAGCGACTGCGAGGACCTCGGGGCTATCTCGGCTGCGCGACTGCGGCGCGGTACCGCGGCAGCAGTCGATTACCCTCGGCCGTTCCGATCAGATTCCAACGCTCCAACAAGTCGTGCTCGAAGTCGTAAAGCTCCTCGCTGCCGTCGCCGTCGTTGCGGATGTACTTCCATCCATCAAATGTGACAGACCTGAGATTGCCCCGAGCCACGGGATACCAGTCAGGCAGTTTTCGCTCGGATCCCACGCTGGAGATCAAGGTTCCGGAGGACGTGTCCTGACCCCTCCAGAAGCGCGACAGCGAGCGGCCGGGCATGGGCGTCCCTCGACCGGAGTCCGCCAGCTCGAGCACCGTGGCCGGGAGATCCTGAAGAGAAACTGGTGCAGTCACCCGCCGTCCCTCCGCTACATATCCAGGAAGCCAAATCGCCAGAGGCACCTGGAGGGATGGCCGGTAAAGGCTGTGTCCATGGCTCGCCAGACCGTGCTCGCCGAACTCCTCGCCGTGGTCGGCAGTGACGATCACCACCGTGCGCTCGAGCAAATGCCTGCGCTCGAGCTCAGTGAAAAGTTTCCCAATTTCAGAGTCGAGATACGCAATGGCGCCGTCGTAGGCATCCTGTCTGGGTCGCAGGTCTGCCGGCGTCAAGCGAACCGGAGGAGAGTCCGCCCAGGCCCATCGCGAAGTTCTGTGTCGACTGGAAGATCGGAATTTGCTGCGGAATGGCTCCGGTGCCGTGTAATCGTGGGCGTCCATGAAGTTGAGAAACGCAAAGAACGGACTCTGCCCGCGCTGGTCGAGCCAGGCAAAAAATGAATCCGCAATCTGAGGAGCTGAACGATGTCGCACCGGCTGTGGGAGCCAGGAGACTTTCAACCGCTTGAAAACCGGCGCTCCGAGGTCCCGGAAGGCAGGGTAGAGCACACTTCCAAACGCGGTCGCGTTCCAGGCAGTGGCAAACGTTACCGGGTAGTCATCGTAGTAACCGAACCCTTGGGCAAGCCCGCTTTCCCAGCTTGCGTACTCCGTGTTCGCCACAAACCCGGCCGTAGCATATCCCCGGGCCTGAAGTGCCTCCGCGAGGGTCAGCCAACCCTTGTCCAGTCGACTGTGCGAGTTCACGCCGAGCTCGAGCGCGTCCCTGCCAGTGAAAATCGAGGCGTGGGACGGAAGGGTCCACGGTGCCGGGGCAAAGGCTCGGTCGAAAACCGTGCCGCGCTCAGCGAGGCGCTCGAGCTCCGGTGTAGTGCGACGAGCGTAGCCATACAGACTCAGATCGGCCGCCCGCACGGTGTCGAGGATAAGGAGAAGAACGTTCGGAGAAGCGGGGGCGACGCCCCAATGCTCATGCTTCAAAACCCGCTGCCCCACTGTACGCCATCCCACCATGAGAAGCGCGGCCAGGCACACCAATGCAGCCAGCCAAATCACGCTCTGATGTATCAGGCGCCTCGCCAACGTCATCCGCTTAACGACCAGGTGCGAAGCCTGAGTCCCTATCCCCGCCGCCAACAGCACTGCGGCAGCAGGGTGGAGGCGCTGAACCAGCAAGAGGATCAAGCCACTGCCCAGACCGACGAAAAGCCCTACGGCGACATTCCACGGCACCCGGACCCAGACTTGGATTGCCAGCAGCACCAGCCCCACTACCGCGAACAGGCCGGCATCCATTGCCGGTATCATCCAGAGCGCGTCGCGGCTGCGGTTCGTGAAGTCCGAGTAGAAAAGGTCGAGGCCTGCTTTTGCAAGCTCCGCCAGTCCCGTGACAACGCCCGCCCAGATTGCGAGTTCCAGCAGCGAGCCCGCACGGTCGCCTCGGAGCGTTGTAGTTGGCGATGCCATGTCCGCTAACCCGGGTCGCCCGGATTTCTCACAAAGCCCAGTTCGTCGCGCAGAAACTCCCCGGTGCCGGCGCGGCCTTTGGGCGTCAACCAGATCGCCTACACCCAGGCTCCAAAGCGGCCAACGCCGTGCTTCGATGCTGCCGCAGCTCCTACTGACAACCCGGCACGCCCTCCGCCGTGGCACCGGACGCCGTCGCCGTGGTACCGACGAAGATGCCGCAGACGGACGAACCGCTGTTGTAGCCGGTGTTGGTCACCGTAGCCGACCAGTACGAGCCGGCGCCGCCCGTGGTGATCGACAGGACGTTGTTCTGGCTCGGCGAGAAGTTCACCGAATTCGAGCCTCTGGTATTGCTGTAGCTGCCGGCGTAGCGAGTTGAGTCTGAGTAGAACGCCTCCTGCGCGCCAGCCAGGCTCTTGAGGTCCGAAAGCATGCTGGCGCGGACCGCCTTCTGCTTGGTGTTCGAGAATTTTGGAATGGCGATCGCTGCCAAAATGCCGATGATCACGATCACGATCAGCAGCTCGATCAGGGTAAAGCCCTTGCGATTCGACATGTCCGATCTCCAGCATGGCGTCAGGGCAGAGCGCAGGCTCGGAAAGGATAAGGCACGTAGCGCCCCCACCGTTTCACGCTGGAAGGTGCGATCAACGCGGGCTATTCGCAAATAGCGCCAGCTACACGTGATGATGAGTAGGGCCTTGAACTGCGCGACACTATATCTTCCAACCCAGTCCCGGCTCTCAAGCAGCGCACCAGGATTCAGGGTTACTCGAGCGGAGATACCCTCGCATGAGTCTGACCTATTCGATCGACCCGGTCGCTGGTGTCGTGGAGCTTCGGTATGCGGGAAGGTACGATTTTGCAGAGTGGTCGTCGGTCATGCATGCGATTCTGCGGGATCCCTCGTTCGTAGCCGGTTACTGCTTTCTCAGTGATCGGAGGCTGGTCTCGGAAGCGCCTACCTCCGAGTTCGTGCAGGGCACGCTCAGTTTTCTGACAACCCACCAGGCTCTTCTCCAAGCGACTCGCTGGGCCGCCATCGTCAACGATGCGGCTTCCTATGGGATGGGCCGTATGGCCCAGCAGCTCGGAGAAGCACTCCCCTTTCCGATCGAGATATTCACAGACGCCGGCAACGCCCGCCGCTGGCTGCGGGAGGGTGGGGAAGTGGAACCCGGATTCTACGCTTAGAGGCCCCCGGCCGACCTTGGCTGAGAAAACAGGCCAAGGCCAGTCGTGGGGAGGGCACGAAGGCCAACGCGCAGCAGTGCGCTATTGAGGCAGAGTGGGAGGAGGTGGTTGAGTGCTGCCGCCCCCGCCATCCCCGCCGCCCCCGCCTCCACCGCCCCCGCCTCCACCGCCGGCGTGGACTTGCGGATTCGAGTCCGGCAACGGCCGGGGACCGGAGAGAATCGGGCTCGTAAACGCCAGTGCGGCCAGGAGCCCAGCCGCTGCGATCACCGCAAGAAAAAAGAGTCCCCATTCGGCCCAGGCTGAGCGCGGTCTGCCTAAAGTCTGAAGTCTGTATCGCATACGGTACTCAGTCATGAGTCATCCCAAGCACGGACCCCTCAAGCTGCGAAAAGGCTTCGTCTCATCGTCGTGCGCGGGAACACAATCCCCGCCCGTTGTGAGACACGTGAGGTTCTAGCTCGCCTGTGGGCAATCAGATAGGCGATTGTATCGAACAGAGGAAAGGGAAGCTCGAGGCCTATTGTCGAGCGCTGGGCGGCCGAAGGGGCTACTCCGAAACCTGCCGCATCGCTTCCGCCCGGCGTTCGATGGCAGCGCCGCTTTTCACGCCTGCCCTCGCCGCTTTCGCCGCGTCAGCGAGACTGACGAATAGAGCCGGCATGCCGCGCTCGGCGGCGGCGGCCGCCGAGAGCTTGAGGTGCAGCATTCCCGTGTCTGAGGAGCCGGCCATTCAGGTCGATAAAGTGGTCGACCCATCGCCTCGGGAGCCAACTCGAGGCGTGGGACCCGTTTGCTCGCCCGCCATGATCTCAGTGGCCGACGCCCAGCAGGTAGAGAATCAGAATCAGGCCCAGGGGGAGGCCGAGCAGCCAGAGCAGAATGAGGACCATTTACGGTCTCCTCTCCAATAGTTCAGCGCTTTCCCGCGCGTCGGGGAAGCGATCCCGTCTGAGATGGTGGGTGAACGTCATCGGCTCACCGGAAGCCATCCACCCTCCCAGCACGCCGCCTATGAGGCCCAGCAGGAGGGCCACCGTGGTCGCCACTGCATTGTTGCGGAGGTGCGCAGCCAAGTCGGGATCAGGTGGAGGGGCTGCTGCTATCCACGATGGGGTCCCCGAGAGACCCCCGTACCAGCCGCCAAAGTGCCCGGCTACACCGAACGCTGCGAAGATCAGGAGCAACGGAATCGCCACCAGCCACACGATTGCTCCATGCAGGATCGCCGGCTCCGAGCGACGAAGTCCTGCCACTCGGCTCGCGGCCCACCCCCCTGCGACGAATGCAAAAAAAGCCCCGCCGATGCTGAAAATCAGACCAATAAGCCGAACCTTCTTCCAATCGACATAGCTAGCTGCTTCGTTGGCTCCGAGCGCGTATCCCAGCAGGCCGATAATCAGTCCCACTGCAAGTGCAGTCAGCGCGCCGACCCAGACCGCGCTCCAGGCGACGGGCCACGCGATCCACTCCGACTTGCGTGCTTCCATACGTGCATTCCTTTCACCGACGGTCATTCGAACTGTGACGCCACGATAGAGTCCGGTTCCGGCCCCTGCGGTGGCAATGCTCACCCGAGGGCACCGGCGGCGCTCACTCCCTTGCGACCGAAGAGAACCCGAAGCATCATGTAGGCATGCGACCGCGAAAGCAGGTCTGGGAGGCCTCCGGTCCAGGCGCCGCCATGTCCCTCGCTATGGCGCGCATCCGTCTCCTCGCCGGCGACGCATATCGGCTCGGCTGCCGTGACAAGTCAGATCCCAGCCATCAGGCGGGCCGGGAACTGGTGAACCAGGCCTTGCGTGACCTCGAGCTCGTGCTCCAGGGAATTCGGGATGCCGCAGCCATCGAGCACTCCCAATGGCGCGCCAATGACACCGCGGCCTGGCTGCGAGCCGCACTGCTTGCCCTGCCACGGGAGATGTCCGGCGACTTCGCTGCGGGGTGGCGCGGCGCGGTTCTCCGGGCCGCCGAGCATGCCTTTGGGGTGGGAAGTCCGGAGGTCGAAGCGTTGGAGCGACTGAGTCGGTGCAGCTAATTGCAGGTAACATCTACCGGAAACGCGAGTTGCTGACAATCTTTGGGCACTGGGAGGTGCCGACTCCCTTGTCGAATCACCTCGCTACTCGCGCGATTCCATACCAACTGAGACATCCTACAATGCAACTCGCGGGCACCTACGACATGACGCATTTCCTGGTGGTCGTGGAGGCAGTATTGGTGGGCGTGCTTGGCGGAGCGGTTTTCTTCCGCAGTCGTCGGTGGTGGCGCTATCGCCTCCTGGTACCGGTAATGCTCGCACTCGTCATCTGCGAGCTGGCGCCCGTGCTGCTTCAAGTCAGCAACGCGATAGGTGAGGTCGCGATCGCCGGCCTGCTCCTGGCCCAGGGCACCTTGCTATGGGCCATGCTGCGTAAGGAGCAGGCGGATCGGGCAGAGCTGCTCCAGCGAATTCGCCTCATGCTTCAGGATCGGGTTCGCAACAAGCTTCAGATCATCGCCGGGGCGACGAATGGACGGACAGACGTCTTTCGAGCGCTTGAGGAGATCGCGCAGTCGATCGACGAGCTCAGCGATGGGACGTTGGTCAAGTGGGAGGACGGATACACGGAGCCGCTCAAGCGCGCGAAAGTCGCAAGACCGGTTGCAGATTCGGCCTGACAGCATCGGCGCCGCGTTGCGGCGCCGATTTCACATCGTGCTGATCTTCACATAGCGGCGAAGGTCGGGAAGGCTGAATCCGATCAGAGCGCCGATTCCGATCATCAAGCCCCACCAGGCAACGCGTCGCATTCGATCACCCTATTTGCCGGAGTCTTCCCCATCATGGGGACGTGCCTGTCTGCGCGATGTGATGGCTGGCCAGAGGTCCAGCTCAAACATCAGTTTTGAAGGGTGGCCCAGCACTCCAATTCAATGCGGGCTCCCATCACCAGTCCCGTCGTCGCGAAAGCGCTTCGCGCCGGCAGATGCTTACGGAAATAGGTCACATAGACCTGGTTCATGGCACCCCAGTCCTGAATGTCCGCAAGCATGGCGGTGCATTTGACGACCTGATCCAACGACGATCCGTTCCGCTCCAGGACTCGGCGGATATTCTCGAGGGCCTGACGGGTCTCCCCAGCAATCCCGCCGGATACCAGATGGCCGGTGGAATCGGTACCCAGCTGTCCCGCGAGGTACAGCATGTGGCCGACTCGCACTGCGTCGGAGAAGGGGAGCTGCGGGTTTCCAGCCACCGGGATGTAGTCCACCGCCGGACCGCGATCGGCCCCTCGCTCGCACGCGGCGAGCAGAAGCACCATCATCAGGCGAGCCACCCTTGATGCCATCGGCATTGCTCAACTCCGCTTCGAGAGTTCGCCCCGGCGCGCCAGCCGGGCGGCGTGTTCCGCGGCCCGGAAGGCCAGGGCCTGGATTGTCATGGTGGGTTGGCCGCGCCCGGACGTTACCAGGCTGCTGCCTTCAACCAGGAAGAGATTGGGGATGTCATGGGTCCGGTTGAATCGATCGACAACGGACGTCGCCGGGTCCTTCCCCATTCGGCAGGTGCCGAGCAGGTGGACCTCCGGAAAGACGCGCTCGAGGGGGTACGCCCACCGCCGAGTGGCGCCGGCCGCATCGAGCAGCTCCATGGCACGATCCAGGAGATAGGCCCGTAATCCAGGTCGCCGCCAGCGCTCCTGCCATGATGCCAACGAAGCGGCGCCGCGAGAGCGGGTCTGGGTCATGCGTGCGTGCATCGATGAGGGAGTTGGGGCAATTCTGTCATGGACTCTTGACCTTGTCCAGCCGGATCACGTGCCCGTGGGGCGACGAATCGTCTCTGGCGGGGGCCTCCAGGGGCCATTAGGTTCGGTCCGGACACTTCGGAGTCTCGAACTGCAGGTCGTTTGCTCAAGCAGAGATAAGGCGCCTCGCAGGGTCAAGCCTACGCATAGCAGGGATCCTCGCTGATGACCAAAGATGGGCGTCGGGGCACCGCGCGGACCGGAAACCGGCCGGTGGGCCAACGTAGCGGACGCCGGTCGATTGCCAAGGCTCCGACTGGAATTACCGGACTCGACGAGATTACCAGAGGGGGTCTGCCACGCCGCCGGGCGACGCTCGTCTTCGGCGGACCAGGCTGTGGCAAGACTCTCCTGGGCACGCAGTTCCTCGCGCATGGTGCGATGGTTCTGGATGAGCCCGGGGTCTTCGTCTCTTTCGAAGAGCCGCCCGATGAGCTGATCGAGAACTCGCGCTCGCTGGGTATCGATCTGCGCGGCCTCATGAATCGCCGCAAGATCTTGATTGATTACGTGCGGGTCGAGCGGAGTGAGATCGTCGAGAGCGGTGCCTACGATCTCGATGGCCTGTTCATCCGCCTGGCCCATGCGATCAGCTCGATTGGTGCCAAGCGGGTCGTGCTGGACACGATTGAGATGCTGTTCTCCGGCCTGACCGACGGGTTCATCCTGAGAGCCGAGCTGCATCGGCTTTTTCAATGGCTCAAAACCAAGGGCGTCACGACGATCGTCACGGGCGAGCGGGGAACCGAAGGGCTGACGCGTCATGGTCTGGAGGAGTACCTGACCGACTGCGTCATCATGCTTGACCAACGCGTGACCGCGCAGGAAGCCACCCGTCGCGTCCGAATCCTCAAGTATCGCGGCTCGGCGCACAGCAACAACGAATTTCCCTTTCTCATCGACGACAACGGGCTCTCGGTCGTGCCGGTCACCTCGCTGGGACTCCACTACGATGCGCCGACCGGGAGCGTGTCCACCGGAGTGGATGCCGTGGACGGGCTGTTCGGCAACGGAGGCTATTTCCGAGGGAGCAGCGTTCTGGTCTCGGGCCAGGCCGGCACCGGGAAGAGCAGTCTGGCGGCCTATTTTGCGCACGCTGCGGTTCAGCGGGGCGAACGCTGTCTCTACCTCGCCTTCGAAGAGTCAGCCCAGCAGATCGTGCGCAACATGCGCTCGATCGGCCTCGACTTGGAGTCCGGTGTGCGGAGGGGTCTTCTGCAAATCCATGCGCAGCGGCCAACCAGTCTCGGGCTCGAAGCGCACCTGATGGCGGTCCACAGGCTGATCAACGAGTGGAATCCCTCGGTCGTAGTCCTGGACCCGATCAGCAATCTCACCACCATCGGGTCGCCCCTGGAAGTAAAATCGATGCTGTCGCGCCTTCTCGACTTCATGAAGGGCCTTGAAATCACGGCCCTGGCCACGTCGTTGACCGGTGGCGACGGCACTTCGTACCAGTCGGACATCGGGGTGTCCTCGTTGATGGATGTGTGGATGGTACTGCAGAACCTGGAGGCAAACGGCGAGCGCAACCGGGCACTGCAGATCATCAAGGCCCGGGGGACGAGCCATTCGAATCAAATACGGGAATTCGTGCTGACCGACGAGGGGCTGAAGCTGGTGCCAATACACCGGCGGCTCGACGGGCGCGTAATGGTGGGCACATCTCGAGAGGTACTGCAGGACGCGGACGCAGGAATGCAGCCTGCTGCCCCCGGGGCCCGGTCATGACTAGCTCTCTGCGCCGTCGCAGCCCTCCGCGCCGACGAACCTGGCGCTTCCGGCTGTATGTGGCCGGTCAGACACCGCGATCCATCGCCGCGCTGGACAACTTGAAGCGCCTCTGCGATGCGGACATCGGAAACAGATATGAAATCGAGGTTATCGATCTACTGAAACACCCGCATCGTGCTCGCCAGGATCAGATCGTTGCCGTTCCCACGCTGGTACGCAAGCTCCCCCGTCCGATGCGCAAGATCATTGGCGACCTTTCGAGCAGGGAGCGCGTTCTCGTAGGTCTCGGCTTACCCCCAACCCGGTTGCGCTGAGCAGCGCTGAGCGTTCCCCAACCGAGCGCAGTCGATCATGAAGACCTCAGCCCCATCATCGACCATCCAGACACGACTGGAGAAGCTTCGCAAGCGGCTTCGCACCGCCGAAGATACGCTGCGGGCGATCCAAGCAGGCGAGGTCGATGCCGTGGTGACCGGCTCCCACAGTAAGCGGGTCGTGACGCTGGCGGGAGCCGAGCTCCCTTATAGCATCATGTTCGACCAGATGAACGAGGGCGCTGTCACCTTGACCCGTGATGGCACGGTGGCGCACTGTAACCGCCGGTTTGCCGAAATGGTGCGGACCACGCCCGAGCGCATTGTCGGCACGTCGCTGCAGCGGTTTGTGGCGCCTGGAGACCACACCGCCCTTAGCGTACTGCAAAAGGCCGCGGGGAAGGGCAGCACGCGTGGTGAACTGAACCTCGTTTGCCCCGAGGGCGGCCCCATCCCCGTGTCGGTGTCGTTCGCACCATTGCAGTTGGAGCATTCTGCCCTTCCCATCGGCCTCATTGCCGTCGTGGCCGACATCAGCGAGCGCAGGCGGGCCGAGGCACTCCAGGTCCGCCTGACGGCCCAGGTCATGACGGCTCAGGACGAAGAGCGACGGCGCATCGCGCGCGAGCTGCATGACGATACCGGTCAGACCTTGACCGGCCTACTGGTCGGCTTACGGAGCATCGAGGCATCTGGTACGGTGACCGAGACCAGAGAGATGGCTGAACAGCTTCGGGGCATTGCCGCGGAGGGCCTGAGCAACCTTCAGCGAATGGTCTCGGGGCTACACCCGACTGCGCTTGACGAGCTCGGCCTGAGCGCGGCTGTCACGCGGCATGTGCATCAATTTTCCGAACTGCACGGGCTGCCTGTCACTCTACAGGTGGTCGGGGTCAAGCCGGACGGCCTGCCTTCGCTGGTACAAAACACGATCTATCGAGTCTTGCAGGAGGCTCTCACCAACATCGCCAAGCACTCGCGCGCGCGCGCGGCGCGAGTGCGGCTTTCCTGGCGCAAGGCGATGGTCGAGCTTCAGGTCAAGGACAATGGCGTGGGTATCCGCCAGCAGTCCGGGGGCGCACCGGGCCGGGGTCTCGGACTGAAGGGCATGCGGGAACGGGCAGCCCTCCTCGGCGGTGTGATCGACATCGACTCCACCCCGAGCGAAGGGACGACCATCAATTGTCGCATCCCGCTCGACAGCGCAATGTTGTCGGCCAGCCCGCGGAAGCCGGTCAGGACGCGGAGCCGGTAGTCGATGTCCAAGGTGCGGGTGCTCATCGCGGACGACCATTCGGTGGTTCGGGCCGGCCTTCGCATGCTGATCGCCAGTCAGCCCGACATGGAAGTCGTAGGCGAAGCCGGCGATGGGGCCGAGGCAATCGCCAAGGCCAGCTCGACGCGTCCGGACGTGGTCGTTCTCGATCTCTCGATGCCCAAGTCGCGTAGCACTCAAACGATCGAGCGCATTGTCCGGCTGGAGAACCAGCCCAGGGTTCTGATCCTCACCATGCACGACGACCCCGCCTACTTCCGGTCGGCGTTCGACGCGGGGGCGTCGGGATATGTGGTGAAAAACGCGGCCGATCTCGAGCTGCTGACTGCGATCCGCGCCGTGTACCGCTACCGCACCTTCGTCGATTTGAGTCGGATGACAGAGGCACCGTTCGTGGCCTCACCCGGCGGGAACGCGCTGACGAAGCCGAAGAAAAAGCTGAGCCGGCGGGAGGCTGAGGTGCTTCGGTTACTGGCGCAGGGATACACCAATCAGGAGACCGCGGAGAAGCTGGCGGTAAGCGTCAAGACGGTGGAAACATATCGGAAGCGGTTACATGAGAAGCTGGAGCTCAAAACACGAGCGCAGCTGTTCCGCTTTGCCTTCGAGTCGGGCCTCCTCGAGTCGGATGTCAACCCGCCCGACGAGTAACCTTCGGGCTCTGTCAGGGTTTGCCTGACATTTTGTCAGGCCGGGGACTCTTTTCCCGATACCCTCGACACCCGGGATTTTTATCTTCCCCCCACGATTTCAGGCAATTCGCGCCGCAATCCATCGTAACGGGTCAGGAGGACGAGCTGATGGAAGCATCGCAAGCGCCGTCGAGAGAGCTGCCGGAAGGTGACCTCGCTCCGACTCAGCGATGCATTCTCGTGGTAGACGACGAGCGAACGGTCCTATCGGTCACGGCACGCATGCTGAGCGGTGCCGGGTACTCCGTCCTGGAAGCGACCGGTGCCCGGGAAGCGCTTCAGCTGCTGGCCAAGGATCCATCCCGAATCGATCTGGTCGTGACCGATGTGGTGATGCCGGAAACCGATGGTCGCGCGCTCGGTCGGCTGATTGCGGAGTTTCATCCCCACGTGCCGGTGGCTTACATGTCCGCCTACCCGGCCGAGGACGTGCTGCACCGCGGGTCGCCCGGCCCGGACTTCACGTTTCTCCGGAAGCCCTTCTCGGTGGAAGCGCTGCTCGCAGTGGTCGGTAAGCTGGTGGGTACCTAAAGGGAGTGGCTGTCCCTGCGCCGTACGGTAGCGGAGCCCCCGCCCGGCAGCTCCATGTAACCGAGCTCGACGGACCCCTCCACAAAGCCGAAGCGGGCGTACAGATCCGGCGCGTCGCGCGTGAGCAGCGCAAGGCGGCGAAGTCGGTGCAAGTCCGGGTGAGCGAGTACGCATTCCACCAGCCACTCGCCCAGGCCTATCCCACGACGCGATTCCACGATTACGACATCGGTCAGATAACCGTACGTCGCGAGGTCCGTGACGACCCTGGCGAAGCCGAGCTGAAGGGGACCTTCATAAAGGCCGAAGCACAAGGAATTGGCGACCGCTCGCTCGAGGATGGAGGGAGTGAGATCGCCTCCCCAGTGCGTGTTCCGTAGCATCTCCAGCACCGCATTCAGATCGAGGCGCCGCCGGTCAGTGGAGACCGACAGCCGATCGCGTTGAAAGGTGATCGGCTCGTCGTCCATCGCTCCGCTTCACGCTCCCGGCGGCCCGGATGTCATCGTCTTGAGCAGCTCGTACCAGAACCGAGCCGCGTCATGATAGGCCTTCACCCCCACTCGCTCGTCGCGCCCGTGAGCCCGCACGTCGTCGATCCGCTCGAAGATCGCGCCCACGCCATATGTGGGGATCCCGGCGTTCCGGGTGTAGAGCCCATCGGTCGCTCCGGTCGACATCTCCGGAACTACCACCGCATCGGGCCAGAGCTGCTTCACCAGAGCCGTGACCGGCTGCAGCACGTCCGACCTGAGGGGTGACGGCGGACTGGGTGTCGGCTCGGCCGCGCGAGAGAAGTGAGTCGCCGTGTCCGCAACGACCCGCTTCAGCACGGCCTCGACGCTGTCAGGAGGATCGTCCGGCAGCATTCGACAGTTGACTGTGGCGCGCGCCAGCTGAGGCAGGGCATTGTCGGCGTGGCCGCCGAACAGCCTGGTTGCGACACAGGTCGTGCGAAGGAGGGAGTTGAAGTACGGTACCGCCGATAGCCGACGCGCGGCGGTCGGATCAGCCGAGCGGGCGACCGCCCGCATGTCGGCGGCGATGCTGGCGGGCTGTCCTGCTGCCGCCTGCTTGAAGAACGCGCGCGTCGTTTCGTTGAGACGCACGGGAAAATTGAATTTCTTCAGCCGTCCAAGGGCGTCGGCGAGGCGATAGATCGCGTTGTCGGGCTCCGGGACCGAGCTGTGGCCTCCCTTGTTCCGTACTTCCAGGTTGAAGGTGAGAAACACCTTCTCGGCGGATTGCACGGCGAACGTCACCGCCCTTCCATCTCGCAATTCTCCGCCGCCGCCATCGGTGTTCAGAGCAAAGTCCGCATCGATCAGGTTGCGATGCTGTTCGAGGAGCCACGAGATGCTTTTGCTGGTAGTTTCCTCGTCGGCCGTGAGGACCATGATCAGATCGCGGTCCGGAACGAATCCTTCCTGTTTGAAGCGCATGAACATCGAGGTGAGCGTCGCGACACCGGCCTTGTTGTCGCTGGAGCCGCGGCCGTAGTAGTAGCCGTCTTGTTCGCGAAACTGAAAGGGATCGAACGACCAGTCTTCCTTCCGCGCGTCTACCACGTCCATGTGCGCCATCAGGAGAATCGGCTTCGCGGTGCCCGGCCGGCCGCGGTAGCGCGCAATCAGACTCTGATGGTTCGCATCGTATCCAATGATGCGGATATCGGTGTCCGGAACGCCCGCGGCGATCAGGTGGCGAGCCACTGCCTTGGCCGCATCCGCCGTGTGTCCGGCCGAGTCGCTGGTGTTGATCTCGACCAGCTCTTTCAGGATGTCGCGCTCGAGAGTTTGGGGGTCTGCGGTCTGGGCGGAGAGCGGTGAGCCGAACGCGAACGCCAGCAGCGAAAGCGTCGCGAAGCAAAAAAGCGAGGGGGAAACGATACGCATGGGACCGGGTCAGGGGTGAGTGATGGGTGCGGGCTCGCGGAAGATCGCGAGGACCCCGCCCAAGGTCCAGCGTCAAGAAGCCTCAGGAGGGCCCAGCGGCGCGGTCAGGCAGGCTCGGCGCCGAGCCCGTAACGGGTTTGGAGGACCTCGATGTGATGGAGCTCGTGACCCGCGATGATGTGGGCCATTGCCCGAACGGATACCGGGTGGTTGCTCGCGGTTCCCCGGCGACCCCACGCTTCGTCGGGGAGCCCGCGGAAGAGCGCGACTGTGCCGGCGCGCACAAGTTTCAGCTCGCGGGCGACGTCGGAAAGCTGCCGGCGATCGAACTCGCCGGCGGGCGTGTAGGCGTTCTCGTCGAAGCCGGGCAGGGGCGTCTCGTCGCACCGGGCGATTCGAAGAGCACGGTACGCAAAGATCCGCTCGGCGTCGCTCAGATGACCGATGATTTCCGTAACGCTCCACTTGCCCGGAGCGTAGCGATAGCGGGCTCGCTCGGGAGTCACCCCTGCGAGCAGCGCCGCGGTGGCAACGCCCTGCCGTTCCAACAACTCCAGCACATTGCCCGCCGGAACCCTGGCAACGTAGGCCCGATATGGCTGAGCGTACTCATCGGACCCGGGAGGAATGGTGGGCGGCAGCATGACTTTAATCCTGGTGGCGGGTAGTCGGTGTACCAGCCCAACGAGGCCGGTGCTACTGTTCGCAAGCACTGAACAGGAAGCGTGCGATGAACGCAGAGCAGTTGCGGACCCTTCAGGCTCCGCTCAAGCAGCGCTACCGTGACCAGCCCGACGCGGCGCTCATCACCCTGTCGGCGACCGGCACGCTCGATACTGCGTCCGTCAGCTGCAAGGTAGACACCGGCAGGGCCTTGGTGCAGGCCGGGCTCCATCCGGCGACGGGGGGTACAGGACTCGAGATCTGCTCGGGTGACATGCTGCTCGAAGCGCTGGTGGCCTGTGCCGGGGTAACGCTTCGGGCAGTTGCGACGGCCCTGGAGGTGCCGATGCGGGCGGGAACCCTCCGGGCAGAAGGCGATTTGGACTTTCGGGGCACCATGGGCGTCGCTAAAGATGCGCCCGTTGGCTTTCGCGAGATTCGCCTTTCGATCGACCTCGATACTGACGCGAGCGCCGAGCAACTCGACCGGCTCCTGGCCCTGACGGAGCGATACTGCGTCGTGCTGCAAACCCTACGCGGCTCTCCCACGGTGCACGTCAGCAGAAAAACTCTTGCAAAGTGACGGTTTGAACATGCCAGTACTTCGGATCGATCTGCTCGAGGGCCGCACGGACGCTGAGATGCGAACCCTGCTCGATGCAGTGCACCGGGCCATGGTTTCGGCGTTCAAGGTGCCCGAGCGGGATCGTTACCAGATCGTCCACGAGCACAAGCCAACTCGCATGATCATCGAGGACACCGGGCTCGGAATTCCGCGCACGGGCAAGGTCGTCGTGGTGCAGGTGACCAGCCGACCCCGGAACCGGCAGGCTAAAGAAGCGTTCTACCGCCTGCTTTGCGAGGAACTCGAACGCAGCTGCGGCATCGCGCCTTCGGATGTCATGGTCTCGATCACCACCAATACGGATGAGGACTGGTCCTTCGGCAACGGCCGAGGACAGTTCCTCACGGGCGAGCTGTAGCCAGCCTAGGCCTTCATAGCGGCAACCAGCTCTTTGCAGCCCGAGCCCCACCGAGAAAGAGGCTTGACGCCCTGGGTGAATGGGACGTCGAGCGGGTGCACGCGTTCCGGAGTGAGCACGTAGACAGCGCCGGCAAGGGGTGTCGGTACCGAGGGAACGAAGACCGTAAAGCGGCCGTCGTCGTGCACCTCGATAATGAAGGCGGGGACTAGGGCCTCCTCGATTTCCACCAGGGCCGGCTTCCACACGTTTTCCTTGCCTTGCCCGGCCAATTGCTGGGTGAGGCTACGTAGAAGCGCGTAACCGGGGATCCGCTCGAAGAACGAGGTCTCGATTCGCTCCCGTACAATTCTCCCGACGCCCGTTCGCAGGGCGACGCCGATCAGAAACGCAACCACCAGGACCAGCGCAATCGAGAGAACCTGCGCTGCAGGAAACCATTCGGGGAGCAGTTTGGCCAGCGGGGCGACGATTCCCGCAAGGGACGCCATTGCCTTGAGCAAGAGGAGGACGGCAAGGTAGAGCGGAACCAGGATCAGCAGGCCGCCGACCAACGTACTGACGACGAAGTCAAAGAGCCGCCTCATAAAGCCCTCCCGGGATAAGCCACGGGACGGTATCGTCTTCCGTGGACCTGCGCTGGTTGTTCGATCCTGAGATCATCCCTACAGTCTGGCCGATTCCCGCCTCCCTTCCCATGTTGTATCGGGTTGACGTGAGCACCCTGCATCCGGGTGCGTTTCGATCGGCATCACGGGGAGGAGGTCGCTGCTAATGCGCATCACCTTGGTCCAGCCGCCGCAGGGGACCCGATTCGGGTTCACCCGTATTCTGCTGATCGAGCCACTCGGGCTCGAATGTGTAGGGGCGGCTCTCAAGCTGCATCAGCATGACGTCCACCTCATCGATCTCCGTCTGGACAAGATTCGAGCCCTGGGGGACCACCTCCGCTCCTTCCGTCCGGGGGCGGTAGGCATCAGTTGTGGCTTCACCACCGACGTGTACAGTACGTTGCACACCGCGCGGCGGGTGCGGGAGTTGCTGCCGCAGGCTCGGATCTTCGTGGGAGGCCACCACGCCTCATTGATCCCCGGCGATTTTCTTTTCCCCGGTTCTCCGGTTGAGTGCGTAGTGATCGGGGAAGGGGAGTGGACCGGATTGGAGCTGGTGGATGCGCTCGAGCGCGGCGACGACCCCGCCACAGTGCCGGGCGTCGCCACCCTGGAAAACCTGCAGGGCGACGTCATTCATCGCAGCCACTCGGGCAATCTCGACGACCTTCCGTTGCCGGACCGTTACCTCACGCAGCGATACCGTCGCTGGTACCATCACGCTTTCGATACCCCCTCTGCAGCCGTCGAGACCTCGAGGGGCTGTCCGTTCGATTGCAACTTCTGCAGCATCTGGGTGTTCTACCAGCGGCGTGCCCGCCGTCGCTCGCCCGAACGGATTGTCGAGGACCTCGTACAGGTCCGATCTCTGGGCGAGGACCGCGTCTTCTTCACCGACGACATCGCCTTCCTCCAGCACGATGCCTATGAGGATCTGGCCTACCGGATCCGGGATGCCGGCCTCCGACTGCTCTACTCCTGTGAGACACGGGCAGACCTGGTCGTCAAGTACCGCGACCTGTTCAAGCTGTGGAAGGAAGTCGGGATGAAGACGATCTTCCTCGGCATCGAGAAGGTGGACGACGACGGGCTCGACTCGATCAGGAAGCGCACCAAAGGTGGTTCCGCCACTAACCTCGAAGCCATCGAGATTCTGCGCCAGAACGGAATCACGCCGATGACCTCGCTCATCACCGACCCGGCCTGGGGCGAGGAAGAGTTCGATCGACTCGAGGAATTCATCCGCCTGGCCCATCTCCCATGCCCTACGTTCACCGTGCTCACTCCCCTGCCCGGAACGGAGTTGTGGGAGACCAGCAAGTCTCGCGTCACAACCGACGACTACAACCTGTTCGACGTGATGCACCTGGTCCTGCCGGCGAAACTTCCGCCCAAGCGATTCTTCGAGCGCCTGGCCCGACTCTATTGCATGATGGATGAAACCGCGCGGCTGACACCCAAGGGACTGATCAAGCTCGCGAAGCTCGTTCTCGAGGGTAAGACGTTTGCTGTGCGACGGGTCCTGAGCGCTTCCCGCGAGATGCGGAACCCGCGCGCGTACCTGGGATACCCAGGGTCCATGCCGCGACCGGACTTCGTGCCTCCCGGCTTCGGCAAGGTGAGCTGGGTGGAGCGCTCCCGGTCGCATTTGACGGAGCGGGCGGTTGTGGCGAGTTAGCGAGCAGCTATCAGCTATCAGACAGGGTAATAACAGGTGGGGCGGCGCTTCGGAACGCCGCCCCATCGTTTTGTTTGACTGATAGCTGCTAGCTGATAGCTGTCCTCAATGCCCGCCGCAACCACAGGCGTGGGCGCCCGCCCCGACAGGCTCGGGTGCGCTCACTACCGGCAGAGATCTGCTGGGCAGGTCCATCGGCCGGTCACCGGCGTAGATCTTGTGCCGGCCGCGGCGCTGGAACCAATCCTTCGTGTTCGCGACCATGTGCATGTTCTCCACGATCTGCCGCCAGCCCACCCCGGTGTTGTAGGCGCAGAACGAGATCTCGCCCTCCTGAGTGGCGTAAGGAATCACGCACATCTCGGTTCGCCGGAAATCGTAGGTCCATAGATCCTGGAACCACATTCCGCCGACCCACAGCATCTTCCAGTCCTGCGGCGGCGGCTTCCGCCCGGCCATGAGCGCCCCATTGGTCTTCTTGTTCAGGATCCTGAGAAACTCCGTCAGCGTGAAGCCCGGGGGCGCCTTTCGCTGATCGAAGTGCCGCAGCATGCCGAGCGCGATCTGGACCAGACTCAAGGTACGACCCCGCGCGGAGTCGGCGATCACCGCCAGATCGTTCAGGAATGCCTGGACGTCGAAGAACTGGGTGACGGGGGCCCAGGTTCCGTTCCGCCGATTGGCAACGATGAACACGCTCGAGCCGCAGTTGGGATGACAGGAGCACGCCAGGCCACCGAACTTGGCTTCGGCGCCGCGGAGATGATCCACCACGGTGGTGAACCCGCCCACCGCTCCAAGCGGATACCAGTCGCGATACGGGTCGACCTTTCCGTCGAAGTAGCGGTGCAGCTCATGCGCGAGGTGGGAGATCGTGTACCGCTGCCGGTGCCGGTCTGCGTCGCTGATGCCCTCGTCCCGCCCGGTGAATGAAACCGGCTGGAACGAGATGCCGCCCAAGTCGTCGCAGTTGTCGATGATGAACTGGAGTAAAGGCCCGACCTGCGTGTCGTTGACAGTATTGACGACGGTCGTGACCGGGACAATCTCGATGCCGGCGGCGCGCATGTTCTTGATCGCCATCAGCTTCGCGTCGAACAGATTGCTGATGTGGCGGTGCCGGTTGGCATCGTTGGTTACGCCGTCGAACTGGAAATACGCGATGTCGAAGCCGGCTTCCTTCGCCTGGTATGCGAACTCGGGCTCGAGCGCGAACCGAAGTCCATTAGTTGCCGCCTGGACCGAGTAGTAGCCAAGGTCTTTGGCGTAACGACAGGCCTCGAGGAAGTGGGGCGACATGGTTGGCTCGCCACCGGAGTATTGAACCGACATCTGTCGTCTGGGCTTGAACGAGATCGAGTCGTCCAGGATCTGTTTGATCTCATCCAGCGTGAGCTCGTGCACGTACCCCACCTGATTCGCATCCATGAAGCAGGGATTGCACATCATGTTGCAGCGGTTGGTGAGGTCGATTGTCAGCACGGCCCCGCGACCATAGCGAATCGTGGAAGTACCGTGCCGGTGAATCCGCTCGTCCCCCAGCGTGCGGAAATCGCGGCCGGGGTAGCGGGCCTCGATAATGCGGCTGAACTCCGGATCGATCGAGAGCAAGTCCTCGAAAGTTCCGTGCTCTGGGCAGGTTTTCCGGACGATCACACGACCATTCTCTTCGAGAATCGTCGCCTTGATCTCACCATTGTGCCCTTGCACCAGATCGGCCAGATCACGCTCGCCGTTAATGATTGAATTTCGGGTTTCTACGACGCACCGCGGGCATAGCGAGTCGGTCTCGCGCGGCCAGCCCAGCGGGGGCTTGGTTCGCTCGCGACTCTTGATCAGCGGACCGGGCGCCCAGCCAGGCTGCAGA
Source organism: Gemmatimonadota bacterium (assembly GCA_046733215.1). Lineage (GTDB taxonomy): Bacteria > Gemmatimonadota > Gemmatimonadetes > Gemmatimonadales > GWC2-71-9 > DASQPE01. The sequence continues at coordinate 38,209 of JBKPOS010000034.1, forward strand.
GACGCATTTTCGGGGACCAAACCATTAACCGTCTGGACCGTATGCCAGCCCGCGTTCGCCAGTTCTTTGACTGTCGCCGCCACCAGATCATTCATGACCCTGTCCTCCCTCTCGGGACCCACCAACGTCCTGAGCAAACGCTGCGATACCAGCTGCGATACTAGCTACCAGCTGCGATACTAGCTGATCTCCCTTCCCACAGTTGCGACCCTGCCCAGTTTCTCCGCGAGCAGCGAATCGAGCGGGCCCAGCGGATCGATCGCCCGCACGCGGCCGCCGAGCGCAGTCCTGAGCGGATGTTGCGCCGACGTCTCGCCACCACGCCCGAGGGCACGATTAGCGCGCTCGCGCCATCCTTCCGGCTGCTTCGGTGGCGGCTGTTGCTCCGCGTCATGAACCGCATCGTTCAGCAACGGAGCGGGAGCAACGATCCGCTGGGGACCGAGTTCGCCCAGCTCGGCCTGGGCTC
>JBKPOS010000035.1:0-7819 GCA_046733215.1 Gemmatimonadota bacterium
TTCCTACAAGGGCTGCGTCGCGCCCACCGCGTTCGACTTGCTGGTCGCGTATTTGGGCCAGGGTAATCAGATCCTCGAGCTGCCGCCCTCGACGGACGTCAGGAGTGACGACAAGGTCGAGGCCGACATCGGCCATTTCTCACGGTACGCGGTAGCCTATTAGTGTGCCTCTACGGACTGCCTTCGAGCCGTCGGGCCAGAGCAAGAAAGCGAGGGTCTTCCCGCAGCGATGAGAGCCGCGGATCGATCAGCACGTACGCCAGCACGGTTGAGCGCTCCTCGTACGCCCGCTCGAGATAGCGGAGCGCCCGATCGCGCTCTCCGAGACCGGCGTGCACCAGGGCGAACCAGTAAGAGGGGACGTACTTGGCGGCGGCGGCTTCGCGAAGCGAGGTGAGAATGCTTCGCGCCCGGTCGACCTTTCCGGCGACCGCATAGGCGTGGCCGAGAGACGACTTGCGGTTGAGGCTGCTGCCGCTGATCGGCTCGAGGATCGCGATTGCCTCGTCGAGTTTTCCCTGCTGTTCGGCCACCAGCGCCAATCCCCACTTCGCCAGCACGTCGGCGGAGTCGCGCTGGAGAACATCGCGCAACCCGCGCTCAGCCTCGCCATACCGGCCCGCGAAATAATCGAGCAGGGCGCGGTTCGCCTGCAGCTGGAGCGATAGCGGATCCAACTCCACAGCTCGGCCGAGCTGGGCGATTGCCTCGTCGAACCGGCGGCGTGAGGCGAGAAAGCGGCTATAGGAGAACCGCGCGTCGGCATAGTTCGGTCGCAGCTCGAGGGCGCGCCTGAACTCCTGCTCGGCCGCGCGCCAATCCCATTCGTAATAGGCGCGGATATAGGCATTGGCTGCGTGCGCTTCTGCCAGCGTCTCGTCGAGCTGGAGCGCCTGAACCAGCACGGCTCTGGCCTTGGGCAGCACCTCGGCAGGCGACACATCCGCATAGAAGGGGAGCGACGCGTAGTAATTGGCCAGGCCAACGTAAGGCGGCGCCCAATCGGGAGCGATCCGGCTGGCCTTCTCGAACAGGGCTCGCGCCTGCTCCAGCTCCTCGCGCTCGAGGTGGAACCGCCCGCGAAGGTATGCCTCATAGGCCTGTTGATTCACCTCTCGGCGCGCCTCGAGGCGGCTTCGCTCAGTTCCCTTGAGGCTGGCGCTTATCGAGCCCGTGATGTCCACCGTAATCTGTCGTTGAAGGTCCGGCAGCTCCCCCAGTCGCGCCTTATAGTCTCGCGCCAAGAGCACCGTGCTGTCGGGAGCATGAACCAATCCCACACTGATCCGTACGGTATCGGCCGACCTGCGAATCGACCCCTTGACCACCGCCTCGACCCCGAGCTCGCCGGCAAGCTGAGCCAGCGAACGTGCCGTTCCCTGAGCCGCTACAGCTCCCGATGACCGTGAAATGATTTTCAGCGAGCCGACTTGGGCGAGATCGGCGATGAGCCCATCGGTCATCCCCTCACCGAGGTAGGCGCTGTCAGGGCCGCTCACGAGGTCCTCGAACGGCAGCACGGCGACTGCGGTGACCCTGCTCAGTGGAGGGTGGTCGCGACTCTCTTTATGTCCTGCGACGGCCCACCAGGTGGCAGCCATGACTACCACAGCCGCCGCGAGCCCGACCAGCACTTGCGGGCCGAGGCGGGACGCGGGCCGGCTTGGAGACGGGCCAAGTACCTGCGTTGGGAGTGACGCGGGCTGCGTCGACTCGAGCGCATCGGCGAACTGCTGCACAGAGGGAAACCGATCGGTGGGAAGCTTCGCCATGGCCTGCATGACTGCTCCCTCGACCGCCTGTGGCACGGTCTGGCGAACGACCCGAAGATGGGGCACGGGTTCGAGTGAGTGCCGCGCGATGACTGCTTGAGACGACGGTCCGCTGAAAGGCGGCTCACCGATCAGCATCTCGTACAGCGTGCACGCCAGGCTGTACTGATCGCTTCGCCCATCCACTGCCTCGCCGGCGGCCTGTTCCGGACTCATGTATTGCGGTGTCCCGATCACCATCCCGGTCAGGGTGAGCTGTTCCACGCTCGCGGCCTGCAGCGCGCGGGCGATTCCAAAGTCGGCGACGACGGCGTGGCCCGCCGACAGCATGATGTTCTCGGGCTTGATGTCTCGATGGACGATCCCGTGCTCGTGGGCGTACTGCAGGGCGCTGCCGACTTCCCGCGTGATCTTGAGCGCGGCATCGATCGGAAGATGCCGCTCCACCTTGAGCCGCTCCCGCAGCGACTCCCCTTCCACGAACGGCATCACATAGTAGAGCAGTCCGGAGGCCTGCCCCGAGTCATACAACGGGAGAATGTGGGGGTGCTGCAGGGTCGCGGCGATTTCGATCTCGCGGAGGAACCGCTCGCCGCCGAGCATGGCCGACAGGTCGGGTTTGAGCAACTTGATGGCGACGCGTCGGCGGTGCTTCAGGTCCTCGGCGAGAAAGACGACTGCCATCCCGCCGTGGCCAAGCTCCCGTTCGACCCGATATCGATCGCCGAGTGCCGCGGTAAGCTGCTCGAGGAGTTCCATGACCGCACTCTTCCGACGGTGGGAAGAATGTGTCCCGCGGCGGGGGTGCAGGCAAGGAAGTGGTCAATTCCGCACGGCTGCTACACGCCTGCTCTGGCCGGTGATGTCGGCGCCGCTCGCTCGGACGCGAACGATCGAATCACCAGATGGAACAACAACCCCGCCGGCCCGAAGAGGAACGTCAGCACGAGCGCCGGCACGACGAGCAGGTGGGGGATGCCCCGCTGCTGCGCGTCGCGTACCTCCCACCCGCCTATGAACAGATCGAAAGCAAGGTAGTGCACCCACCCGGCCAGAAGCGCCCAGGGATTCTCGAAGAGCGCCTTCACTTCTGTTAGAGACGAGAACCCGCCCTCGCCCCAGGGCAGCGACAGGACGACCAGGACGACGTAGGAGACTGCGAAAAGGCACGGAATCACCACTGGCAGGACTGTTGTCGCCCAGCGTGCCCTCGGCAGGAACACGAGCGGCAGCCACGCCGCTAGAGCTACCAGGTTGAGAATGGAAAAGAGGTGTTCAGGTCTCATATCGCCACCCGATCCATGCCGCCGCGGAGCGCAGCGCGTGAGTGAAAGCCAATCCAGCCCGAGGCGAGCGCTGTGGCAACCGCCCAGATCGATGCAAGCACAATTGCGTCCGGTGCCACGACGCTCTGTCCCTGGAGCGCCTCCCATAGCAGCAGGATAAAGAGCGATGCGTAGCTCGCAGCGGCAATCAGGACAGCCCGGACGCGAACTGCCTCAGGCCGCCGCCAACGCCGCAGCCCGACTGCGATGAGTGCGAGGGCCTGGATCGCATGCAGGCCGATGAAATGGGGCACGCGTAGATCCCCGTGGTCTCGGCTCCACCCGATCATCGGCACGCCGGGGCCGCCGTCCGCGGCGCCGACTGTATGCGCGCCCACAGTGGTTATGCGTTCACCGGCCCGAGCGCGCTCCAGCTGCGCCGGCGTAGGGCGAGTCATCAGGGCGCCGGTCATCGCCCCGAGGATCGTCAGGGTCATGCCGAGCCGCAGGGCCCAGCCAAGCGACCGTTCGGCGAATCGCTGCCGCCACAGCGCGACGGCGACTGCGACGCTGACGAGCGTCTGCAGCAAAATGGCGGAGCCCATCACAATGAACAGCGTGCGATCGAGCGGCGTGGAAGCGTTGAAGTGGCTGGTCGTCCCGCGCCACGCCTGGAGGTCGATGATTGCCACCTCGAGCACGAAGACGACCCCGGTGGTCGAGCCTACCACACGGCGGACCCGCGGCCAGTCGGAGAGCCATCCGAAGATCCAGGCGAGCGTAAGGCTGTAGACGGCAGTCGAGACCGCGAACTTGAATGGCTTGAGCCAGGCCGGCACGCCGGTAATGATGCGGGGATCCACAAATATCCCCACGAGCGACGCAGCGGCCACGAAAGTCATCAGCGCCCCGACCGCCGTGAGCGGCGGGCTGGTGCGCCACAAGTGACGGAGCAGGGTGGCGGTGCGAGCGCCTAGGGGAGGGGAAACCCGGTGTTGAGTCGAGTCCATAACTGCTCCAGCGATGTTGACGACGTCAACATACTATGCTCCTGATGTTGACGTTGTCAACACCAGCCCCTAAGATGAAGGGCCATGGTGTCGTCAAAGTCCGCCGCCCGCAAGCCGCGCCGTTCCTACCATCACGGGAACCTGCGCCGCGCTCTCCTGGACGAGGCGCTCGCGACGATCCGCGCCGACGGCGTGGACGCGCTGACCCTGCGGGAAATCGGTGCCCGCCTCGGTGTGTCACGAACGGCGCTCTACCGCCACTTCGCCGACAAGCGCGCATTGCTCACGGCCGTCGCAACCGAAGGATTCCGTACGCTCAGGCAGCAGCTGGTTGCGGCGTGGGAGGAAGGTGGCCGAGGTGACGCGGCGTTCTACGCGATGGGCATTGCCTATGTTCGCTTCGCCGTAGCGAATCCGTCGCATTATCGCGTGATGTTCGGCGGGTTTGTCGATCCGGAGGGCCGTGATCCCGAGCTCGTGGCCGAAGCGGAGGGCGCATTCAAGGCGCTGGTGGACGCTCTCGTTACGCTGCAGCACGAGGCAGTGTTCCAGCGCGACGATCCCCTGTTAATGGCGAGATACGTGTGGGCGCTGGTGCACGGAGTGGCAATGCTTGGCATCGACGACCAGTTGCGCGAACCGGGCCGCGACGAACAACTGATGCGCTATGCGTTCGAGCGGCTGCGGACTGGAATCTGGTTCAGGCCCGCTCAACGCCGGCAATCACCAAGCAATTAGCCGCAAGTGTCGAGTGGTAAAGCGGCCCCCTGACCACGCCTCGAGCTGATTGACCTTGGAGTTCCAATGTGTCGCACCATCTTCCTGAGTCTTGTCTTCGGCGCCGTACCTTGGACGGTATCGGCTGCCTCACCGATTCACCATCCGGCGGCGATCATTCTTCTTCGACATGCCGAAAAACCGGAGGGTCCCGGGGACGTCCATTTGTCGCAAGCTGGGGTACGGCGCGCCGAAGAGCTCGTCTCGTTCATTACGACCGACACGGCGATGGCGAGGCTCGGGATTCCGGTGGCGATTTTCGCAACCAAGACGGCGAAGGACGGCAATGGCCAGCGCACGCAGGAAACCGTCGCGCCACTATCCCGCCGGCTCGGCGTGCCCGTGCAGACTCCTTTCCGGACGAAGGACTATCGGTCCCTGGCAAAGCTGATTTTCGGAGATACTGCGTACGCGGGGAAGACCATCCTCGTCTGCTGGAACCATGAAAGAATTCCGCAACTGGCAAAGGCCCTCGGTGTCAGGCCGGAACCCCCGAAGTGGAAGGACGATGTTTACGATCGCGTCTACGTCATTTCGTATCCACATGGGAAAGCTGTGTTGAAGACCTTACACTACGGCGGCCACTGATTCGAGCACTGGCCGATCGCGCTGGCGACGCCGAAGAAGTCCCTTGACGGTCTGGGGCTCGTGCCCGACCTTGTGCCCACGTCAGATGCTGTGAAACCGGTACGGATCGAGGTGGTCGCCCAGGTGCCAGGCGGATCCAATCGCGAAACCGGCTGAGCCAATCCCGCTCCGCCGGCTTTTTGTTTCAGCATCGGGCCGTGAGATCGTAGCTCGCGGCATCGTCGTCGCGAGCCGCAAGTAGCACCGAAGCCCGACAACGATTCAGGAGTTGTCGGGCTTCAACGGACCTGAGAATCAGAATGCCTTGGGTGGCCCCGCGGCGGCGAGTTTCGACGAGGTGGCAGGTTCTCGAAGTCAGAGGTTCGGTCGAGTCCGCGCAGGACTGCTGCCAGCGCCGGGGGAGGAGCGATGGGGCGCCGGGACCTTAGATCCAACCAGCCGCCGAGGCTGGTGAGCCGAGCGGCGAGGGTGTCGCTCTCCCGCCAGAACTCGTTCCGAAGCCGAAAGCTCGAGGCGTCTTCGCTCAACCCGGCCACCAGCAAGGTGACCCGAACCTCGTCGAGAAGCCGCAGCTCGTGAAAGCATTCCAGCTCTTCCCGGCGGCTGACCGGACCAAACTGCAACTGCGCAAACGCTTCAATCGAAAAGCCACCCGAGGCGAAGTACATCAGCCGCGCGCTCGCCGCGACGTCCAAATAGGCCGAGTTGCGCATGTTGGCGTTCGCGTCGAGATGGCTCCAGCCCACCTGGAATCGGTGACCAAAGCGCATGCGAAGGCTACCGAAAAGCGGTATCACGTGAGGCGTATTCCGGGTGCTCATGTTGCCTCCCGATCCGGCGACGAGCACAGGTCCTGGACCGCGGCTTTGAGCCACCGCGTCAGCTCGAGGTGCGCGACCAGGCGCGTGGCCGGGGCGGTGTACCCTTCGGCCGCCTTCTCAGCCGCCGCACGGGGCTCGGGGTCGAATTGCGCCGTCATTTGGCTGAGGTTATCTCCGCACATGGTCCCTCCTGGTATCGTCGAGCCAGGTCGGGGCCGGCTCGGCAGTAAGCGACTGTTCGGCTCGGCGCTTTGGCCGGCCGGGTGACGCGCCTATAGTAGGCTCTGCCGTCACCCCACTATCACACCGAAATCACGCGATGCAACGCGTTGTCCGTTCGTCTCTTGGGAGAGTGCAGGGAGGGAGAAGCGGGTGACACCCGAACGCGAGCGGCTGGTCCGGGAGAGTTGGAGGCAGATCGAGCCGATGGCGCAGGAGCTCGCGCGGCTGTTCTACGAGCGTCTCTTCGAGCTGGAGCCGGCCACGGAGCGGCTCTTTGCTTCCACAGATATGGATGCTCAAGGCCGGAAGTTCTGGCAGATGGTCGCGGAGATTGTACGGGCGTTGGACGAGCCCGACGAACTGGTGAGCCAAACAGCGGCGCTCGGCCGCCGTCATCTAGGGTACGGTGTCACCGATGATCAATACGAGTTGGTTGGTGCCGCCCTGCTCTGGACCCTCGAGCGGGCACTCGGGTCTGCTTTCACGCGAGAAGTGGGGGAAGCCTGGTCCGAGGCTTACCTCATGGTTGCTACCGTGATGCGCCGATCTGCAGCCCGGACCTCGATGGGTGGGATTTCCAGCCCCGCAGATTCCAGGACCGAGCACTGACCCTACCTCAAAGCTCAGCGAGCTCCCACCAGGTCGACGGTCCACACATCACTTTGCCGCTGGCCCAGGGTGAAGTAGACACGCTTTCCATCCGTGGCGAACTCGGGTCGGCTCGACATACGGGTCGGATCATCGAACCGTATCAGAAGCGTTGCCGGTCCGCTGCCATCGGAAGCCACGCTCCAGATGCTCGCTTGCCCGTTTGCATCGAAGGCCTTGTAGAAGATTCGCTGACCGTCTGGCTCCCACTGCAACATGTTGGGTACGCCATAGCGGACCGAGTCTGCGGCGGGGATCAGGAGACTGGGCCGGCCGCCTCCTGAGCCAACAAGCCAGACCGCGTGTTCGTTGATGAAGGCGATTCTGCGACCGTCGGGCGACCACTGCGGCAAGGCGCCGCCATCGGTAGTGACACGATGCGGAGCTTCCCAAGTCGAGTCCGACCGCCGGCGTACGACGTAAAGCTGGCTCGGCTGCTCATCCTCTGATGCTGAGAACACCAGGCCCTGCCCATCGGGAGCCCAGACCGGATTCCGCTGGTTCGCAAGCGTCGGCGCAACCTCTCGCGCCTGTCCGCCGTCGGCCGGAATGACGTAGACCCGCCGGGTCCCACGACGGTACGAGTAGAAGGCTATCTCCTTACCGTCAGGAGACCACGACGACAGAAAATCAGGGTCGGACGATCGGGTCAGCTGCTCAGGTTCCCCACCTGAAAGCGGCTGGCGGTAAATCTGCTGCGTGCCATTCCGATCGGA
>JBKPOS010000036.1:0-5078 GCA_046733215.1 Gemmatimonadota bacterium
GCGGCTCAAGCAGGCGACATATGACACCGCGCAGGGTTTTGGCCTGCGTGCGGTGAAAGACGAAGCGGTCGGTTATGCGCATGCATCCGACCTGTCGGAAGGCGCGATTGCGCGCGCAGTCGAAGCGGTTCGCGCGGTCAAAGGCGGGCATAGCGGCACCTATACCGACGCACCGAGCCGCACCAACCGCAAACTCTATACCGACGACAATCCGCTCGGCGCGCCAGCATTCGACGCAAAAGTGAAGTTGCTCGAGTCGATCGATGCTTATGCGCGCGGCAAGGATGCGCGCGTACGTCAGGTGACGGCGAACGTTGCGGCGACCTGGCAGGTGGTCGAGATTCTGCGCGCCGATGGCGAGATCTACCGCGATATCCGTCCGCTCGTACGGCTGAACGTATCGGTCGTCGCAGGCGACGGCGATCGCCAGGAATCCGGCAGCTATGGCTTCGGCGGCCGTGAAGGTTTTCAACGGTTCATCGCGCCCGACGCATGGCAGGGCGCCGTCGACGAAGCCGTCCGGCAGGCGCTGATCAATCTCGATGCGGTCCCCGCTCCTGCCGGCGAAATGGACGTCGTGCTGGGCTCAGGCTGGCCGGGCGTGATGCTGCACGAAGCCGTCGGCCACGGGCTCGAGGGCGACTTCAATCGCAAGAAGACATCTGCATTCGCCGGCTTGATGGGCCAGCAGGTCGCGGCAAAAGGTGTCACCGTTGTCGACGATGGCACGATGCAGGCGCGCCGCGGCTCGCTCTCGATCGACGATGAAGGCACTCCGACCAACCGCACGGTGTTGATCGAGGACGGTATCCTCGTCGGCTACATGCAGGACCGGCAGAACGCGCGGCTCATGGGCATGAAGCCGACCGGCAACGGACGGCGCGAGTCGCACGCGCACGTGCCGATGCCGCGGATGACCAACACCTACATGCTCGCCGGCAAATACGATCCGAAGGAGATCATCGCCTCGGTGAAAAACGGGCTTTTCGCTGTCAGCTTTGGCGGCGGCCAGGTCGACATTACCTCGGGCAAATATGTGTTCCAGTGCACCGAAGCCTACAGGATCGAAAACGGCACGATCGGCGCGCCGGTCAAAGGCGCCATGCTGATCGGCAACGGACCGACCGACCTCCATCGCATCACAATGGTTGGCAACGATTTCGCCCTCGATCCGGGCGTCGGCACCTGCGGCAAGAACGGCCAGGGCGTGCCGGTCGGTGTCGGGCAACCGACGCTGCGCATGGACAAGATCACCATCGGCGGAACGGCCTAAATCCAGGAGCTAGGAAATGCAGAAGGGACAGTCCGGCTTGCGCGGCTGGATCAGGACTATTGCCGATATAGCGGTCATCGTGCTGATCGTGCTCGCGGCAAAAACCGCGATCGCCGAACCGTTCTACGTGCCGTCCGGATCGATGGAGCCGACCTTGCTGATCGGCGATGAGCTGCTGGCGATGAAATATCCTTACGGCTACAGCAGCGCATCCCTTCCCTCATTTTTTGTTTTCCCCAACACGCAGCGTTTCTTCTCCGCGCTCCCAAAGCGAGGCGATGTTGTCGTCTTCCGCTGGCCCGGCGATCGCTCGCAGGTCTGGGTCAAGCGCGTGATCGGCCTGCCGGGTGACCGCATCGGCGTCAGCCACGGCCAGGTCCGTATCGACGGCAATCCCGTCGCTATCGAGCCCGCGGGCGCGGGCGCGATGGAGACCGAGGATGGCAGCATGGTTGCCGCCGCGCGTTTCATCGAGACGCTGCCCGGCGGACGCGAGCATCCGATCTTCAAGATGACCGCACACGGGGAGTTCGACGACATGCCGGACGTGGTCGTGCCGCCCGGCCATCTCTTCGTCATGGGCGATAACCGCGACAATTCCGCCGACAGCCGCGTGCCGGTCCGCGCTGGCGGTGTCGGATTGCTTCCGGTCGAGGACCTGGTTGGCCGCGTCGACGCGATCGTTGGTTCATGGGATCTCGCCGTCAAAAGCCGGCCAATTCAGAATTGGCCGGAGGGCCTTCGGTTGTCGCGCTTTTTCACGTCGGTGCACTGAGTTGCGCTAGCGCACGACACCCGAAATGCAGCACGGCTTGTGCCGCGGCCGCGTGATCCTGTCCTTGAGATAGCAGCGCGGAGTGGGACTGATGTAGCCCTGCCGCACATAGGTCCAGGCACGGCATCGGTTGTCCGCCTCGCACGCCGCCTTGCATGTGGCGCCGACTGCATCGGCCGCGACATCCAAATTGCGATAGTCCCCGCCGAGCCGGTCGATGGAATATTCCACCGGTCCCTTGCGCGGCTCGATCACACCCGAGCCGCGGACACCGGAGACGCAGCATTTGTCCTCGACGAGCGGCGGCACCTGGCTTTTCAGCCAGCAAGTTGCGGCCGTGTTAGCGGTGCGTGGATAGGAGAAGCTCCAGGCGCGGCAGCGCGCGTCGCGTTCGCAGCGCGCGGCACAGATGGCCGGGTCCCCGTTGCGGACCTGGAAGCTCAGGTAGTCGCCGCCGATGCGGTCAAATCCGCTTTGGGCTTGCGCTTGACCGGCAAGCGCGAGCACGACGAGTCCGAGCGCGGCCCCTAGCTTGATCGGTGTTCGCATTGGGCGTGCGATCAACCCTGAAATGAGTCGTTATGAAACTCTGCCCCTCTCGCATGGTAACCCAGCCCCCCGCCGTTGTGCAGACACAACAACGTCAGCCAAGACTTTTCGGGCAGTAAATTAAATTCAAATAAAGCGCCCGCCGGAGGGGCCGGCGGGCGCGGATCCGGCCGCGAGAGGGGATGATCGCGGGTGTCGGATCGAGCGGCCGATGAGAGGGCTCGGCCGTTTGCGTAATCTCAGAACGCCTGGCGCGCGGGACGGTCAGTAGGCGGACGCCGGAAGGCGGGATTTGCGCCGGCATCAAGTGCGACGCGTCGGACCGAGGCGCTCAGTCGCCTTTCCAGAGCGCGCTCGCGCAGGAGCGCGGTCGGGTCGTCCCAGAACGGCTCCGAAAAGGCATCGCGAACGTCGGCACGCGTGACGCCGATATCGGCAAGCATGCGGCGGTCGAGGCCGGCGAGAACATTGGCCTCGCGGCGGTGCCGTCTCGCCCGCGCCAGCTCCCTGAGCCAGGCGGTAACCAGCGCCACCACGGAGGCAAACGCCCGCAAAAGCGCGCCGCCGGCGACTGGTAAAACGGGGTATTGGGCACTCATGGCAGTCTCCAATTCAGTCCAGTTACGGCGCCAAAATCGCTATTGGCGCTGCCCAGAACCACCCGAAATCCCCACCCGATTCCTCTGGAAGCTTAAATATATTGCACTGCGGGGATTGATTAGTGAAACGAATGTTTTTAATCTGATCAATCAGAAATGATGATATAGGCACCTCGGCCCGGAAATGGGCCATTTCAGGATCCGCCGCCATGACCGCAATGCTCGATATCGACCAGTTGCGCACCTTCATTGCCATATCGGAGACCGGCAGCTTCACGAAGGCGGCCGAAGTCGTGAATAAGACCCAGTCCGCCGTCTCGATGCAGATGAAGCGGCTGGAGGAGCGTCTTGAGCGGCCGATTTTCTCGCGCGACGGGCGCGCATCAAAGCTCACCGAAGACGGACAACGCCTGCTCGATTACGCGCGGCGAATCGTGAAGCTCAACGTCGAAACGCTGGCCGCGTTTTCCGACGCCGAACTGTCCGGCCGCGTGCGCCTGGGCGTGCCTGACGATTATGCCGACCGTTACCTGCCCGAGATCATGGCGCGCTTCTCGCGCGGCTATCCGGCGGTCGAGCTTTCGGTGATCTGCGAACCTTCCGTCGGTCTGCTCGAGCGCATTGACGCCAACGAGATCGATCTCGCCATCGTCACCAATTGCGAAAGCAAGCGGGCCTCGGAAACGTTTCGCCGCGAGCGGCTGCTCTGGGTAACTTCAAATCGCCACTCAACCCATCTTGAGGAACGCATGCCGCTGGCGCTCGGGCGGCCGAGCTGCACGTGGCGCCGCATCGCCATCGAACGGCTTGAAGCGATCGGCCGTCCGTTCCGCGTGCTCTATTCGAGCTCGAACGCCGGCGCGGTCGCCGCCGCCGTGCTCGCCGGACTCGCGGTCTCGGTGCTGCCTGAGTCGGGTCTGCGCCCGGGCATGCGGGTTCTGTCCGCGTCGGATGGTTTCCCTGACCTGCCCAGCTGCCGCATCGGGCTGGTGCGCAACGCGCACGAGAGCTCGGCACTAGCCGATGCGCTCGCCGGGCACATCATCTCGTCACTCGACAACCTGTCGGATGCAGCGCAGGCGGCTGAATAATTTCGCAGCGAACTCACATTTGTCATGGCCGGCCTTGTGCCGGCCATCTCGTTTAGTGGCGCAGTGCCCCTCTAAGCGGGATCACCGGGACAAGCCCAGTGATGACAGAGTCTAGTACGCATATTCCTCGAAGATCGGATCGACCGAGCCGCCCCATTCGCCATGGAAGCGCTCGAGCAGTTCCTCGGCCGGCGTGATGCCGCGCGCAATCGATTCTTCGAGCGGGCGCAGGTAGCGCGTCTCGTCGCGGCCGTTGCGATCGAACCGCTTGCGCCGCCCAAGCCCTTGCGAGCACAGCCGCACCAGTTCATCCGCCAGCGAGAGTACGTCGCGATTGCGGACCTGCGCCCTGAAGCCGAGCTTCGGCACCTCGTCGCGCAACCTCTGTCGTTCCTCGGCGGTCCATGATTTGACCAGATCCCAGCAGGCCTCGAGCACATCATCGTCATAAAGCAGGCCGACCCAGAAGGCCGACAGCGACGGCAGACGCCGCCAAGGCCCGCCATCGGCGCCACGCATCTCAAGATACCGCTTGAGCCGCACCTCCGGGAAAATCGTGCTCAGGTGATTGGCCCAGTCGGAAATCGTCGGCCGCTCGCCCGGTAATTCAGCCAGCTTCCCCGCGAAAAAATCGCGGAATGATTTGCCCGCGACATCGATGTATTTGTCGCCGCGCTTGACGAAGTACATCGGAACATCGAGCGCGTAATCGACCCAGCGTTCAAAACCCATGCCGTTCTCAAACGTCCAGGACAGCATGCCGGCGCGCTGGTTGTCGGTGTCTGTCCAGA
>JBKPOS010000037.1:0-10756 GCA_046733215.1 Gemmatimonadota bacterium
CGTCCGAGCAAGTTCCTGAGTTCCTGGCCAAGGCCGACCTCATGCTGTTTCCATCCGAGGGCGAAGGGTTCGGTCTCGCCGCTGCGGAGGCTCTGGTCGCCGGAGTACCGGTCATTGCGTGCTGGGATGGAGGGGGCGTGCTCGATGTGGTCCCCGAGCGGGGCGCCGGCCGGCTCACCCTTCCGGCGGCGGAGGCGCTCGCGGATGCGGCGCTCGACGTGCTGGACGATCCGGATCGACTTGCCGCAGGGCGGGCCGAAGGCGAAGCCTGGCGTCAGCGACTGGCTCCCGACCACGTCGCAGAAGTCTGCGAGGGATGGTATCGCGAGGCCCTGGGTGGCTAAAACTGCGTGGCGGGTGCTGCAATGGGGATTCGGACTCCTGGTCGTCGGATTGGCCCTCCGGGCGCTGATTCGCAACTGGGATGACCTTCGGGAGCAAACCATCCACCTCGAGCCACGACCGCTTTATCTGCTGGCCAGCGTGCTGGTGGTGTGGCTCATGTACGCGATCCTCATCTGGGCGTGGCGGATGATGCTGGCGAGCTGGGGCCAGGAGCTGAGCCCGTTGCCGGCTGCCCGCATCTGGACGGTCTCGAGTCTCGGCAAATACGTGCCCGGGAAGGTCTGGGCGGTAGCGGGGATGGCGCTGATGGCGCAGCAGGCGGGGATTGCGGCCTGGGCGGCGACCAGCTCCGCGGTTGTGTTGCAGGCGCTCGCCATCGGAACCGGCGCCGCGATCGTCGGCGTGACCGGCGCCGTTGCCCTGGAGGCCGCACATCCGGGCGCGCGCCTCGCGCTCGGCGTGCTGGTGGTAGCAAGCGGCATCGGTATCTTGCTCGTGCTCTGGCCTCCCGCCGTCCGGCGCCTGCTTCGGCTGGGGCGGGTTCCGGTCGAAGCAACGATGGCGCCCAAGGCCGAGGGCGTGGTAGCGGGAATCATCGCTAACGCGATCGCATGGCTTGGCTACGGCCTGGCGCTGTGGCTGCTGGCTCGCGGGCTGCTTCCGGCCGCGCGACTGAACCTTTCGCTCTCCGTCACTGTGTTTACCGCGTCGTATCTCGCCGGATTTTTGGCATTGCTTGCCCCCGGCGGTCTGGGCGTGCGAGAGGGCCTTTTCATCCTGATGCTGCAGCAGCCGCTTGGGATCGCAGGCGCGACGGCTCTGGCAATTGCGTCCCGAATCCTGCTCACCTTGACCGAGTTCGGGGCGGCGGCCCCCTTCCTCCTGTTCTTTCGCCGGAGTACGCGTGTCGTCTTCTGAGGTTACGTCGACTGTCAACGAGCCCTGGGAGTCCCCTCGTCCCGCATTGATTGCCGGTGTGGTGTTCGTGCTGGCCGCACTGACCCTCTGCTGGCCCATGCTCCTCGGGCGCTTTCTGGTGAATCCGCAAAGCGACCAGTACGTGGCCGGCTTCGCGTTCCGGAGCTTCGGGGCGGAATACTTCCGGGCCCACCATCGAATTCCCGAGTGGAATCCGTACCTCTTCGGCGGCCTGCCTTTCGTTGCCGCTCAGCACGGGGACGTGTTCTATCCCACGGCGTGGCTCCGCTGGTTCCTTCCGGTGGACACCGCGATGAATCTGGGATTCGCAGTGCATCTGGTGCTGGCCGGCTGCACCATGTACGCGCTGTTGCGAGCGCTCGAGACCGGCTGGACCGCGGCGTTGGTTGGCGGCCTGGGCTACGAGCTGACCGGAATCGTCGCTTCGCTGGTGAAGCCGGGACACGACGGGAAGCTCTTCGTCTCCGCGTTGGCACCGCTGGCGTTCCTCGCGATTCTGCGCGCGCTTCGGGATCGTCGCTGGTCCGGCTACGGGTTGCTCGCCCTGACCGTAGGGCTCTGCATGCTCAGCCCCCATTACCAGATGACGTACTACCTGCTGGTGGCCTGCGGCATCTGGACGCTCTGGCTCGCGCTGTGGGATCCCAGTCGGCCTGAGCACCTGCGCCGACGTGGGGTGGCATGGCGCGCTATCGGGCTCAGCCTTGGGGCGGTGTTGCTGGGGCTCGCGATTGCCGCAATCCAGATCATCCCGTTCCTCGCTTACGTGCCGTACTCGCCTCGCGGTGCCGGAGGACCGAGCACGGGATGGGAGTATGCCACCGCGTTCTCGATGCCACCCGAGGAGATCGTCAGCACGATCTTGCCCCAGTTCAACGGCGTGCTGGAGTCCTACTGGGGAAGAAACTTCTTCAAGCTGCACACCGAATTTCTCGGTGGTGCCGTCGTGATCCTTGCCGGCCTTGCCTGGGGCGACCGTGCTCGACGCCCTCTGTTGTGGGCGACAGCTGCCATCGGCCTCCTTTTTCTGCTCATCTCGTTCGGCGGACACACCCCTTTTTATCGGCTGTGGTACGAAGTGATGCCGATGATGAAAAAGGTCCGCGCGCCGGGGATGGCGTTCTTCCTGGTGGCAATGGTGGTGGCGATGTGGGCAGGGTGGGGGGTCGACCGCTTGCTTCGTGGACAGGTCACTCAACGCACGCTTCTGATCTGGCTGGGGGTGCTTGGCGCGATCGCACTACTCGGCTCCACGGGAGGGCTCGAGCCTATCGCGACGGTGCTGGCGTCGGCCGAACAGACCGACCGCGTGCTCGCAAATGGCGGCGCACTTCAGGTTGGCTCCCTTCGATTGCTGGTGTTTGTGGCACTCACCGCCGCGGTCGTGCTGCCGATCGGCGCCGGGCGACTCAAGCCGCTTCCCGCTGCGGCAGCGCTGGTCGCGCTGATTGTGGCCGATCTGTGGAGCATAGACCGTTTGTTCTTTCAGTTCAGTCCGCCGGCGAAAGAGCTGTTCGGGGACGACGCCATTATTGCCAGGTTGCGGCAGGAAAAGCCGCCCTTTCGGGTGCTCGATACCGGGGTCTACCCCGGATCGTATCTCATGGCCGACGACATAGAGCAGGTGCTGGGCCACCATGGCAATGAGGTGCGGTTCTATGACGAGCTGCTAGGCGGAAAGAACGTCTGGAAGAACGTGGGGAGCCGGTCGATCCTCGACTTGACCGCGACGCGCTTTCTGATCCTGCCCAGCGAACAGGAGCTTCCCGGATTCCACAAGATCATCGGTCCGGTGCAGGCCACGCCGGGTGGGCCCGGCGTCTTGTACGAGCGGGATTCCACCGTCCCGTATGTCCGCATTCTCCCGGCGGCAGTGAAGGTGCCCGAGGAGCAGATCGTTCCGGCCCTGATTGATCCACGGTTTCCCCACGAACGCGTTGCCCTGTATCCGGACACGGCCGATGCCAAGGTCGAGCCCATCCGCCCGGGCCAGGCGCCAGAGCCCTCAGCTATGCGTGCGTCGGTGGCCGACTGGGAGCCCGGCAAGATGCGGATCACACTGGCGGGAACCGACCCCAAGCCGACCTTTCTCCTGGTCAGCGAGAACTGGTATCCTGACTGGAAAGCGACGGTGGACGGAAAGCCCGTTCCGGTGCGGCGGGTTGACTTTGCTTTCCTGAGTGTCATCCTGCCTTCCGGCGCGCGCGAAGTGCGACTCGAATTCGGGTCCCCGGCCTATCGACGGGGCCAGACGGTGACCTTGTTTGCGTTACTGCTCACGGCCGGGTTGCTGGTGGGGCCGGTGGTCTGGGATAGGCGACGGAGCCAGGGTGGCTGAGCGAATGCTGGTGGTTATGCCGACGTACAACGAGCGGCTCAACGTCCCGCTCATCGTACCGGCCGTCCTGGCTCAGCATCCTGCGCTCGAGCTGCTGATCGTAGACGACAACTCACCGGATGGCACCGGCGCCATTGCGAATCAGCTCGCGGCTGAGAGTCCCCGCGTCCACGTCCTGCATCGCCCTGGGAAAGAAGGACTGGGCAAGGCGTACATCGCAGGGTTTCGTTGGGCGCTGGAGTGCGGATACGACCTGATGTTCGAGATGGACGCCGACTTCTCTCATGATCCGCGCTTTCTTCCCGCGATGATCGAGGCCGCCCGCGATGCTGACCTCGTACTCGGGTCCCGCTACAAGACGGGAGTCAACGTCATCAACTGGCCCATTTCCCGGCTCCTGCTCTCGCTGGGGGCGAACCAGTACGCCCGATGGGTCACTGGTCTTCCGCTCACTGACTCGACGGGCGGCTTCAAATGTTTCCGCCGCAAGGTGCTCGAAGCGATTCCACTGGACCGGGTGCGATCGAACGGGTACGCATTTCAGATCGAGATGAGCTTTCTGGCCTGGAAGCGGGGTTTCCGACTCAAGGAGATACCGATTGTTTTTACCGATCGGGTCGAGGGTCAGAGCAAGATGAACAAGAAGATCGTGCGGGAGGCGATCTGGATGGTGTGGTGGCTTCGGATTCGCTCGCTCACGGGGCGCGCATGAAGGGGACTGTCTTCTACAAGATGACGGGGTCAGGCAACGACTTCGTCGTGCTGGACGGCCGGAGCACCACGCCCGATCAGTGGCCTGGTCCTCGGATCGCTGCGCTGTGCGACCGACGTGACGGTGTCGGAGCCGACGGACTCGTCATCCTCACACCGGAAGATGGCGACGCGGTTCGGATGACCTTCTTCAATTCGGACGGCTCCCGGGCAGCCATGTGCGGAAATGCCGCGCTCTGCAGCACCCGCCTCGCCACTCACCTCGAGCTGGGTCCGTCGGCCGGGATGCGACTGCGGACGGATGCCGGCGTGGTCGAGACCCGTTGCTTGCCGGAAACGGCCCGCGCCGAGATCCGGTTGCCGGATGCGGCCGTTCCAAAACCTGTTTCTCAGATTCGCTGCGTTGACGGTGAGCGCGCCATCTGGGTGGGCACGGTGGGTGTTCCGCACCTCGTTGTTCTGGTCGACGATGTCGCGATGGTCGACGTCGTAGGACGGGGCCAGCCCCTTCGTTTCGATGCAGCCGGCGGCGCTGACGGCGCCAACGTCAACTTCATCTCGCAGCCTCCTGACCCGGGAGCGCCCTGGCTGGTTCGCACGTTCGAGCGAGGTGTCGAGGGCGAGACGCTGGCTTGCGGCACGGGAACCGTAGCCGCGGCCCTGGCCCTCGCCGCGCATTGCGGCGTCGCGCTGCCGCTCGAGTTCAGGAGTTGGGGCGGCCAGCTGTTGACGGTTCGTGCAGTGCTCCAGGACGATATGGCAACCGAGGTCTGGCTCGGCGGGCAGGGAAGGCTGGTGTTTCGCGGGGTGTGGGAGGGTTGACGGCATCGGCGCCGCCATGGCGCCGTTCCCCAGCTCGCGGTATGCTCATGGCGTGCATCCTCTCGCTTTTCTAGCTCCCTTCTTCGCATTCATTTCTCTCCTCCTCGGCATCGGAGCCGTGGTACGGTGGGGCATGGCCGATGCCGGGCGACGCGGCCGGCCGGAATGGGCTGTGGCCCTCTTGTTGGTGGCCGCGCCCCTGGTGGGATGGCTGATCTGGCTGGCCCTCAGGCCACCGCTGGTCGATCAGTGGCGACGCGAGCCCATCTCGCTGGAGGAAGGTCGCGGATCGTATGCGCTGCTCGCCGGCTGTCTGGCGCTTGCCTGGTACAATGTCGGGACGGCCTGGAGCACTCAGCTCGTCCTTCTGCCGCTTCGCGCTTTCGTAGGACAGAGCGACTATCTCGGTTACGAAGCTCGGTACCTCGATCTTACCCAGCTGCCCCTCGTCACGATGTTCTCGCTTCTCTTGCTGGCGACTGCGCTTTTGCTTTGGACGCGGCCGACCGAGCTGCCTGAGTGGACGGTCTGGCTTGGTGCACTGCTGGAGGCGATGACCGTCTTCTGGGCTCTGGGCCTGCAGCTGCCGCTGCAGTCGAGAATCGGGCGGGAGGGCCTTTCCGAGTCACTCTACGCGCAGGTGATCGCCGGAAACTGGCTTCGCACAACCGCGATTACCCTGCACGGCTTTCTGCTTGCGTGGATGATGGTCCGAGTAACTACACCTCGAGGGCTCTTGCGGGGAAGCTCGCGGTGGGGTTTGTGAGACAGTCAGCCGTGCCGTTGTAGATCTCGCTGTAAGTAAGTCATCGCGGCCCGGACGAGCTTCGCCACGTCCTGCTCGTCTTCCGGATGCACGGGCCGCCACGGGTAGGCCTGGCCTTCGTATTCTATCTCCCAATATCGCCGCACAATCGGGGAAACATTTCCGCTCCGTGCCGCAGAAGGGCCTAGGCGGAGCACGAAGGGATGTCCACCGAGCCGGCCGACGTGGCGACCAATCATGCTGCCCGTCGTCATACGCCGCTGCGGTAATGCCGCCGGCTTGCCGGCCAGGGCCTCGATCATACTGACCAGCTCATCCTCGGTGAACGGCTTGCAAAGGAAGGGAATTCCGGCCAACTCGGTGTGCGTGGTCTGAAGCTCGTCGGGTTGTTTGGCCGACATGAGTCCGACAGGTATGTCCGGCCAGGACCGCCTCGTTTCGGTCGCCAGATCCATGCCGTTGAGCTCGGGCATGTGAACGTCGGCCAGAATAGCTCCGATTGTCCTTGAGTGGGCGCTCAGCAGCAGCAGGGCAGCCTTGCCGCTCTGCGCCAGCTGGACCGCGTATCCGGCGTGCTCCAGCAGCCGCGCGATGATGACCCGCACGGCCAGGTCGTCATCCACGACGAGTACCACTTTCGAATCCCGAACTGACGGTTGTGCGGTCATGCGCCTCCGAGGGGGCTGAGTAAGCATTTGCAGGAGGAACCGGCGGGAGTAGTCGGCATGAGTCCCGACTAATCAGGGAAATCCCACATGAGCCTCTCAGCTATCAGGTATCAAGATAGAGCACCGGGGGACTCGATACCGGGTTCCGCGCGCGAAGAAGTGGAAGAACTCGGGGTTGTCCACAGTTTTCCCCAGGCCAACTTTACATAATACATCTTATACGTCATTCGACAGTGTCTCGCCAGCCTGCGAGAAGCAACCCCAATTCGCTACGTTAGTTAACCGACCCTATCAGATAACGTACTTGAATGGCTTGCGCCGGCCGAGAATCGATGGGCTAGGTGGCCCCTGCGGCCAGACAAAAAAGAGCCCGACTCAATGCCGGGCCTTTGCTGATAGCTGATAGCGCTGATAGCTCCCCTCACACCCCCGCGGTCAGCTCACCCAGCCGCACCAGGGCCTCCGCCACAGACGGTGATCCCTGGTACTTCTCGACCACGTTTCGGTAGACCCGGATGGCCTCCTGCGGCTTACCGGCGAGCCGATACGCTCGACCGGCTTCCAGCAGATAGCTCGCCTTGAGATTCGCCAGTCCGGCGCTTGTGGCAGCTTGCTCATAAGCCCGTCCAGCATCCTCGAACTTCCCGGTGTTCTCTTCGGCCGAGCCCAGGAGCCCATATGCTTGAGCGAGGAACCTCGGTCCCGGCTTCCTGCCGACGAACTCCCGCAGATTCACCGCGGCCAACTGACTCTGCCCCGATGCCATCCGGATCTGGTTCAGGGAGAGAACCGCTTCGCTTGCGGCGTCGGTGCCGGCATAGGTCTGAATGACCCGCTGCAGCTCTGAAGAGGCCTGGGGCAAGTTGCCCTTGTCTGCGGTCGCCAGTGCATGCGAGAGAACCCGGGAAGCGAACTCTTCTTTCCGCCGACCGCTCGTGACCACGAACCAGATACCCAAGGCAACGACGGCCACGGCTACCGCTCCGGCAGCTGCCTGACGCTTGGGATCGCGAAGCCAGGAGCTCGCCGTTACCGGCTCTCTCACTCGCTGTTTGGTCGTAGTCGCTTCCACCGTGGTCGCCATGAATTCTCGGACTGTAAGGGTAAGGCCGACCCGGATGTGGAGGGGCGGCCCAGCCGCAAAAGCTATAAGGGGACGACACCTCGACGCCAGCCTCACACCCGCTGGCGTTTCCAGCGGCCCCGGGAAAACACCATTGCGCTCAGCAGCGTCAGCGTGCACTCGGCCAACGGGATGGCCAGATAGATGCCCCAGGCCTGGAGATGCCGCGACAGGGCCCACGCCAGCGGAATCTGCAGCAACCAGAAGCACAGCAGGTTGAGGTACGTCGGTGTCCAGGTGTCACCGGCACCATTGAACGACTGGTGTAGCACCATTCCGTAGCCGTAGAACATGAGGCCTGCCGCGGTTGTCCGAAGCGCAAGCACCCCCTGCGCCAGCACCTCACGGTCGCCGGTGAAGCCGCTCACGATCTGCGGCGCCAGCATGAGGAACACCAGGCTGACCAGGCCCAGCAGCAACACGTTGTACCTGCCCGCGAGCCGCACCGAGCGCTCCGCGCGGTGGGGCTGTCCAGCGCCGAGCGCCTGCCCCACCATAGTTGCCGCGGCGTTGCTCAGCCCCCACGAGGGAAGCAGAACGAACATCAGCAGGCGGATGGCGATCGTGTATCCCGCCAGCACGCTGCTGCCGAAGGTCGAGACCACCCGCACCAGCCCCACGTAGCTGGTGGTGGCGATCAGCACCTGGAACGTCGCGACGCCGGAGAGACGGAGCACGTTCGCCATCACGCCAGTATCGATCGCGAGATGGTGGTGTCGGATGACGACCCGGCCGTCTCTCCGCCGCAGCTGCGAGAGCTGGTACAGCACGCCCGTCGCTCGGCCGATGGTCGTCGCGACCGCAGCGCCCTCAACGCCCAGTCGTGGGAACGGGCCCAGTCCGAAGATCAGGCACGGGTCGAGCCCGATGTTGATGGCGTTCGCGAGCCAGAGCGAACGCATCGCGATCGTGGCGTCACCGGAGCCGCGGAAAATTGCGTTGATCAGGAAGAGGAGCAGCACAGTCCCGCTTCCGCCCAGCATCACCCGCGTGTAGCCCGAGCCGATGGTCTGCACCGCGGCACTGGCCCCCATCAAAGCGAGCAGGCGGGGGGCGAAGAGAATGCCGATCGCTGCCACGATCGCCGCCACGCCGAGACCGAGCACGATCCCCTGCACCGCTGCGCGCGCGGCGCCGTCGGCGTCTTTCTCGCCGATGCGCCGGGCGACCACGGCGGTGAGGCCGATAGACAGTCCCATCGCTACCGTGTACACCATCACGAGCATCGATTCGGTGAGCCCCACGGTCGCGACTGCGTCCGCACCCAGGCGCGACACGAAGAACACGTCCACCAGGGCGAACACCGATTCCAGCGCGGTCTCGAGCACCATTGGAATGGCCAGGAGCAGGAGCGAGCGGCCAATGGGCCCGGTGGTGAAGTCCTGATGCGTCCCGCGCAGCGCGGTGCGCACGAGCTGCCACCAACGTTCCGGTTCCGGCGCCCTGGGCGGCTCCGCCCGTTGCTCCGTCGGCTGCACTTCCATCAGTTCCGCCACTTGAGTCTCTCTCCCGCGGGGCCGATCATAGTCGACGATCGCCGCGCCGAATCGACAGCGCCGCTACGAGCGGCCGTGTCTCTGCGTTTGGGGCGGAAACGCGAACCGCCCCACCTGGGGCACAGGTGGGGCGGTCTCTGGAACCGGATCTGCTACCGGCTCAACCGATGCTGGGAACTCCTCGCCCAGCCATCCTGTGCTCTCTGCGTTCGACCAGCATGACGCCGGTGCCTCCGCCGACGGCGGTGAGGCACAGAATCACGGTCTTGGAGAACAGGCTCGGCATCGGCTCAAGTCCGGCAGTTCGTGTTGGCCGAGTCGCAAGTGAGCGACAGGGCACTCGTGACACAGTAATTGATGGGCGGCGACACTGTCAACTGTCTGCGAATGGCCCGGCGTGATCGGAACACGGGCCGAGGTTTAGGAGCCCTTCGTCAGGTTCCGTTAGCTTGCATGCGCAGCAACAGCTCTTGCCAGGTCACAAGATTGCCCAACATCGTCGCGCGAAGCGGGCCGGACACACTGCTCGTCGAGCAGGACGGCACCGCCGTCGCCGTGGAGTTCGAGCCCGGCACGGATGCGGTATGGCTGGTAAGCTACCCGCTCGACGTCGGCAGCTATCTCGCCAGCGGCTATTGGAGCAGGCCCGGCCACGTCAGCACAGGCCGTTGGAGTGCTGCGCTCCAAGCGGCTGAGATAGCGTTCAGGGAACAGGCGGCACCGGACTGACATCCGCGAAGGGCAAATAGTCGGATGCGTACCTCGACGCGAAGAGTACGAGCACCCGCACTGGCCGGTGCAAACGTATAGCGCAGTTGCGACCCGTCGGGCGCCGGATCTGTAACCCAGACCCAGCGATCGCCCTCGACATGTCCGACGCCATGCAACTAGTGCCTGGCTTCTCGATGCCGTGAACATGGTACTGCTTGGGCTGTGTCGTAGCCGAGAATGTACACGCCTTCCCAGCCGCCACCTTGACCGCCCATCTTCTCTTCGCACGTGACGGCGAAGCTGCCGGCCGCCCACTTGCAAGTCTCGCTGCCCGAAATGGGCTTGAATGGCTTGGTGGGATCCTCGCGCATTTGACCAGCCTCGCTCCAACGCCCGACGTAGAAGTTGAGACGCTGGAGAGCCGGCGATTTGGCGCCATCCTGACCAAGCGCGCCCACCGGCGCTAGACAGCTGAGACCAGGAGACAGCCCACGACATGGCGCATGTGCATGAAGGAGCCTCGCCTTGGTGTAGCGTCGGGTGATTGTATCAGGTGTTGAGGCCGACAAAGGCCGCCTAGGCTGCAGTGCCCCCGGCGTGATTCGAACACGCGGCCAACAGTTTAGGAAAATGACTCGGAGTTTTCCAACGGTTGGCAAGCATGGGCAATATTTGCAGGTAACCCGCGCCGCAACGCATCAGCCCGGCCCTGCTGCGGTTGTTCAGCAGTCTCATTGGTCAAGATGGGCAACTGTTGCCAACAATTGGGCAATAATTGGGCAACGGCTAAGCTGTGCAGAATTGATTTTGATTCCGACCAAAACGAAACGCCCGAGA
>JBKPOS010000038.1:0-37214 GCA_046733215.1 Gemmatimonadota bacterium
AGCTCGAGGCTGAACTTCAGCTGATCCGCGAGTGCCGGTGGCGGCAGTTTCACCCGGGGATCGGGCAGAACCTTCAAGGGAGCCGTGAGGCTCTTACCCTCTACAACCAGTCGGACGGTATAGTCCCCCGGCAAGGCAACAGGTCCCTCATCGGGACTCCCGCCGTCCAGCTTTCCCGGCTTGATCTTTTCGGCGCCCTCGTAGCGAAGGTTCCACACGGCCCGGTGGACACCCGAATCCGCCACCAGCTCGGGCTTGGGCGCATCCTTCGGCTCATCCGGGTCGTCGGGAGCATACTCCGCCGGCTCCGGTGTGCTTCTGAGCGTGCGGATCACAGTGCCCTGCTGATCCAGGATCTCGAGTCTGATCTCGGCCTTGGGTTTGGTCTTGAGATAGTAGTAGACCAGCGCCCCACGAGGCGGATTGTCAGCCGTGCCTGGTTCCTTTGCATCCTCATCCGTGTGCCACTCGCTCCGGACCCGCCAACGCGTCGCGGTCTGCGGCGTGAATAGATGGACCGGCTCCTCGCGCACCTTGGGGGAAATCTCCCGAAGCGGCGTGATGTCATCGAAGATCCAAAGAGACCGGCCCATTGTAGCCAACACGAGATCGTTCCCCTTCACCACTAGATCGTGCACCGCCACCGTTGGAAGTCCAAGCCGCACGGGCTGCCAGGACGCTCCGTCGTCCGGCGACATCATCACGCCGCGCTCGGTGCCGAGAAACAGCAGCCCCTTGCGCTTCGGGTCTTCCCTGACCGCGTGGAGGTAGACATCCGGGGGAAGCCCATTGGTGAGTCTTTTCCAACTCTTGCCGTAGTCGCTCGTCTTCCACAGATACGGCCGCATGTCGTCCAGCCGATGCGCGTCCACGACGAGGTACGCGGTAGCCGCGTCGAACGGTGAGGGCTCGATCAGGCTTACGGTGCCCCACTCGGGAAATCCGGGAACGTTCTTCGTTACGTTGGTCCAGGACTTCCCGTCATCGCGCGTGAGCTGGATCAGGCCGTCGTCACTGCCCACCCAAATGAGGCCCGCTTCCTTCGGCGATTCCGCTATGGTGAAAATGGTCCCGTAGATCTCGACGCCGGTGTTGTCGCCGGTGATCGGTCCACCTGACCAGCGCTGCTTGGTCTTGTCGTTGCGGGTGAGGTCCGGGCTGATCGCCGTCCAGGTCTGGCCGGCATCAGTGGATTTGAAGAGCACGTTGGCGCCGTGGTACACGACGTTCGGCTGATTGGGCGACGTCGCAATGGGAGCGGTCCACTGAAAGCGATACTGTAAGTCCTCGCCGCCGTGGCCGGATCCGTTTTCCGGGTATGCCGAGACATTGCGCGGCTGACGCGAACGTAGATCGTAGTGCGAGATGTATCCGCTGTACTCGCCAGCGTAGACCACATTGGTGTCGCTCGGCTCAGCGACGACGTAGCCGGCCTCGCCGCCACCGACCGAGCGCCAATGGCCAAGCCGGAGCCCCTCGGCAACAAGGCTGTTGCTCGGTCCCCAGGCGGTTCCCAGATCCTGCATCGCTCCCATGACATGGTAGGGCACCGCATTATCGGCCGATACGTGATAGAACTGAGCGATTGGCAAGGGTGGAGCGAACCAACGCTCGCCGCGATCCATGGACAGATCCACCCCACCGTCGTTCCCGTCGATAATGCGGGTCGGATCCTTCGAATCGATCCACACGTCATGGTGGTCGCCATGATGGGGGCCGCGAACCGAGGTGATCGTCTTGCCGCCGTCGATTGTCTTGAGGAGGTTGACCTGAGGAAACCACACGACATCGGGATTTCGTGGATCGATGGTCAGTGTGGTGTAGTACCAGGCACGCTGGCGAAGCGCATGATGCCCGCTGGCTCGCTTCCAGGTCTCGCCCCCGTCATCCGAGCGGAACAGACCACCGGTGTCGGCTTCGATCAGCGCATAGACTCGGCGCCCGTCGGACGGCGCAATGGCTACCCCGACCTTCCCCCAAATGCCGCCCGGCAAGCCTTTGTCGGTGAGCTGCTTCCAGGTGTCTCCCCCATCGCGAGAGACGTAAAGCCCGCTGCCCGGCCCGCCGCTCACCAGCTCCCAGGGGCGGCGACGCGCCTGCCAAAGCCCGGCGAACACAATGCTGGGATTTTGTGGATCGAGGGCAACGTCCGACGCGCCGGTATCCTGATCCTTGCGCAGTACCAGTTGCCACGTCTTCCCGCCATCGCGCGTGCGAAGCACACCTCGCTCGCGATTGGGCCCGAAGGCGTGACCCAGCACGGCGGCGAACGCAACGTCGGGGTTGGTCGGATCCACCACCATCGTGCCGATCTGGCCCTCCTGAACCCACACGTGCGCCCATGTCTTACCTGCATCCGTGGACTTGTAGATGCCGTTGCCGGCTCCCACGTTGCCGCGAATGTTTGCCTCGCCCGAGCCCACATAGATCACGTTGGGGTTGGAGTGTGCTACCGCGATCGATCCGATGGAAGAGATCGGCTGAGCGTCGAAAACGGAGCGCCATGACCGCCCACCATCCGAAGACTTCCACACACCCCCGGCGGACGTGGCGGCGTAGTAGGTGAGCGGATCACCGGGGACCCCACTCACACGGGAAACGCGGCCGCCGGCAGCAGGCCCGATCGAACGAAACTTGAGATCCTCGAACGGTGCAGGGCCTTTGGCGGTGTCTTGCGCGGGGATGCTTCGGATAGGAACAAGCCCTGCGAGGAGAATCAGGGCGCCTAGAGACGGAAGTTGTCGGGCACGTTGCATGAAAAACGTCTCGCTGAGGTGGCCGACAATCTAATCGACTCAGCAAGACGCGAAGCCATCACTCGCGCGATCGTTCAGCGCCAGTGTCCCTCAACCCAGTACCAACCGCGACGATCCTCGGCCCAATGGCCGGGCACCCAGCGGTAATGTCCGTAGGCAGGAGCAAGCCATGAACCGGGCACCCAATAGTACGCGTCGCCATTCCAACGCCACCGCCCCCCGACCCAGATGTAGCCCGGACCCGGAGCAACTGTGACGATCTCGGCGCGCGGCGGTGGCGGAGCCGGAGCAACGTAGACGCGGCCCGGTGGTGCGGCCACCACGCAGGCAGACGCGAGCAGACCCGAGAGGAACAGAATCGGACTCAAACTGCGGGGAAGCGGCGGAGGGAGCACACGAGGCGACATGAGAACCTCTCGAAGACGTTCGGCCAGCTCAGCGGGAAGCGGAGGCGGCTCTTGGCCGACGCGAGACGGGCATGCGGCGTTAAGGAATCGACGATATCCGCATCTATCTCAGTGTGGTTATGGGGCTTACCAGCAGCGCGGTGGGCCTGCCTTGACATAGTGTCCGAGATACACTATCATAGTGTCACAGAGACACTAACAGGAGGGTACCATGCTGGCGTTCATGCAGGCGGCTCCTACCACCTACCTCCTCCACTGGCAGCATGGCCGGCTGCGCCGCCAAGGCGCGGGACTCTCCTTCGTTTACTTCGCGCCGACCTCGACTATTGCAGCGGTTCCGCTGGCCAGCACGGATGTCCCGTTCGTCTTCACCGAGTCCACCGCCGATTTCCAGACCGTGACTCTGCAGGGAAGCCTTACCTACCGGGTGTCTGACCCCGCTGGGCTGGCGGCGGCATTGGACTATAGCATCCGGCCAAATGGCAGCCACGTATCCGACGATCCCGAGAAGCTGCCGGAGCGATTGCTCCAGGTGGCACAGGTCCTCGCAAGAACGGCGGTACAGCGGCTGCCACTGCGCGACGCGCTGGTGAGCTCCGACCCGATTGTGGCCGAGGTACTGGCGGGATTGCGTACGAGCGATCCGGTGCGCGCGCTAGGCGTTGAGATTCTCGGCTTTAGCCTGCTGGCGATCCGCCCGACGCCCGAGATTGCCCGCGCACTCGAGGCGGAGGCCCGCGAAGCACTGCAGGGCCGTTCGGACGAGGCCATCTATGCGCGGCGCAATGCAGCCGTTGAGCAGGAACGTCGCATCAAGGAGAGTGAGCTGGAGACTGAGGTCGCAGTGCTGGCCAAGCAGCGTCAGATTCGCGAGGCTCAGATCGCGGCCGACATTGCAGTAGAAGAGCAGCGCTCGGCATTGCTCGAGCGGCGGGTCGAGAACGATCGGCGGGACGCCGACGCCCGCGCGTACGCGCTCAACGCCACGCTCGAGCCGCTGCGCGGCGCCGACTGGCGCACCCTGATGGCCGTGGGCGCCGGCAGCGCTGATCCCAAGCTCATGATCGCGCTGGCCTTTCGGGAGCTGGCTGAAAATGCGGCCAAGATCGGGGAGCTGAACGTGACGCCCGACCTGCTTCGGTCGCTGCTCACGCCAACGTCCCAGGCGGGGCGCTGAGCGCGGCACGAGTCCTGTCATGTACGAACGATTGGTAGTGGTGACTCGCAAGACCAGGCTCGAGGAGCTCGTCGAGCGATTCAACACGCGAGGACAAGCTCAGTTCTATCTCGAGCACGCCGGGGGCAGTTTCGCCGACTATGACGAGGAGCACGGAGTCTACCGACGGTCGCTAGATCAGGTCCGGCACGCCGTCTCTCTCGGGCTGCCGTGCCAGTTCCTGGACCGCTCACTGGTGCCCACGTACACTTTCGACCGATCCGAAGTGGTCGTGGTGCTGGGCCAGGATGGACTCGTGGCCAACGTCGCCAAGTATGCGGGCGACCAGCCCATCATTGGCGTCAACCCTGATCCATCTCGCTTCGACGGTATTCTGCTGCCGTTCGGTCCTGACGCTGCACGGCGCGTCGTCACCGAGACGCTCGGTGGCCGGGCGCACATGCGCTCCATAACGCTGGCCGAAGCGAAGCTGGAAGACGGACAGCGCCTGCTCGCATTCAACGATCTCTTTATCGGAGCCCGGACCCATGTGTCCGCCCGCTATCGCATACGCATGGGCAGCAACAGCGAGGCTCAGTCCTCCAGCGGGATTATCGTGGCCACCGGAGCCGGATCGACCGGTTGGATGTCCTCGATTTTCAACATGGCGGCCGGAGTGACGGCGTTTAGCGGTGGCTCGCGCGGAGTCAGTGTTCGGCTCGACTGGGAGGATCGACGCCTCATTTACGCCGTACGCGAGCCGTTCGTGAGCCGGCACTCCGCCGCAGGCATCGTCGCCGGACTCATTGGACCGGAGGATCACCTCGAGCTCGAGTCGTTGATGCCGAGTGGCGGCGTCATTTTCAGCGACGGAATCGAAGCGGATTTTCTCGAGTTCAACTCCGGCGCCCTCGGCCGAATCAAGGCATCAGCCCAGCGCGCCCACCTCGTCGTACCGGCTGACTGATGGCGTCCAACCTGCCGCGGGAGCGGGTTCACGTCACCGTCGACATCGTGATCTTCACCATACGGGTCGACCGGCTCAATGTCTTGCTGGTTCGCCGGGGCGTCCCGCCGTTCGAAGGCCGTTGGGCCATTCCGGGCGGGTTCGTTCGGGAAGCCGAATCGTTAGAGGCTGCGGCGTTGCGCGAGCTGGAGGAAGAGACCGGCGTACGGGACGTGTACCTCGAGCAGCTCTATACTTTCGGAGAGCCGGGCCGAGATCCGAGGGGCCGCGTGATTACTGTCGGATACTATGCGCTGATTGCGGCAGATCGGCCCGCACCGGTGGGAGGGAGCGACGCGGCAGCGGCGCAGTGGTGGTCAACAGCCCAGCTTCCGCCCCTTGCTTTCGACCATGATGCAATTCTCAAGTATGCGATTGAGCGGCTGCGCAACAAGCTCGAGTACACCACGGTGGGATTCCAATTGTTGCCCCGACAATTCACACTCACGCAGCTTCAGCGAGTCTACGAGGCAATCCTCGACCGGCAGCTCGATAAGCGCAACTTTCGCAGGAAAATCGAGCTGCTCGGCATCCTGACACCTCTCAAGGAATGGCAGCGGGAGGGAGCCAGCCGACCGGCCCGGCTGTATCAGTTCTCCGCGCGACGTTTCGAAAAACTCAGGGACAAAGGCATCATTTTCCCATTCTGAGGCCGTCATGCGTCGCTTTATCTTGCGTGCCTGGCTCGTGTGTCTCGGCTCCCTGGCACACCGCTGCTCGCCGCCCAGCAACCAAAGGTCCCCCGTGCGGGTGCCAGTTTTGCGGTGAGTTTTCCTCGCGCGCGAAGCGCCGAGCCTCTGGACGGCCGTGTGTTATTACTGGTCTCGACCGATTCGTCCAAAGAGCCTCGCTTCCAGATCGCTGATGGCCCGGAGACTCAGCTCGTCTTCGGCGTGAATGTCGATCGACTGGCGCCGGGCAAGCCGGCAGTCGTCGGTCCAGCCGCATTCGGATACCCGCTACAGAGCCTGCAAGCGATTCCGCCGGGCCGCTACTGGGTTCAAGTGGTGCTCAATCGGTACGAAACCTTTCATCGCGCGGATGGCCATGTCGTAAAGCTTTCTCCCGACATGGGAGAGGGACAACACTGGGAGAAGAAGCCGGGCAACCTGTACAGCGCGCCTCGATGGATTCGGATCGACCCTCGCCTCAAGCTTGCCCCTTTCCCACTGGTGCTCGACCAGATCATTCCGCCCATTCCAGCGCCGGCTGAGACGAGATACGTCAAACACATTCGGATTCAGAGCGACTTGCTCACACGCTTCTGGGGGCGCCCGGTCTATCTCGGTGCACACATTCTTCTGCCAGAAGGGTTCTACGATCATCCAGCGGCGCGGTATCCCCTCATTCTGTCCCACGGCCACTTTCCGGAATCGATCGAGGGTTGGCGCGAAACGCCGCCAGACCCGAACCTGGCGCCTGATTCGAGCACCCGCTTCCGACTCAAGGGATACAATCGGATTCAGGAACAGTACGGGTATCAGCTCTTCAAGGACTGGACCGGACCCGGCTTTCCCCGCGTCATCGTAGTTGAGATCCAGCACCCCACTCCCTATTACGACGATTCGTACGCCGTGAACTCGGCCAACAACGGGCCCTACGGCGACGCGATCATGAAGGAGCTGATTCCTTACATCGAGCAGAAGTATCGCGGGATCGGAAAGGGATGGGCTCGCTTCACCTACGGAGGGTCCACCGGCGGCTGGGAGGCGATGGCGGCGCAGATCTTTTACCCCGACGAGTTCAATGGAGCCTGGGTCGCGTGCCCCGATCCAATCGATTTCAGAGCGTACACCGTCGTGAACATCTATCAAGACACCAACGCGTATCGGCTGGATAGCCGCTGGAAACGCACCCCTCGGCCTGGAGAGCGCGATTGGATGGGCCGCGTCACGGCGACTCTCGAGGAGCTGAACCATAAGGAGCTGGCCCTCGCAACGCGCGGCCGTTCGGGAGAGCAGTGGGATATTTGGCAGGCCGTCTATTCGCCGACGGACAACGATGGCTACCCCAAGCCGATCTGGAACAAGCTGACCGGCGAAATCGATCGGTCAGTCGCGGAGTATTGGCGCGAGCACTACGACCTTTCCTACATCCTCCAGCGGGATTGGAAGACCCTTGGCCCTAAAGTGCGGGGGAAACTTCACATCTATGTAGGGGAAGCTGACAACTACTATCTGAACGACGCGGTTTATCTGGCGGAAGAGGTCCTGAAGTCCCTCACGAATCCTTCCGCCGACGCCGAGGTGGACTACGGAGTCCGCGCGGAGCACTGCTGGAACGGCGACCACACCCAGCCGAACGCCATTTCGAGGCTCCGGTATCACCAGATGTTCATCCCTCGGATCATGGATCAGATCCGGAAGAGCCACCCGCCCGACGCAGACACGACAAGCTGGCGTTATTGATCGTGCGCCCAGTAATTACTCGATCCCGCGCACCGCGTGGGGCCGGTAGGGAGCTTCGAGCGACGCCCGCTCATCGTCCGTAAGCTCGAGGTAGACAGCACGAAGCGCGGCTTCGAGGTGCTCCGGCTTAGTGGCACCCACGATTGGCGCAGTGACCCCGGGCCGGCTGAGCAGCCAGGCCAGCGCCACCTCAGCCATGCTCGTGCCTCGCTGTTTGGCGACGCTCTCCACTGCGTCCACTAGATCCCAGTCGCCGGCGCTGTCGTAGAGCCGGGGCGAGTAGGCGTCGCTTTCGGCGCGATGGGTCCCTCCGCTCTTGAGTCGGCTGTCGGGGGGCCTTGGGCGGGCCAGCAGGCCGCGCGCGAGCGGACTCCAGGGAATCACGCCGACACCCTGGTGCCGGCAGAGCGGCAGCATTTCACGCTCCTCCTCGCGGTAGAGGAGGTTGTAATGGTTTTGCATCGTGATGAATCGCGCCCACCCGTTCCGATCCGAGATCGACAGCGCCAGGGCCATCTCCCACGCGTATCCCGAGCTGGCTCCGATGTAGCGGACCTTGCCCGAATGTACCAGATGATCCAGGGCAGCCAGCGTCTCCTCCAGCGGCGTGACCGGATCGAACCGATGGATCTGATAGAGATCGATCGTGTCGAAGCCAAGACGTCCGAGACTCGCCTCGCAGGCCTCGATGATATGCTTGCGGGACAGTCCGCCTTGATTCGGCCCCGGCTTGAGCGGAAAGAACACTTTGGTAGCGAGAACGATCTCTTCACGTCGGGCCAGCTCTCGTAGCGCCCTGCCGGTCACCTCTTCGCTCGCGCCGACCGAGTACATGTCGGCGGTGTCGAAGAAATTGATTCCGGCTTCGATGGCTCGGCGAAAGAAGGGCCGCGCCGCCGCTTCGTCGAGCACCCAGGGTCGCCACGTGGGGCTGCCGTAACTCATGCAGCCCAGGCAAATCCGGGATACCGAGAGACCTGATCGGCCGAGCTGAGCGTATTCCATGCGGGCCCCGGCTCAGGATACCCCGGCCAACGCAGCGACGGCTTCGGCGTGCGTGAGATCGCGATTGTAGACCGGTGTTCCTGGCTGCTGGCTTCGCCCGCCCTCACGCAAAGTGCCGGTGTCCACCGGTCCGAATCCGATCTGCTTGACGAGGTCTGACACGATCCGCTTGGCCGTCGGATCGTCACTGGCAATGAAGATGGCACGTCGTTCGGCCAAGGGTGCATCCGGACGCCCCTGCCGGGCGAGATGCTGGTAATAGATCGTGTTGAAGGCCTTTACCACCCGGGCGCCCGGTAGCCGCTTGGCAACCTTTTCGCTGGAGCCGGATCCGCCGAGATCGATGACAGTCCCGGATGCGTCATAAGGATTCATGGCGTCGATCACGATTTTCCCCCGAACGAGATCGGGATCAGGCAACGCCTCCTCGGCCCGCCAGGGAGCAGCAAGCATGACGATGTCGCTGAATTTTGCGGCGTCCGCCACCGTTGCGGCCTGAATTCGCGCTTCGCCCACCTCACGGTTGATGGCGGCAACGACATCTGAAAGCGACGCGGGGCCCCGCGAGTTGCTCAATACCACGTCGTGACCCGCCACGGCAAACAGACGCGCGGCAGTACCGCCGATGCGGCCCGCACCGATGATCCCGATCTTCATATGTGCTCCACCACTGCTAGAGATTCACTCTCGCCATCCCGGCGGCAGGATACCGCTCACCCGCCGCGACGCCGGCCGGAGCTGCCGCGTCGACAGCGGCGAGATCCTCGTCCGTCAGCCGGATATGAACGGCCGCCACGTCCTCCTCCAGGTATCGCACCCGCTTGGTCCCCGGGATCGGGACGATGTCGCGACCCTGCGCCAACACCCATGCCAGCGCGAGCTGCGACGGCGTCGCTCCTTTCGAGCGGGCCAGGTCTTCGATGCGAGTTACCAGATTCAGGTTCTTCTGGAAGTTGTCGCCCTGGAAGCGCGGATTGTTTCGCCTCCAGTCATCGGCGGGCAGATCATCCAGCGAGCGGAACCGCCCGGTTAAAAATCCCCGCCCTAGCGGGCTGTATGGCACGAAGCCGATGTCCAGCTCCCGGCAAGCCGGAATGACGTCGTCCTCGGGATCCCTGCTCCAAAGCGAATATTCCGTCTGAAGTGCCGAGATTGGATGCACGGCGTGAGCCCGCCGGATTGTGGCAGGACCGGCTTCCGAGAGACCGAGATAGCGTACCTTGCCGGCCTGCACCAGCTCCGCCATTGCTCCCACGGTCTCTTCGATTGGAACGTCGGAATCAACCCGGTGCTGGTAGTACAGGTCGATGTGATCTACGCCCAGCCGCTTGAGCGATCCGTCGCAAGCTTGACGGACGTACTCCGGCCTTCCGTTGATGCCGGCAAAGCTGCCATCTGCGCCGCGCACGTTTCCAAACTTGGTAGCAAGCACGACCTTATCGCGGCGGCCGCGAATTGCTCTACCTACCAGCTCTTCGTTGGTATAGGGGCCGTAGACGTCGGCGGTGTCGAGAAAGGTGATACCGAGCTCGAGAGCCCGGTGAATGGTGGCAACGGATTCGTCGTCATCCCGACTGCCGTAGAACTCGGACATGCCCATGCAGCCGAGCCCCATCGCCGAGACGACCAATCCCTGTGCGCCAAGCCGGCGCTGTTCCATGCGAGCCTCCGTGGTGGGAAAATCGAACAGCCAGGAGGGCAAACCTGCGTGTGCAAAGAACGGTTCCCCGGACTATTCGGCGGGCTCGAGCTGCCCGTGTCGCACGACACCGATCCGAGCCCCCAACGACGGCACATCCCCGTGGGAGTCGAACGAGATCGGTCCGATCGCCGCGTCGAATGGAGGCGTCCGGGTGCCGGTGCCGGCGATGACCGACCGGAGGCGCTCCCGGTTGGCACCGGCTTCCTGGATGGATTTGGCGAGCAGCCGGACCACGTCATAGGTCGAGGCAGCACCCTGATCCGGTGGTGGCGCCGAGGGATATTCGTGACGGTAGGTATTAACGAAACGGCGGTTGGCCATCCGTTTCGATCCGACCAGATATGCAGTGGACACGTACAAGCCTTCGGCAACATCGCCTCTGGTCTCCACCCCGACAAAACCGTCGCCTGCAAGCACCGGCAGCTTCAAGCCGGAAGCGCGAATCTGCTGCAAGGCGACCACTCCTTCCGTGAGATTTGCACCAAGCACTAGCACGTCGGCATCGTGTCGGGCCTGCAAGCGAACCAGGTATGCGTCGATGTCGGGATCGCTGGCCAGAAACGGAGCGACCACGGTCGCGATGCCGCCCAGTCGCTCGAACTCCCGCACGAAGTTCAGGCGAAAGCCCCGGCCGTAGTCATCGTTGACGTAGAGAATGGCAGCGCGGCTCAGCCCCAGATGATCGTGAGCCCAGCGGGCCAGCGCCGCTCCGTATTCGAGGTCTGTGGGGCAGGTCCGGAAGGTATAGTCGCCGGCATTGCTCAAGTCCGGCACCGATGCGGAAGGCGAGATCTGAACCAGCGGCCGCCGACCGCCGTTGTACACCGGCGCCGCGGCGAGAGTCGGAGCGGAGTAGGCGCTGCCGATGACCGCGACCACGTCGCTGCGATAGAGATCGCCCGCGACCCGGACGGCCGAATCCGGATCGCCGAAGTCGTCCCGAACGTCGAGGGACAGCGGACGCCCCCGCACGCCGCCGGCCCGGTTGATCTCGGAAACGGCCAGGCGGGCACCCCGAAGCATCGGCGCGACCCCGGAGTCGGCCAAGGTAAGGACCAGGCCGAGCTGGATCGGTCGAGGGTCCTGCCTGCAGCTGGCCAGGATCCCGGTCAGCGCGAGCAGCACGATCAATTTCCGCATGGGTGACGGAATGTGCCCAACCCGGTCTCGCTCGGCTAGGTCACTCCCCAGTGTCGCGCCTGGTCGAGCCCCGGCGCGGCAGTGTCACGGGAGGGAAGTAGTCAGCGACCAGTTCGCGGACCCACCAGGCGCCCGTCGCCTGTCGCTCCTTCCCCGTCGTGAATCGATAGTGATACAGCCGAGCTCGAATCCAGGCCGGCGGCGCCTGGGTAAATGGGTTCCGCTTGAGAAGCCGAAGCGTCGCCGGATCGTTCTGAAGCAGGCGATGGACCATCGGGAGCAACCAGTCTTCAGCATAACGCGGTGACAACGCTGCGAACCACATGAGCCAGTCGAGCCGGAGATGGTACGGCGCAAACTGGGGTGGTCGTCGCCGCGGATCCCCCGGCTTGGCCCGAAACTCGTATTCCTGCCACTCGGCACTGTCGAACGCCTTCTCCGAAGTGGTTCCCTCCAGTACGACTTCGTGGCGCTCCCGCGTCACGCTCCCAAAGGCTCCGTAGGTGTTGACCAGATGGAGTCGATTGAAGCTATAGTTAATTCGCTGACCCGGCCCGATGAGGTTCCGCACCGGCCAGTAACTCAGCACGACCACCAGTCCTCCCACCAGCAACACCAGCACCAGGTACCAATACGGCGCCACCGCGAACTCCTGCGCTGACACCGTCCCCGGCCACAGGTGGCTCAGCCAGGCATCAGGAAGTCCTGCAAAGGCGATGACCAGCGTGAGCGCATTCAGCCAGGCGTAGTTCCCGCTCATCACCAGGTAGGATTGCGTCCCGATCATGAGCAACGCCCCGATGCCTGCGACCGGTTGAGGCAGAAAAAGCATGAATGGAGCGACGAGTTGAGCCGCGTAGTTGCCGAGAACTTCGATCCGGTGAAGCGTGCGGGGGAGCCGGTGGAAATACCAGCTCAGCGGCCCCGGCATGGGCTGCGTCTCGTGATGGAAATCCATGCAAGTGAGCTCGCGCCAGCAGGGGTCTCCTCGCAGCTTGATCAGTCCCGCGCCCAGCTCGACCCGGAAGACCAGCCACCGGAACAACAGCAAGATCACGAAAGGAGGCGCCGTGCTCGCATTTCCCAGGAAGATCGCGAGAAAGCCGGCCTCGAGCAGCAGCGATTCCCAACCGAAGGAGTAGAACCGCTGTCCCACGTTGACGATCGAGAGATAGAGGAACCACAGAACCAGCCAGACCAACATTGGAAGCCAAAGGGGTCCGACTTGAGGCAGGCCAACCAGCAGCAGCGCGGCGAGAAGTACGCCGGTCCACCCTGCTGCGCGCAGGAAGCGATCCGAGTAGTAGAGCCGAAAGAGCGTCGGCTCATCCCGAAATCGAATGCCGTTCAGGAATCGCGGGACGGGCAGGAAGCCGCGCTCGCCCAGCAGCGCGGGGAACTGGTCGAGTACGCAGGCGAATGCGAGCAGGTAGATCGCCGCGATGCCGCGCTCGATCAACCAGCGGGCAATCCGGTAGTCCGGGGCAAAGAACCAATCCACCATCGGACATCACGCTGTCTGAGTGCCGTGCCCTCCTCGCAGGATCCCTCGCAGCGCCGATTGCGCGGCATACCAGCCGCAGAGGCCGTGAACGCCGGCTCCCGGAGGCGTCGACGCGGAGCAGAGAAAAATCCCCGGATCCGGCGTGCTATACGGATCGAGGCGCCAGGCGGGGCGAGCGAAAAACTGCCAGATGTCCGATCGGCCGCCCGCAATGTCGCCACCAACGTTGTTCGGATTGTAGCGCTGGAGGTCAGCCGGCGTGAGCTTCGAGCTCGCGAGAATCCGGTCGCGGAACCCCGGGGCGAAGCGCTCGATCTGGGTCAAGATCCGCTCGGTCATGTCCACGGTCGCGCCATTGGGCACGTGGCAATACGCCCACACCGTGTGGCGACCGGCGGGCGCGCGGGACGGGTCGAACAAGGAACACTGCGCCAGCAGAACGAAGGGGCGCTCCGGAATGCGTCCATCGGTCACGGCCGCTTCCGACGCCACGATTTCTTCGAGCGTTCCTCCTACATGGACCGTCGCCGCACGAAGCGCCTCGGGATCCCGCCACGGAATCGGCCCGTCGAGTGCCAGATCCAGCTTGAACACCCCGGGGCCCTGCCGGAACCGCCGCACTTGACGGAGGTAGAGGCCACTCCCCCGCCAAGAACTCAGCCTCCCGCCGGCGATTTCGAGTAAGTGCTTCGGGGCGATATCGAAGAGCACCGCGCGGGCCGGCGCTAGATGGTCGATCGAAGACACTCTTCGGCCGAGTACGATGGTTCCCCCTAATGACTCGAAGTGGGCAGCCAATGCGTCGGCGATCCGTTGGGAGCCGCCTGCGGGAATGGGCCAGCCCACCGTATGACCGCTTGCCAAAAAAATCAGCCCGAAAGCACCCGAGAGGGATTCGGTCAGGCCGATCATCGAGTGCGCGCCACAGCCGCCGAGAAGAGCCCGTGCCGCCTTTGTCTTGAACCGGCTCGCCAAGCCAGTGAGCGATTGGAGAGCATGCACCCCGAATCGGGCCGCAGCTACCAGCTTCCGCGGGTGGAGCGGGATACGAAACGGTCCCGTGAGATCGTTGATGATGACGTCCCAGTTGCGAACCGCTGGCCCGACGAGGCCACGGTAGGTGTTCGCGTCTGCTCCGAGCCGATGCGCGGTTTCATCGAGATCGCGGAGCAGGAGCACGGCGCCATCATCGAGCGGGTGGGCGAGCGGAACCGGCGGCTCGATCCAGCGGAGCCCGTGCCGATCCAGGGGAAGCTGACTGAAGAACGGCGAGCCTCTGCCGAGTGGGTGGACCGCACTGCAGATGTCGTGAACGAATCCGGGGAGCGTGAGCTCGGCCGACCTGCAGCCGCCGCCGACCGTAGCCTCGCCCTCGATGACCTGGACCGATCGACCAGCTCGAGCCAGCGTTATCGCCGCGGCCAATCCGTTGGGACCGCTTCCTACTACGATTGCGTCGAGCGGCGCCGGTCCAGTCATGGCAGAACGGTAGCGCAGGCCCCGACCGTCATGCCAGCAGCCAGGATGTCTTCCGGGCCAAGGTCGAGCCAGCCTGGCCCCCTCGCCTCCTCGTTTTAACTGACGGGAGGGTCTACAGCAGCGTCCTCGTCCTGCGGAGAAGCGTCAGGCGCCGATGGAGCGCTGACTTGGCCAGGGGTAGGATCCGATCCCGGTAGTGGCTTGGGACCGGATAAAATGGGGCTCGTCGTGGCAAGTGCGATAAGGGCGCCCACAGCGATAATGACCGCGAGCACGAATGGTCCCCATTCCACCCAGCGTGAACGCGAGCGGCTGGACCATAGCCAGAATCGAGAGTGGCGAGCTGACATCGGCACCTCAGGCGCACCTCCCTGGAGTGTAGATACGGGAGGGTCGGCCGAGGCGTTGTCGAACCGGCAGAGGGCGGCTCTAACGGAGCAGGCCTAAGTTGTTGCAGCAGGCGAACAACCGGCCAAGTTCGCCACTTAGCCCGCGCGGAGCTGCGCATGCGTGTCTTAAGAACACTTCGTCCTGGTCGACGACCGTTGCCGTGTCCGTCGATGCCGGCGCGCCCCTGCTTCCAGCCGCCGGAAGTCCGGCGAATCACACTGCGCCGGAGCGGACACTCTCAACGCGACGATGCACCCATCCGTAGTCGAACTGACCGAGCTTCAGGCTACGTCTACGCCGCTGGAAACCGCTCCACTCACATCCCCCCCGCCCAGGTCTGTCCTGGGGAGCACTGACTCCCGCGTCACCCACCGCCCGAGACCTCGACGTTACCTAGGCTTGTTCGAGACGGCGGTGTTCCTGGTAGTTTGTGGCTGCGGCAATGATGCAACGAGTCCATCGCCGTCCATGACGCCAGCGGTGAGCTGCCTCAGCACCGCCTCCCCCACGCAACTCGCCCCGGCCGCTCACATTGTCGTCGACCCCGCAACCACGGGAGGTTGCCTCACAATTCCAGCGGCCGGTGCGGCCGGCGCCGAGTATCTCGTTGTCGCGCTATCCACCACCGGACAAGTCACCGACACTGGGCTATCAGCGCCATACGAGCTCTCGGCCGAAATTGGAAACCTGACTGCAAGGATTGCGGCGCCGCAAACAGCGGGACGTCGCATCGGCACGCAGTCACCGGCGGCGAAATTCCACGCCATGCTGCGAGACCGGGGAAAGGCACTGTCACGGAGCGCGCGCTTCCAGGCATCGATACGCGGGCTCCCTCACCCAAGGTTTGCCACGGCAGCGCTGGGAAGCCAACGAAGCTTCCAGGTGTGCGGGGATGCGAACTGCGAGGCTTTCGTCACGGTAACGGCAACCGTAAAGCACGTCGGTCCTCACGGCCTCATTTACCTGGATAATGCGGCGCCGGCAAACGGATATAGCCAGGGCGACCTGGACCGCCTCGGATCGCTCTTCGACGCGTTCCTATATCCGATCGACACTACAGCGTTTGGACGAGAGACCGACCTGGATGGGAATGGTGCCGTAATCATCCTGCTGAGCCCGGCCGTCAACCGTTTGAGCGGCAACTGCAATCAGACCCACAGCGTGATCGAGGGCTTTTTTCTCCCCGATGACCTGATTCCCGGAAGCGCGGGCTCCAACAGTGGCGAGATCTTCTACGCCATCGTACCAGATCCGGCCAGCTCTATCTGCCCGATCACGCGAACCATGGCGCTTCAAGACATGGGCTCGACGTTTCTCCACGAGTTTCAGCACATGATCAGCTTCGGGCGCCACGCCGTGCTCAACAACGGGGCGTCGGAAGATAACTGGCTGGACGAAGGCCTATCCCGGTTCGCCGAGGAGTTGGGAGGACGCGAGATCCCGGACTCGTTTTGCGCACCGTCGTCTTGCCTCGCCCAGTACCCGTCCGGGGACATTGAGAATGCGTTCGAGTACCTCCACAAAGACACGCTCGATGCAGTCCCTTTGATCGAGCCCGCTGACGCGGCCGACGGAACGCTGTCGGAAGACGGTGCAAACTGGCTCTTCGTTCGTTGGCTGGCAGATCATTTCGCCAGTGATTCGATCCTGGGGACCAGCTTGACGCGAGCCCTCGATGGGGCGGACAGCCCTAGCGGTACGGGCCTGACGGGAAGCATCAACGTTAGCAGCGTCGCGGGCGTCGACTTCCCTACACTCATAGGGGAGTGGCAGATGGCCAACTATCTCACAGCGGTTCCCGGCTTCATCGAGCCGACCACACGCTTGCGATATAAGAGCTGGAACTTTCGGTCCTTGTTTACAGCGAACTTCGGCAGCTATCCACTCCAGCCGGACAGCGTAACCGGCTCTGCTGCGTTCGCCCATTCCGGGGTATTGCACCCTGGGTCCGGCAGGCATCTGCTGATCGTTCAAAACTCATCAGGCGCCGCCGTCGCAGTCGCACTCACGAGTAGCGATGGCATGCAGCTCAACGGCGGCCTCGTCCCGCGGTTTGCACTCACCAGGGTCCGCTGAGCATAGAGGCAGTGGGGCTCGTCCCCGGCCCTGTCAGGACCGATGCAGCCACACAGACCACGCCGTCCCACCACCGGCGACCGCAGCAACGGCGCTCAAATCGAGCCAGTGCGGATGCAATCCATCGGGATATAGAGAGGGCAGGACGAGCCAGTACGTGTCGGCGTAATGCATGACCAGAAGCCAAAGTGCAAGAAGCGCCAGGATGCGGGCGTTCATTCTGACGCTTCGGAACAGGAGAGCCAACAGCGGCAGCAGGAACTGACCGAACAGAACTACCAGGGCCAGCACGCCCCAGCTTCCGCGAACGCGCGGGACATACCAGGTAGCCTCAGCTGGAAGATCGCCGATCCAGATAATGAAGTATTGGCAATAAGCGATGTACGCCCAGAAGACGGCGAAGGTGAGCATGAGGGTGCCGAGCGCGTAGGCTTGCCTTGAGGCCAGCAGCGGCTCACCTCTGGAATCGCGGCTTAACGCGGCGATCAGAACATCGAGCGCAAGCGCCGCAAGAAAGCCGCCTGCGAACCAGTAGACTCCGAAGACCGTAGAAACCCATGGTGCGGCGAGCGACATGAGCCAGTCGAACGCCGCAAACGTGAGTGACAACCCGAGTGCAGGCAGCGACGCCGCGGCCAGGGCGCGCTCTCGGAACGAGGGTGGCCCGGTCACCGCCTTTCCGCGATCCACAGCCCAGTGCCGGAGTACGAGACTCACTCCGATCCAGATCGCGAAGTACAATGCGGCCCGCCCAATAAAGAATGGAGCCCTGAACCAGGTAGCCTGCGCCCTGCTTACGGACGGCGGCTCGACCACCCATGGGTAGAGCTTGCCGAGCCCGGGCAGGAGCACGACGAACAGGAGCGCTAAAAGCGGGAATGTCGCGGCGACGTCGAGCGTAAGCCTTCGCAATGGGTCGAACCAGCGCGCACCGGTTATGTGGGTGACCGCGACCAGGATGAGGCACCCGAGGGCGAGGCTTATTCCGGCGGCTAAGGCCGCCAGCCAGGACACATAGGCCCGGCGAGCGTCGGCGAGGAAACCAATTGCCGATAGCAGGAACCCGATCAGGCCTACCGCAAGGCCGACGCTGAACTGCCGGCGTGGTCGCGCGACCGAAAGCGCTGTAGAGGTCACGGCATCGCGTCCGTTCGAACCGAGTCGGGCAGCGCCAGGCGTGCCGCACGAGTGGAATCCTCGTGCTCAGCCGAGTCTGCCGGCAGGCGCCCTCGCAGGGTCAAGGCGTAGGCGACGATTGCCCAGCGATCCTCGACCGGCAACACGCCGGCGTATGACGGCATCCGGCCGAATCCATTTCGCACGACCTCATAGACCTGGCCCGGGGGGAGTGCCGCGGCGGGTCCGGTACGAAGGGACGGTGGCCGCGATCCGTTCCAGTTGGCCGCCATCACGCTGCCGCCGAATCCCCCAATCCCGTGGCAAGCCGCGCAAAAGATCCGATATCGAGAACGCCCTTGCTCGAGCAAAGCGGGCGTGACCGGCATTGGCACCCGAGGGAGATAGCCGCTCGAAGCATCCCGCCCATCAGAAGCAGCTCGTTCTATCACCTGCTCTCGTGCGATCGTGCCCGCAGGCGGCGCCCGGAGAACCTTTCCGTCCCAAAAGACGGTGCTCGACGCGTAGACATCGGCTCGAGGCTGGTCCCGCATGCGTTGAAGCGCACGGTCCACTGTGGCTTGTTCGCTCCCGCAGCCAAGGAGCGCCAGCAACGCTGCCCCGCTCACCCACCTGGCAAGCCATCTCATGCGGAGACCTCGGGGATCGTTACGAGTCGAAGCGGCCGTAGCGCAGCGAGCGATGCGCGAGTGCGTTCGGCGTCGAACAGCGGATCACGCTCGTCCACTGCGATCCAGAACCGATCGACCGACGCGCGCTCGAATCCATCAATCTCGAACACCGGGTGCCACAGCTCCGGGAGCTTGAGCGCTAGCAGCAGTCCAAAGAACGCGGCGAGCGCTGCACCGAGCACCATGGCTTCGAAGGTCGCGGGAACGAATGCGGGAACGGCATGCAGAGGCCGGCCGCCTACTTGCACGGGAAAGGCGCGGACGTCTGCGTACCACTGGATACTGTAGCCGAGAATCGCGCCCAGCAGGCCCGCGGCAAAAACGAGCTTCGGGAGCCGGCTGCGCGGAAGCCGGAGCCGTTCCTCAATCGGAGGCAATGCAAAAGGCGAGTAGGTCTCGACCAGACGGTAGCCCTCCTCATGGAGTATCGACACCGCCTCGGCCAGATCGTCGGCGCCAGGAAACTCTGCCAGAAATCCGTGGCGAACCGGCACGCCTCAGCCCTCCTCGCAGTGCAGCTCATAACGCAGCTTGCGCAGCTCGCTGATCGGGATGAACGGCACGAAGCGGACGAACAGGGCAAAGAGGAAAACGAAGAAGCTGATACTTCCGCCGAGGATCGTGAGGTCCACCCAGGTCGGCCGGTAGATGTGCCAACTCGCGGGCAGAAAATCCTGGCTGAGAGAGGCGACGATGATGATGAAGCGCTCGAGCCACATGCCCACGAGTATCGTGATCGAAGCGCCAACCAGGACGGGCGTGCTGGTTCGCAGCCGATCAACCCAGAACAGTTGAGGCGTAAGCACGTTGGCGACGAGCATGACCCAGAAGAGAAAGGCATAGGGCCCGAGCGGACGCGCCACCAGCAGGGAGTACCGCTGGTACAGGTTCCCGCCATACCAGGCAATGAACATCTCGGCGATGTAGGCGTACGCCATCATCCAGCCCATAGCGAGCAGGAGCTTCGCCATGTTGTCCAGGTGTCTGGTCGTAATCACGTCGCCCAGGTCGAAGAGCCGGCGCAATGGGATCACCAGCAACAGCACCATCGCAAAGCCCGAGTAGATGGCGCCGACCACGAAGTAGGGTGGAAAAATCGTGGAGTGCCAACCGGGCAGCTGGCTGATTGCAAAGTCGAGACTGACGATGCTGTGCACCGAGATGACGAGCGGCGCGGCGAGCCCGGCGAGGAGAACGTAGGCCATCCGGTACTCCCGCCATTGGCGAGCGGCGCCAAGCCAGCCGAGCGCAAAGATCCCGTAGATCTGCTGCCGCAGCCGCCCCCGCAGCCGGTCG
The DNA here is from genome assembly GCA_046733215.1 of Gemmatimonadota bacterium. Classification (GTDB taxonomy): domain Bacteria; phylum Gemmatimonadota; class Gemmatimonadetes; order Gemmatimonadales; family GWC2-71-9; genus DASQPE01. Next base: position 20,134 of record JBKPOS010000038.1, read on the forward strand.
CGTGCGGTAGCGAGATCGGGGACCAATCCGAGATACCAGAACAGCAGCGATACGGTGAAGTAGGTCCCCACCGCTGCGGCGTCCCAGGGTAGCGCGCTGCGGAACTGGGGCCAGACGTCGAAGCGCGGCGGATACGGAATGAGCCAATAGGCGAACCAGGGCCGCCCGAGGTGAATGACCGGGAAGATCGCGGCGTTCACGAGTGCGAAGATGGTCATCGCCTCGGCAACGCGGTTCACCGAGCCGCGCCATCGCTGCTGAAACAGAAGCAAGAAAGACGAGATGAACGTTCCCGCGTGCCCGATGCCGATCCACCAGACAAAGTTTATGATCGCGAACGCCCAAGCGACGGGGATGTTGTTGCCCCAGACTCCGATGCCGCGTGCGAAGGTGTAGCCGATCGCCCCGAACAACGCGAGCGTGCCGAGGGCCGACGCAACCAGCACGATTCGCCACCCACGCGGGCCCCGGAGGAGGGGTGCCAGGAGCCGATCTGTGAGTGCCGCGTCATCGGGCCGGCCAATCATCAGCGGGTGCGTCTCCGCCGGGTTATCTGCAGGGCTTTCGATGGCGGTGACGCCGGCCGTCATGACGGCCTCGCCGAAAGTCGTGGATTCGGGTTCGAGATGTGTGCCAGGTAGCGGACGCGAGGCTCGGTGCCGAGCTCGTGCAGCACGTCATACGCCCGTGGATGGTCGCGCAGCTGCCCGACTTCGTCCTCCGCGTTGGTAAGCGACCCGAAGACGATCGCTCGCGTGGGGCAGGCCTGCTGACACGCGGTCCGCACTTCACCAGCCCGGAGCGGACGGCCTGCCACTCGTGCCGAGATCTGGGCTTCCCGAATTCGCTGGATGCAAAACGTGCATTTCTCCATCACACCGCGCGCACGCACCGTTACATCCGGGTTCTTCGCCAGCCGCTCGGTCTCACTTACCTCCGCGTTGTAGTTGAACCAGTTGAACCGCCGCACCTTGTAAGGACAATTGTTGGAGCAGAACCGGGTGCCGACACATCGGTTGTACACCATCTCGTTGATGCCGTCAGGGCTGTGCACCGTGGCGGCCACCGGGCAGACATACTCGCAAGGCGCTTTTTCGCAGTGCTGACAGAGCATGGGTTGCACAAGAATCGCAGGGTCGTCGGAAGGCCCCTCTGCGTAGTGATCTATCCTGAGCCAGTGCATCTCGCGGCTGTCCAGCACACCCCTCGTGCCGACTACCGGAACATTGTTCTCCGCCTGGCAGGCGACGACGCACGCGCTGCAGCCGGTGCACGCCGACAGATCGATCGTCATTGCCCACTGGTCCGGCGCGGTCTGTCGTTCCGGCTCATAGAGTGAAAGCGACGGCCCTCGCTCTCGAGGGGCGACGACCGGCTGTCGCCGGTACTCCTCGAGTGTGGCTGCAAGCGCAAGTGGTCGACCATCCATTTGCCAGTGGGTCTGGGTAATGGCAAGCGCCACTTGCCGCGGGCGCCCGCGCGAGTCGGTCAGACGCCGTACCGACACCTGAGACAAGGGTTCGAGATTCATTGACATGCGAAGCACGTACCCATTTGTGCCTACGCCATCCGCGACCTGCTCGGCGCCATCGGCGCGGCCGCCGGCAACTCGGCCATAGCCGAGGGGCACCGTCACCGCCGCATCAGCATGGCCCGGCACGATCAGCACAGGCACCGTAATCCGTCGCTCGCCCGAGGCTAGCTCCACCAGATTCCCCGAGTCCAGGCCAAGGCGCGTTGCGGTGCGTGGGCTTACCATCGCCGCGTTGCCCCAGGTGAGCTGGGTGACTGGGTTCGGCAGCTCCTGCAGCCACGGGTTATTGGCGAACCGGCCGTCGTGCACCGTGGCGCTCGGAGCGAGAACGAGCTCGAGAAGATCGCTGTTGGGCTTCGCGGGAGTGGACAGCTTCTGAAGCAGGGGGATCAGTTCGCGTCCGTCAGGCCTCACACTCTGGGCTGGCGACTCGCTCTTCGGAATCACGCCACGCTGCAACGCCTCCTCCCACCTCGTGTTGTCGCCCCGCAGACGTTGCTCCCATCCCGCTTTGAGAAGTTCGTATGGACGGCGCATCTCGCCGGCCAGCGAAGCGAGCAAATCCGTGGCAGCATGCCCACTGTAGAGTGGCTCGATCAGTGGCTGTACCAGCGAAGCAGTACCGTCCCAGGCGCGGCCATCACCCCACGACTCGAGATAGTGCTGCCCCGGAACGAACCAGCGGCATGCACGTGCCGTTTCGTTGCGATAAGTCCCGAGATACACCGTATTCGGAACCCGAGCGAGCAGACTCGCAAAGTCGAGATCCGCGGGTGCCGTGTATGCGGGATTGCCCTCCAACACTCCGAGCCAGGCAACATCGCCGGACCGCATGGCATCTGTGAGCGCCGAGAGCCCGACATCGCCGCCGCCGCGCGAGATGGGCGGCTCGATGTAGCGGACCGTCACGCCGACGTTGGCGAGCGCGACGTTGAGGAGATGCGCCAGGGCGTGAATCGCGGGCGCCTGCCGTTCCCCGGCGATGACGACGCAACGGCCCTTGTGCGAGAGTAAATCCGCTGCCACAGCGTCGAGCCAGGCACCATGCGGGGTCGGTGCGCTGTTCGTGATCGCCGTGAGGACAGCCTCGACGTCCGCCGAGAGGCCAGACGCCTTCGCGATCCGCTGGGAGACGCCAGCGAGGAGCAACGAGACCTCGCTCGGCCGGGCTCGCAGGCGGTGGTCGGCGGCGCGGCCGGTGACGGTCGGCGCCGTTTCGATCGCGTACAATCGGCTCATGGCATCAGAAGGCGTCATCGGCCGACGCCGCTCAGCGAAGTCATGGGCGTAGCGCAATGCGTACGGCATCGTGGCGAGGAAGTCCGCCTCGAGTGCGAATACCACGTCGGCAGATGTAAAGTCGTAGATCGGCTGCAGTTCGCGGCCGAAGGCGGCTGCGGTTCCCCGGCGGCCGGCACTGTTCTCGATCGCTGAGTGGAAGTGGACCTGTGCGTCGGGGTAGCGCTCCCGGACTCGAGCGACGAGGTCGGCAACGAGCGGCGATGCCGTCGGCTCGAGCAGCAGATGGAGCCCCGCGCCGCGCTCGCCCGCCGCCTGGCGCATCGGCGCCTCGGCAATGCTTGCGAGAAAGGCGGCCCAGCTGCTGCGACGGCCGGCCACGCGCACCGACCGCGCTCGCTGCGGATCGTAGAGGCCGAGAATCGAGGCCTGCTCGAAAATGCCGGCAGCGCCAAGACTCGCAGGATGATCTGGGTTGCCTTCGATCTTGCTTGGGCGGCCGGCATGGCTCTCGACCAGGAGGCCGGTAGCGAACCCGTCGAGCGTCATGCTCGTGGCGTAATGACGGGCGAGCGTCGGAGTTGCTTCCACGGCGTTCGATACGTAGGCGAGAATCCTCTCGCGGGGGCGCTTGACGCAAGCGCCGAGGCCGGCGAGCGCCATGCTCGCGCCGAGCAGCCGCACGAAGTCGCGTCGGCCGAGATTGCTCGGCGGTGAGACTGCAGAGTCGGGGAACTCGCGTGCAATCGCCTCGCGAACTTCCGGGCGACGGAGCTGAGCCTCGAGGTTGCGCCAATAGCGCTCGCGCGGGTCGCTCATGGGCACATTACCGATGACAAGCCGAGCAGGTCGTGATGGCGGCGATGCGTTCCCCACCGAGTGGCGCAGGCTGGATTGCACCGGCGGGCGGCAGCCACCCCATTACTGTTATCGCTCCGTCGGGACGGCGGTGCGGCTCGGGATGCCGGTGACAGTCGATGCACCAGGGCATGGTGAGCGGCGCTGCCTGGCGCACCTGCGCCATCCGATCCACGCGACCATGACAGCTTTCGCAGCCGATGCCGCCTCTGGCGTGGATCGCGTGATTGAAGAAGACGAAATCCGGTAGCCGGTTGATCCGTTGCCAGGGAATGGGTTGGTGGGTCGCAAGGCTCTGGCGCACCGGACCGAAAGGAGCGCTCGCCAGCCACGCCGCACTGTGGCAAGGCACGCAAGTCTCGGTGGAGGGAAAGCCCGCGGTCGCGGCCCGATCTGCGGTGTAGTGGCAGTAGCGGCAGTCGAGCTGAAGTCCCGCGACATGCATCGGATGGTTGAACTCGATCGGCTGGAGTGCGCCGCGTCCCTGCTCGGTCACGGCAGGCGTGCGAACCAGAACCATGAGGCCAACCGGCACCAACACTATGAGGGCAAGTCCGGCGACAATGGCGCGCCGCGCGATGCGATTGCTTCGGGGAGGGAAGAGCGCGCCCATTCACTTTCTTCACGACGACTGGTGCGATCACGCGCACATGAAGGCAATGGCTGCCAGCGTGAGCCAGGGGAGAGAGGCTCGCCGCGCTCAGCTACCGCACACGCCAGGACTGCAGGCGCGTCATACCGCTCGAATCCCGTATTTGTGATCGGTGTGGGCCGTGATTCCCATCACGGTGGCGCGGCGGATGAATTTTTCGGAACTATGTCCGCGCCTGAATCGTGATGCGCTGGTGGTGATCCGCGGCGGCGGCGTCCGGTCTCTCCTGCCAACGAGCGCAGTAAGAGGCGGGTGACAAGAGTCACGGCGCACCCCTCAGCCTTCGGCTAAAACACTAGCATCGTCGAACGCTGCCTCAGGGTTCCCCGCCGAGAGGCAGAGTGCTCATTTCAGGAGCCCGAGCGTGGGCATCATTGCGGAGGAGATCGGGATAGCGCCGGCAATCGGGAACCGGCTCCGGGAGCATTGGGAAACACCGCGCACTTGGCTTGCCCGCCTGGCTACCGTCGATCACAAGACGCTCGGGATTCGTTACATCGTAACGGCGTGGGTCTTTTTCGCCCTGGGCGGCCTGGAAGCGGCGCTGATGCGGTTGCAGCTCGCTCGCCCCGAAAATCATTTCCTCTCGCCGGAGGCGTATAACCAACTGTTCTCGATGCATGGCACGACGATGATGTTTCTCTTCATCCAGCCGATGCTATCGGGATTCAGTTTTTACCTGGCACCGCTCCTCATCGGCGCTCGCGAGCTCGCCTTTCCTCGACTAAACGCTTTCAGCTACTTCGCCTTTCTGCTTTCCGGGGTCTTTATCTACGCGAGCTTTCTGGTCGGCCAGGCGCCCAACGGCGGCTGGTTTGCATACACTCCGCTCACGGATGTGCAGTACGATCCCGGGCTCAACATGGATTTCTACGCGCTCGGGCTCCTCTATCTGGGCATCGCGACGACCGCCGGCGCGGTCAATCTCATCGTTACCATCCTGAGGCTCCGAGCGCCGGGCATGTCGCTCGACCGGCTCCCGCTCTTTCTCTGGAGTTCGCTGACCACCTCCGTCGCCGTGATTTTCGCGATGCCTGCGCTGACGGCCGCGCTCGGATTCCTCGAGCTGGAGCGCCGGTGGCAGTTCGTGTTCTTCTCGCCCGATCGTGGGGGCAATCCCCTTCTCTGGCAGCACCTCTTCTGGTTTTTCGGCCATCCGTGGGTCTACATCGTCTTTTTGCCTGCGACTGGCATGCTCTCGATGATCATCCCGGTCTTTTCACGACGCCCCATGATTGGCCACACTTTCGTCGCTCTCGCGACCATCGCCACCGGCATCGTGGGATTCGGCGTCTGGGTCCACCACATGTTCGCGACCGGGTTGCCGCAACTCTCGATGAGCTTCTTTGGCGCCGCGAGCATGACGATCGCCATCCCCAGCGCGGTTCAGATTTTTGCGTGGCTTGGCACGATGTGGAATGGCAGGGTGGTGCTGCGACTTCCCATGCTGTTCGCGATCGCGTTCATCCTGCAGTTCACGATCGGCGGCATAACCGGCGTCATGACGGCGGTCGTGCCGTTCGATTGGCAGGTTCACGATTCCTATTTCGTGGTTGCCCATCTGCATTATGTGCTCGCGGGCAGCTCGGTCTTCGCCATCTTCGCCGCGTTGTACTACTGGTATCCCAAGATGAGCGGCCGGCTGATGGACCGCCGTCTCGGTCTCACCAGCTTCTGGATGCTGGTGGTCGGTCTCAATCTCGCGTTCTTCCCCATGCACCTGGCTGGGCTGCAAGGCATGCCACGGCGGGTCTACACCTACCCTCCTGAGCTCGGACTCGGACCGGTCAATATGCTGGAGACGGTCGGTGCCTTTCTTTTCGCTCTGGGCGGGCTGGTCACTCTCTGGAACGCGGTACGAAGCCGTCGGCACGGCGCGATTGCCGGAGATAATCCCTGGGCGGCGGACAGTCTGGAGTGGGCCGTCAGCTCGCCGCCGCCGCCTTATGATTTCGCACGCATCCCCCTGGTGGCGAGCCGAAATCCGCTTTGGGATGACAATCTTGGCGCCGGACCCGCGCTCGATGACGGGCGCCAGACTCTGCGAACCACCGCACTCGATGCGGAGCCGGAGCGGCCCATTCAGTTGCCGGAACAGAACACCTGGACGGTCGTCATCTCCCTCACGCTACTGACCTTCTTCACGGGCTTGCTACTCCGCTGGTCTTGGTTCGCCGTGGTTAGTGGGGTGTTGACGCTGTTTGCCCTGGCTCGCTGGCTTTGGCCGGCTCCAATGCGCATCCAGGAGACGGAGACGTGACGAGCTACGCGATGACGCAGCCGGCACTCGCCGACAGCCACACCCGGGACGTTGGCTGGTGGGGTATGGCGTTGCTTTGCGCTACCGAAGGAGCGCTCTTCGCGTGCCTGCTAACTGCCTACCTCTATCTCGGCAGCGGAAGTCCAAGGTGGCCTCCGGCGGGGTTCGAGCTGCCGAAGCTCGGCATGCCGGTCTTGATGATGGTCGTGCTGCTGGCAAGCAGCGCAGTGCTGGCGTGGGGTGAGCGCGGGATCCGATCCGGGCACCGAGCGCGCCTCAAAGCGGGGCTCGCGGGTAGCATCCTGCTCGGGATTGTCTTTCTCGCGCTCCAGACAGTCGAATATCACAACAAGCTGTCGCATTTCGGCCCCCGGACCCACGCATACGCCTCGCTCTTCTATACCATCACCGGCTTCCATGGCGCACATGTCACCCTCGGACTGCTGATTCTGGGCTTCACAGCCGTGCGGGCTTTGCGGGGACACTTCACATCGAGTCGCTACCAAGGCGTATCCAACGCGGCCTTGTACTGGCATTTCGTGGACGGTGTGTGGGTCGCGATCGTGGCGGTGCTCTACGTATCCCCGCACCTGTCATGAGGGCGAGCTAATGCACGCATCGCATCCTGGGTCCGCGCTGCCCGTCTCCTCTGGCCGACTTTGGTTCGGGATCGTAGCGGCGCCGGCGGCGTGGGCTTTGGCAGAGTTGGTCGGCTACGTGCTGGTTGCGCAAGGATGCGCATGGAGCCATTCCGGGGCAGCCCACTACGCAACCCCGCCGGCGTTCACGGCCTTCGTTGGACTGACCATTCTGTGCTTGTTGCTGGCCATCGCCGGACTGACGATCGCCCGAGCAAACTGGCGCCGCCTGGGGCGCTCGTCCGCGACCAGGGGAGCGACCGAGCCGGCCGCGATCGGTCGAGCCCGATTCCTGGCTTGCAGCGGCATGCTCGCGGGTGCGCTCTTCCTGCTGGGGCTCGTGCTGATGGCCATTCTCCCGCTGCTGCTTCAATCGTGTAACGAGGTGCACTGATGCGACTGAAACATCTCTACGCGGGTTGGCCCCACGCCGGTGGGCTCGCCACTGGAGTGATCGCAGGGATGTCGATTGCAGCGACGGTCGCCATTAGTAGCTGCCGTAACGGTGAGGCCTCGATTGCCGTGCCCGGAGCTAGTGCTGACCGAGGCCGTCAAGCATTGGCCGCTATCGGATGCGCCGCCTGTCATGTCATTCCGGGCGTCCAGGGGGCCGATGGAAAGGTCGGCCCGCCTCTCGCCGGCATGGGGTCGCGAATCATGATAGCCGGGCAAGTTCCCAACACACCGGACAATCTGGTTCGTTGGATACGAGATCCCCAGGCAATCGAGCCGGGGACCGCAATGCCAAACCTCAGCGTGAGCGAGCAGACAGCTCGCGACATCGCCGCGTACCTGTATACGCTGCAGTAGCAATACACCGATGGGCGCGGATTTCTCCGCGCGCGCATCGGAGGAGAGATGGATTGATGCGTTGGGCTCGAGCGGTGAGCGTCTTGTTAGTTGTCGGAGCGGGAGTCCCGACTCGGGCGCTGTCACAGAGTGACGGCGAATGGACCATGCCGAGCCACGATCTGGCTGGCACCCGCTTCAGTTCACTAAGTCAGATCACGGCTACGAATGTGAAGGACCTGAAGGTGGTGATCACCTTTTCCACGGGCGTGCTGCAGGGTCACGAAGGTCAGCCCCTCGTGGTGGGAAGCACGCTGTACGTGGTCACACCGTGGCCGAACCTCCTCTACGCCATCGATCTGACAAAGCCGGGCGGCGTGGTGAAGTGGGTCTACGCGCCCAACCCCAGCGACCGGGCCATCGGCATTGCCTGCTGCGATGTGATCAATCGCGGCGCGGTATACGCGGATGGGAAGGTGATCTACAACACGCTGGATGGAAACACGGTCGCGGTGGATGCGAAGACGGGAAAAGAGGTGTGGCGCACCAAGCTTGGCGACGTCGACAAAGGCGAAACGATCACGATGGCGCCGCTAGTGGTGAAGGGGAAGGTATTCGTCGGCAACAGCGGCGCGGAACTTGGCGTGCGCGGCTACCTGGCAGCGCTCGACCTCGGGTCGGGCAAGGAGGTCTGGCGGGCGTTTACCACGGGGCCAGACACGGACGTCCGCATCGGCCCCAGCTTTCATCCTTTCTATCCCAAGGATCAGGGCAAGGATCTCGGTGTCCGCACCTGGACCGGCGACCAATGGAAGCTCGGCGGCGGGACGGTCTGGGGCTGGCTTACCTACGATCCCGAACTGGATCTGCTGTACTATGCCACCGCCAATCCGGGCGTGTGGAATCCGGATATGCGGCCGGGCGACAACAAATGGTCGATCACCCTGTTCGCGCGGAATCCGGAGGACGGCTACGCCAAGTGGGCCTACCAGTTCGTCGCCCACGATGCGTGGGACTACGACGAGATCATGGAAAACGTGCTGGTCGACATGCCGGTCGGTGGAAAGACGCGCCAACTGTTGATCCACCCTGGTCGTAACGGCTTCGTCTACACCATGGACCGCACTACCGGCGAGATCCTGGTCGCTCAGCAATACCAGCCGACCAATTGGGCCACCTCGATTGACCTCAAGACCGGAAAGCCTGTCGAGGTGCCCGAGAAGCGGTCGCACCAGGGGTACTACACCAATGACATTTGCCCGTCGTCCACCGGCGCGAAGGATCAGCAGCCTTCCGCCTTCTCCCCGCACACCGGCCTGCTCTACATCCCGGCCCACAACGTGTGCATGAACTATGCTGGCGTCGAGGCGAACTACATCGCCGGCACGCCTTACGTTGGCGCCAGCATCAAGATGTTTCCCGGTCCGGGCGGATACCGGGGCGAGCTGGTGGCGTGGGATCCTCTGAAAGGCCGAAAAGTCTGCGGAGTGAAGGAGGACCTCCCGCTCTGGAGCGGCGTGCTTGCTACCGCAGGGGACATCGTGTTCTACGGCACGATGGACGGCTGGTTCAAAGCCATCGACGCGAAGAGCTGCGCTGAGCTGTGGAAGTTCAAGACCGGCTCGGGAATCGTTGGGAATCCGATCGCGTATCGAGGCCCCGACGGCAAAGAATACATCGCCGTCTACTCCGGCATTGGTGGATGGATGGGGGCCGTCGCCTTTCCGGCTGTTTCCACTTCCGATCCCTACACGGCGCTCGGCGTAGCCGGAGCGGTTCCTGACCTTAAGCAGAAGACCACCATGGGCGGCATGCTCTATGTCTTTTCGCTTTGAGCTATGCCTCGGAGTGCTCATCGCTATCGCGCTCATGGCATCTCAGTACCAGCCCAAGGCGCCCCTGCGCGAACTCAAGGTCTGTGCCGACCCGAACAACCTCCCCTTCTCGAACCAGCGCGGCGAAGGTTTTGAGAATAAGATCGCCACAGTGATCGGGGCCGACCTCGATTTGCCGGTGCGCTACACATGGTGGCCCCAGCGACGGGGGTTCTTCCGCAACACCCTCAACTTCGGCCGCTGCGACGTTGTGCTCGGCGTGCCGGCCGGTCTCGATGCAGTCTTGCGGACCAAGCCGTACTATCGCTCGACCTATGTCTTTCTGAGCCGACGCGATCGCGGATTGCACATCCGATCGCTGGATGACTCGGTCCTTCACCGGCTCCGGATTGGAATCCATTTCGCGGGCGACGATTACGAGAACCCGCCGGCTGCCCAAGCGCTCGCTCGTCGTGGGATGGTCGCCAACGTGGTCGGCTACAGCCTGTATGGCGATTACTCGAAGCCCAACCCGCCCGCCGATCTGATCCAGGCTGTCGCTCATGGTGATGTCGACCTCGCGATCGCTTGGGGCCCGTTAGCGGGATACTTCGCACGCCGCTCTGCTGTGCCCCTCGACCTCGTTCCGGTATCGCCGGAGATTGATCCTCCCGCGCTCCCCTTTGCTTTCGACATCGCGGCCGGCGTACGACGGGGTGATCATGCGATGCGCGACCGGATCCAGGGCGCGCTCGATCGACATCGGGCAGAGATCCATGACATTCTCGAGAACTACGGCGTGCCCTTGCTGGGCGGTGTCGGAAACTGAGGACCCCATGTATCAGAGAGCTATTCTTCTCACCTCCGCTGCGTTAGCCCTCGCCGCCTGCGGAGAATCGCGCCCACCGCCGCTTAGTGCCGCGTCGGCCAGACCCACAAGTGCATCGTTCCCGATCGGTCCGCAGCCGGGCCCAGATCGGGTGCTGCCGGTCGCCGCCAACCCGCACGCTGACGATCGAACCGTGCTGCCCGAGGGGCGCCGGCTATTCGTGTGGTACAACTGTGCGGGTTGCCATGGCGATCACGCCGGCGGAGGCATGGGTCCCAGTCTTCGCGACAGCACATGGATCTACGGCGGGCGGGATGCCGATGTGTTTGCATCGATCTCCGACGGACGGACCAAGGGTATGCCGGCGTGGGGCACCAAGCTTCCCCCGGATCAAATCTGGAAGATCGTGACCTACATCAAGTCCATGCGGACCCCCGATGAACCGGACCCGCCGCGCTGAACTCGCCGCTCTTACTGCGCTCGGTCTGGCTGGATGTCAGAGTGCGCCAGTAACCCTGCATTCGGCGAGCCTCGCCGCCGACCGGATTGCTCGCCTCGGCTGGTTCATGACCGCGCTCGGCGCACTCATTCTGTTGACCGTAATCGTGATTCAATGGCTCTCCGTGCGCCGCGGTCTCGAGCGCGATCCGGTTGCCGTCGATCTAGGTCCGCACAAGCCGAGCTGGATCGTGTGGGGCGGCGCCGTGATGCCGACCGTCGTCCTGGTGATCGTCTTTCTGGTGGGAAGCAGTGCGTTGGGGCGGTTTCCCGTGCGCGCAAACGCATCGGATCTCGTGGTGCACGTCAGCGGGCGTCAGTGGTGGTGGCGATTCGAATATGATGGGCGAAATCCGGGCGACGAAGTGGTCACCGCGAACGAGCTACACATCCCCGTGGGCAAATCAGTGCGATTGCTGCTCACGTCCCAGGATGTCATCCACAGCTTCTGGGTCCCGGCTCTTCAGGGCAAACTGGATCTCATTCCGGGAGACACCAATGAGCTCCGGCTCATTGCCGAGCGGCCAGGCCGCTACGATGGCCGATGCGCCGAGTTCTGCGGAGTGCAACACGCCCACATGTCGTTCACCGTCGTGGCCGAGTCACCTGACGATTTCGAGCGGTGGCTGGCAGGGCAGCAAGCTCCGGCTCGGGAACCGACTGACTCCGAAACCTTGGCCGGTCGCCAGCTGGTCGTGGGTGGCGCCTGCGCCTTCTGTCACCGGATCAAGGGAACCGAGGCGAATGGCCGGGTCGCGCCCGATCTCACCCATCTCGCCAGCCGGGCAACCATTGCAAGCGGGACGCTGCCGAATACACCCGGCTACCTCGAAGCCTGGATTACCAATGCTCCGTCGCTCAAGCCGGGGACGCAAATGCCGGCCTTACCCCAGTTCAGTGGTCGCGAGCTGCGCGCAATAACCGCCTACCTCCGTTCGCTCAACTGACGGCTATGGCTGGTGGCTAACAGGCTTGGCGAGCAACCGCTCGAAGGCAGTAATCAGAGCTTCCGCAGAGAAGGGCTTCGATAGGAACGGCAGGCCCGGCGCGGGAACAACCCGGAGAGTTCAGATCAGGGCTGCTGGGTAACTCAATGCGTGGCTTATAGGACGGTTGTCCGGGCTTTACCTTGGCATCGAAGCGGCTCGGAGCGAAAGTCTGAGAGATTCTTCCTAAGAATCTTCCCAGACACGAAGGGCCGCCCGAACGAGCGACCCGAAGTTGGTGCGGCACCGAGAGGCGCCGGGCGGATTTGAACCGCCGCATGGAGGTTTTGCAGACCTCTGCCTTACCACTTGGCTACGGCGCCTGGTATTACGGGACAACAAGTTAGCACTACGGTCCAGCAGGGCTCAAGGGCATTGTGGGCGCAGATCATGGCAAAGACGCCGCGCGACCCGCCGGTAAGCGGCTGACCCAATTCGTCACGAGTGTGAGCGTCGTCGTCGTGAGCTGGGTGGGGCCGGCGATGAGCAGATGTCGACCGTCGGGCGCGATATCGTGCGAGCGCCCGAGGACGTTGAGGTAGGGACCGGTGAACAGGAACTTCGCCGGTCCGGGCCCTGCGCCAGCTGCCTTCGGCGGCGAGACGCTCATCCACCGGTTCCCTTCGCGATAGACGAGCTCCCCCGCGGGACTCCACACCGGCTCCTCGCCTCCACGCGGCGACGCGCGCCAGTGATCGAACGGAGGACGCGTGCGCGCCATGAAGACGACGTATTCTCCCGCCTGCTCACTGCGTGCCGTGTACGCGACCCACTCCCCTCCCTGTCGGAGCTGATGACCCCACGCGTCCGCTTCCCGAAGTCGGAAGCCGGCATGCGGTGTGGCGGACCGCACCTCGTCCATATTGGGCGCGACGTGCAGCGAGCCGCCTCGCTCATACAGCACCCCTCCGTCGCGCGCGACATCGCGGACGACGACGCCGGCGAGGCGTTCCACCCGCTCGGGGGTCTCGGGCGAGTAGAGACGCGTCTCGATCATCGAGGTGTCGCGTGCCTTCATGGGGCGGCTGTCGAAGATCTGATCGCCCATGGCGACCCAGCCGACAGACGAGTCGAAGAATCCCGGGGCTGACGGGAGGACGACGCGGACGCCCTCGCGCAGCCGGAGCGCGTGCGGAGCGCACGTCCCCTGACTGGTGCAGATGCGAACCACAAGACGGGTTCCGTCGGCGGAGAGATCGAGCTCGCCGTAGTCCGCGCGACCGAACGCGGAGAGCGTGTCCTGCCGACCCGCGGCGTCTCGCCAGACGAGCGTCGTCAGGCGACCGTTCTCTCCGGGCGCGTAGATGAGCTCGCCGTCCCGCGTCGTCGCGAGTTGGCCGATCCCCCAAACGCTCTCCACGCGCACGTCCGCGAGAACCGGCACCGGCGGGCCGAGCGCGCGAGCAGCGCGGTCATCGAACGGGACGGCCATCACCGCCCCATCCAGCGACTGGTACAACAGGTGGCCAGACGAGACGAACCGAGGATTGGTCCCCGCGAAGAGTCTCGCGCCCGGCATCGCCAAATCCGCCGCCACGGGGCCGTCGGGGCCGAGCAGCATCGTGCGCCCCGTTCGCGTCGAAACCACGGCGAGGTGGGCGTCGACGGTGGACAGAAGCACGGCGCTGTCGCCGGGGAGCGGCTGCGGGAAGACCATGCGAACGGGCACACCCCGTGCACCGATAGGCGTCGGCGCGCCGCCCGCGGAGGGGACGGCGACCAACATGTGTCCCTCCTGGGCGAGCACGACGATGCGGCCGTCGGCGAGCCACGCACCCCCGTAGGGCAGCACGAGGTCGGCGAGGGCGACGGTGGCGCCGCCGGCGAGGCTCGTGCGCTTCAGCGTCCCGCCGGCGAAGAAGGCGACCGACTGGCCGTCGGGCGAGAAGAACGGCGCGTAGGCTCCCTCCGTACCCGGCAATGCCGCGATAGTAGAACCGCTGAGGGGACGCACGTAGAGCCGGGTGGTGCCGCCCGACTGACCTACGAACACGAGGGTGGCGCCGTCCGGTGAGACGGCCAGCGCCGGCGTGCCGACGCCGAGCGGCCCGGAGCCGATGAAGGCGAGCGGTGTCGAGTCGGGGAGGACGATGCTGGCTTGGTACACCGGGCCGCTGGCTCTGTCGGGTGACGCCGCGCGGTGTGACAGCGCCCACGCGGCGACGACCGTCGCACCAAGGGCCACGACTCCCAGCGCGACCAAGGGCCACCGGGAGGTGCGCGGGTGGCGAATCGCGCGACCGCGCCGCGTCGCCACCTTACCGGGCGCCATGAGCGCGGCCGAGAACTCCGCCGCGCTCGCGAACCGATCAGCGGGCAACCTCTCGAGCGCGATGAGCACCGCATTCTCGACATGCGGTGGGACCGTCCCGCGCCTCGCGATGATGCCCGGAGGCCGCTCCGTCATCAGCCGGGCGACAATGGCCTGCGCAGTCGGACCCGTGAACGGCGGTTCACCGGCGAGCATCTCGTAGGTCACCGCGCCCAGCGCATAGACGTCGGCGCGGCCATCAACGGAGCTCGCCCGCCGCCTGCTCGGGGGCCATGTACTGCGGTGTGCCCAAGGAAAGGCCCGTCTGCGTCATCCGCTCGCCGGCCTGTTTGGCGAGCGCAATCCCGAAGTCGGCGACGAGCGCGTGCCCACCCTGCAGCAGGATGTTCTCCGGTTTGATATCCCGGTGGATCACACCGCGCTCATGTGCATACGCTAATGCGTCGGCCACCTGGCGCGCGATCCGTAGCGCCTCTTCCACCGGGAGCTGCCGCTCGCGCGCCAGCCGCGCGCGCAGCGTTTCGCCGTCCACGTACGGCATGACATAGTAGGCCATGCCGTCCACCGCACCGGAGTCGAACAGCGGGAGGATGTGGGGATGCTGCAGGCCAGCTGTGAGCTCGATCTCCTTCAGGAACCGCTCCGTGCCCAACGCCGCGGAGAATTCCGCGTGCAGCACCTTCACCGCGACCTTCCGGTGGTGGCGAACGTCCTCAGCCAGGTAGACCGTAGCCATGCCGCCAGTGCCGAGTTTTCGCTCTACCCGGTACCGGTCGGCGAGACCTGCGGCGAGCGGGTTCCCGCGGCCGACGGGGTCGCTGGCCAATGGGTCGACGTGTGGCACTAGAGGGGACACCAGCTGAGGACGCAGGAGAATATGCCGCCGCCCCTCCCCGAAGTCACGACATGCCCCCTGCTGCCGTTGAGTCGGCGGGGCGTTGTGGGCACTCGTGTGGGCACTCCATCGCGGAATTCGGCGAATTCGCGCGGACTCACACGGAAAGGCCCCCATCACTTCACGGGGGCTTTCTCAGCTTGTGGCGACCTCTTAGGGACTCAAGCGGATTCGCACGGACTGTGCCATCCACTTTGCAGACCTCTGCCTTACCACTTGGCTACGGCGCCGAGGCTGCTGAACCTCTGTCAGGCATGCTGATACGCAACGCCGGTTGCCGCCCTGAACCTCGCTACGAGGGATCCCTGCGCCGGGTTCTCCCGACCCCCGTGACGATGCCCAAGCCTACCAGAATGACGGCCGCAATCATGATGTAAAGCCGAGGCACTCCCGCGGTATCGAGCGCCCAGGCGATGCCGGCGATGAAGACCAAGAACCCGATCAGATAGAGTGCGAACGACACGGACGCCTCCGCCTTGAAGGGTTGGATGACAATCATGGCCAACCACCCCTCGCTTGCCGTCTATGCCGGTCACATGTGCTCTGTGATCGGCGGCCGAACCGGTTAAATCAGGCCTACCCTGGCTCCAGACCTGTCAGGGTCGGTCAGGAAACTCGCTTTCTGTCGGCGATTTGAGGAGGCGGCGCGATAGTGAAGCGGAAGTGCTGCTCGACTAGTTGGCGAACACGATACGCACCCCGCTTAGCGGGGCGAAAACGCATATGCGCCAGGGCAGCGCGGACCGAAGCCTCGAACTCGGGATGGGGGCTGGTGAGGACGCGGATCGAAGTGGTGTCCACCGCTCCGGTGGTGTCTACGACGAATTGGGCGTAAACGGTGCCTTCGGTGCCGGCGGCGAGGAGCTTGGGTGGGTAGGTAGGGGCCGCGCTCCAAGGATACCGCTCGACCGTCGAGTCAACCTCGAGGACGCTGAAGACGGTATCGGGCAGAGCTTCCTGGACCCCCATCGGCAACTGTCCCTGCGCTCCGCTCTTGTCCTCCGTCCCCCGGCGATTGACGGCCTCATGGCGGAGAAGCCAGCCCTCGGCCTGCTTGCTGAAGTTACGGCCATCCTCGATGTCGCTGCCCAGCTTGCCCCATTGAGCAACCTCCATCTGCCGTGATCGCGCATCTACGCGATCCGGCGGCAGGAGGAAAAAGACTCTAGCTTCGCGAGGGGTCTGGGGTAGAACTGTGCCACCCTGCGTCAGCGTGACCGCGCCCCATATCAACGCCCCATGAGCGACGATGCTGAGCGCCGCGCACTCGGCCGTTTGAATGAACCGACGATCTGACTCGACGAGGGTAAGTCTCATGCGGTTGTCTGGTAAAGGGCCGACGTCGCTGACGGGGCGGACGGGCCCACCACTCTATATAGGACGTCCGTCAGGCCGGCGGCAAGACAGCCCTAAAAACGGACCCCCCGCCGGACCACGACGGCCCAGCCCGCCCGCTGAATGTCGGTCTCGAATCGCCGTGCAAAATCAATGCTGATTACTGCATCGGTATCCGTACTGCGGCTCGGACCCAGCCTGACACCGAACCCGGCATCGGTCCCGGTGCGGCGAGGGGAGCCCTCGTACCATGCCCCCCCATAGTCCACGAACCCCGCCAGGCCAAGGCCGAGAACGTCCCACCAGCTCTCGAGCATCGTCCAACGATATTCGACCAGGACGTTGATCATTCGGTCCCCGGTGAAAGCGTGGGCGTAGAAGGCCCGCGGACCGCGGTTGAGTCCCAAGTCGAACTCCTCGCCCGGCGTCGGATTCTCCTGCCATCCCAGCTGGCCGAGAACCACGAGAGTGTGCGCCCGGGA